>CAYJPT010000019.1:0-23824 GCA_964372165.1 uncultured Desulfovibrionaceae bacterium | reverse complement strand
TTAAGCAATTTGTAATTTTTCAGCAAGGGCTTGAAAAGTCTTTCCAAGATCTTTTGCAATATATTTTGCGTAGCTATCAATATAAGTTTCTGAAGCATTTACAATTGCCAATTTAGCACCAGAATTTAGTGCTATACGTGGAATGGCCGCAGCAGGGTGGACAGTTAAACTTGTGCCAAGTACAATCATCAAATCACATTGATCTGCATTTGCTTCTGACATGGCCAAAGCATGAATGGGCAAAGATTCTCCAAAAAATACAATATTTGGTTTTAGTACACCATTGCAAGCTTGGCAAAGTGGCACTTCTTGTTCCTGAAGTTGTGCTAAAACAGTTTCAAAGTCATATTCTTTTGCGCAAGACAGGCAAGTGTGAATTAATGGTGAACCATGTATTTCAAAAACTTGCTTTGAACCAGCTTTTTGATGCAAAATATCAACATTTTGTGTGATAATAGCCTTAATATGTCCCATATCTTCAAGTTTTGCTAAAACTTGATGTACAACATTGGGGGTGGCGGCTTTTTCATATAAAAATTCACGTGAATGTTTATAATAATAGCTAGGGTCAGCATGAAAGTAATTAACATCAAATAAGCGACTGGCATCAATATCTTTTCTATTATAAAGTCCGCCTACACCACGAAAGTCAGGAATACCTGAAAGGGTAGAAATGCCTGCTCCTGTAAGCACAACACAATGCTTTGCAGAGCAAATAAGATCCCAAAATTCATTAATTGTTTCATTATTCATAGCTATCTCTTTATTAAATTGAGTTATTTTTCTTTTAGAATACTAGCAGGACATTGGTGAAACCGCAATCATGAAAATCATACTTTGATATGGTTATAAAAAATTTCTAAGGAAACGCAGAATATGTTTCTTTCAGCGTTTCCCTAACTACAATGTTATATATTATGCACAGTATGCGTTTTTTTTATTGATGCCAATGATGTAAGTATTGCTGTAAGTATGCCAATATAGCTATAAAAATTATGACCACTAAGAGCTGCTACAAGTCCAAAAAAGCCGCCAATAGCAATAGCTGCTGCCATACCATGAGAATGTAGAGCATAGCGTTTATATGTCATCATGCCTACAAAAACGGGAGCAACAACACCACAAACATAAATATCGTTTGCCATTAATAAAAGTTGTAGTATTCCTTTGCCACTAAGGGCTAATATGGCTGCTACACTTCCTATGGCAATAGTGCAAAGACGGCATATATTAATACTTTTTTTGCGCAGCACATCATTACTTAATATGGTTGCAGCGGTTATAAGACTTGAGTCTGCTGAGGAAATAAGTGCACTAAAAAGACCTAAAAATGCTATGATGCTTGCCCAAGGAGGTAGCTGTTCAAATAGTACTGTGGTTAGTATTTTTTCCGGTGTCAAAGTGCTTAAATCTGGGGTAATAAAAGCCCGACAAGCAATACCTAAGCAGACAATAAGAATAGCTGTGAAGATAAGCCAAATAACAGCTATAATACTTCCTCTCTTAGCTGTTTTACTATCCTTTGCGCTATAAAGCCTACCAAAAAGCATGGGGCAAACTACATAACTTCCTCCAAGGATGAGTAAGAAATAACTAAATTTACTCAATGGAAATGCTTCATTAACAAATTCAATTTGTAATGATGTAAATGGATTTTGCAAATTCTCATATTGGATGTTACCTAGCAGTAAAAATAAGGATAAAATGAGAGCCAACATAAGCAATATGTACTGCACAATATCACTTTTAATAATTGCTGCTTGACCACCTATGCAGGCGTATATAATAACTATACTGGCACTTAAGATAAGAGATAAGGCAAATGGATCTACATAAGCTAAAGTGGTACTGAGTGCTTGCGGTAGAGTAGCTGTGCTTTGCGTAAGTAAGGGTAAAATTAAGGCTGCCATAGCACTTAATTGTGCTGAAGTTATGGCAAGCCAAGCTAAAATAATGATAATTGAAGCTAAGGGACGTGCTGCTGTTCCTAAGTATTTATCTATCATTTCAGGTAGAGTATATGCACCACTTTGGCGCACCTGATATGCTAAGAAAAAAGCTAAAATACAAAGACCCATTGCCCCAGTACCCAGCCACCAAAAAGCCGGAGTGCCAACTTGCCAAGCAAGTCCAGCCATGCCAAGTGTGGCTGATCCCCCAACACATGATGCCACTATGGAAAAGGCTACCATATGTGTAGTCGATTGCCTGTTATTTACAAAAAAAGTGGCATAGTTATGTGTTTTAGGGGAGTTGTTATGGCTATTCTTATTATTGGAATAGAGTGAAAGTAAACATATAAATAGTGCATAAAGTAATAGATATATCATTATTTATAAAGCTCCAATACAATGGCATTAGTTATAACTGAGGTTAAATGTTCTATATCTTGAGTACTTGCTATATATGGTGGCATAATATAAATAAGCTTTGCAAATGGGCGTATCCAAACTCCATTTTCAACAAAAAAAGCTTGTAATGCTGCAATGTTAACATTTTCTTGCATCTCTACCACACCAATGGCACCAAGTACCCTAACTTGATGTACTCCTTTAAGGTTTGTGCAGGCGGCAAGACCCTTTTTGAGTTCTTTTTCTATGCGTAATACCTGACTTTCCCATGTGCCTTGAGCAAAAATGTCTAAAGAAGCTTGCGCCACTGCGCAAGCTAATGCATTGCCCATGAAAGTTGGTCCATGCATAAAAACTTGATTATTTGCGCAAATTCCTTGAGCAACATCTTCTGTGCAAATGGTTGCCGCAAGACTTAAAAAACCACCGGTAAGGGCTTTGCCTATACAGCAAATATCTGCATTTGCCTTGCTCCAATGTGCAGCAAACATTTTACCGCTTCGTCCAAAACCTGTGGCAATTTCATCAAAAATTAAAAGCACGTTATTGGTGGTGCATAGTTCATGTAATCTATTAAGGTAGCGTGGGTCATAAAACCACATACCACCTGCCCCTTGTACAATAGGTTCTATTATTACAGCAGCTAAGCGGTCAGCATACTTTTCAAAAGCTTTTTCAAGTGGAATCAAACAACTTAAATCAAAATTGTTCTGCTCAGTACCATCAAAAGCGCAATCGGGGCGAGGAATAAATATGTGTTTTGCTAAAACATTATTAAATAATGTATGCATACCGTTGACAGGATCGCACACACTCATAGCACCAAATGTATCTCCATAATATCCGCCACGTGGGCTTAAAAAGTAAGTACGTTGTTTTTCTCCGCGCCCTTGATGGTATTGGAGAGCCATTTTTAATGCTACTTCAACTGCAACTGAGCCTGAATCAGACCAAAACAATCGAGAAAGTGGTTTTTTATTAGCCTTGTCATGTTGCATAAGGTTGAGTACTTTTTGTGCTGCTTGTATTGCTGGCTCATGCGTGAGCCCTCCAAACATCACATGTGACATTGATGCCGCTTGTTTTTGCGCCGCTTGTAGCAAATGTTTGTTGCCATATCCATGCACAGCGCACCACCAAGATGACATACCGTCAATAAGTGGTTTTTTGCGCCCTTGTAAATAAATGTGCATTTCCTTAGCATGACTTACTGCATACACCGGTAAAGGCTTATTAACTGAGGTATATGGATGCCAAAGGTGTTTTTTATCAAAATTTAGTAGTTCTGTTATGGCACTTAAATTTTGCACTGATGTGCTTTGCCAATGCTTTATCATTTGCTTGGCAAGTGGAGCAAGGCATGACGCAGCTTTATCCCATATACTAAAATCTGATATTTGAAATACGGCATTGAACTCTTGAAAAAAAGGTAAAGTATAAATGGGGATTTGTGATATATGTTGGCGCAAAAAATCAATATTATCTTGCTTGATTAATGAATAATCAGGATTGTTCTCAACTTCTGTGCAAACTAAGGCTGCAATAGTAAGACCGCGTTTTTGCAAAATATCTATGGTCATTAAACTATGATTGAGCGCACCAAGAGTATTATTTATAACGATAACAACAGGTAATTGTAACTCATCAATTAAATCAAGTGTGGTTTCTGATTGATTGAGAGGTACACAAAGTCCACCTGCACCTTCAATGAGTAAAGGCTCATGCTTGATTTTGATACTAAGCTCGTTAATTTCTAAACATAATTTGTTTACACTGAGTTTGAAATTTTCCTGTACAGATGCTAAATGTGGCGATGCAGCAAGTGCAAAGTGATGTAATGTTTGTGGTAAGAATTCTTGTGGTACAGTAATATCATTAAGCCCATGTAAAGCACTATGATATAAATTACTATCTGCATTTATATGTTGAATATTTGTTTGTGCGTGCTGTATTGTTCCCGTTTGCACCGGTTTAAGGGCAAGAAAGCCTTTAAATGTATTACTATGCCAAAGCCATAAAGCGCGTAAAAGTGTCGCTGTAACAATGCTTTTGCCAACATCAGTACCTGTACCGGTGATAAAAACACCCTTTAGCATGTTTGTATTTCCAAACCTTGCTGTATAATCATATTACAGTCATTACTTATATCTTGCCCTTGGGTGGTGAGATAGTTACCTGTCATAAGGGCATTTGCCCCAGCAGCAAAAATTTCATGTTGTCTTTGGGCAAGTACCAAGGGACGCCCACCGCAAATTCGTAAGGTTGCGTTTGGTAAGATATGACGAAAAATAGCTATAATACGCAATGCCTCCGTTGCTTCAAGCGGTTTTTGTTTTGCAAGTGGTGTGCCTTCATGAGGATGTAAAAAATTTATTGGTATATGATTAATGTTATGTTCACGCAAACTAATGGCAAAATCAATGCGATCCTCCCAACTTTCACCAAGACCAAATAGACCACCTACACATACTTGCAAAGATTGTTGTTTGGCTCGATTTACTGTATTAAGTCGTTCATCCCAAGTTTGAGTGCTACAAACTTGTGCATAGTAGTTTGAGCTGGTTTCAAGGTTGTGATGATAGCGATTTAAACCTACATCCTTTAGCTGCTTAAGCAATGCATTGTTTAACTTGCCCAAGGATGCACAAATACGCCCATGCCAATGCATAGGTAATTCTTTAATAATATCTGTTAAGTCTTTTACTTGTTCATCTTGCAATGCTGAACCACTGGTAACAAGCCCAACACGTTGTATTGGGTAAGTGGATAAAATATCTAAGCGTTCCAATATTTGTTTTTTATTTAATAGTGTAAAAGTTGGGGCTTTAGTATTATAATGCATACTTTGTGAGCAAAATTTACAATCCATTGGACAGTGCCCACTACGCGTATTGATAATGGCACACATTTCGATATGCTTTTTAAAGCTTGCTTCACGTAAGGATGTGGCAGAGGAAAACAAATCTGCTTCAGGTATATTTAGAAGTGATAAAGCGTATTGTTTGATTTGTGTTTTATCCAATGTATACAGCATATTAAAACGTTCCTAATAGCAGTTGTCACAAATATATATATTGAATCACTTCAAATTTCAAGCTTGTACTTGGCATATATGAAAATTCAATTAAAATAATACATTGCATAGATGACAAGAAAAGGTGTTTGACTATTATACTAATTTTTTGCCGCATTTATGTATATTTTTTTTATTATAATGAGTTAATATTAAGTTATATTTAAGGAAAAGCTATTTGTGTGCAACAGGCATAAGGCTGGGGTATATCTAGAAGAGATCGCAATGGTATGCTGAGATAATTTGCCAAAATTACTCGGTTTACGCCAGCATGTGTTATCAGTGCAACATTTTTTGTGGCGTACTGTTTTGAATAATATTTAAGGGCTGCAAAAACACGCTTAGATACATCTTGAAAACTCTCACCTTGTGGAGGGCAAAAGCTATCCATATTAGCGCCACGCTTTGCATATGCTTCTGGATGTTCTTTTTTTATTTCAGCAATGCTGCATCCATCCCATGTACCTAGATTAATTTCTCGAAACCTTGCATCATAAATAATGGAAGTACCCATAGGGCACATTAACTCGGCACTTTCTTGACAGCGCAATAAATCCGAACTTAAAATAACTGCTAGGCTTTGTTGACTAAAAAAATCCTTATAGTTTAACATTTGCTGTTTGCCAAGTGAGCTTAGCTGCAATTGTGTTTGCCCAATATAACTTTTTTGTTTAGGGGTTATGGTTTGGCCGTGGCGTATAAGCCAAAGGTTTATGCGTTGCGACAATGCTTTATTCCTTAAAAACTTGTAGGGCTTGTTTTGCTAGTATGTATGGTGCTATGCCAAGTTCATTGGCAACTCTTTCTTCCATAGTTTTTGCTCTTTTGAGGCGTGATTTTATTGCTAAGCATGCTTCGGGAATATGGGCATAAAGAGTTAATTTTTGCTCAAATCGTTGTTGCATGGGTACTAATTCTTTTCCGCAAATATATTTATCCGCAAGATAAATAAGTTCTTTTTCTGTGACGGGTAAGTCTTTATCAAGCTGGCAGTCGTTATGTTCTTCCACCAATGGAGCTAATGCGAAAAGCCCTAGCTCACGCAATACTTTTCCTACTGCTTGTTCATGCTTTGGTTCATGTTTGCACATGTCGTGTAGTAAAGCACCAACTGTTGTTAATTCAATATCTATATGTGAGTTCGCATTAAGTTGCGTATATTTTTTTGCAAAGGCAGAAGCCACACAAGCAACACTTTGAGCATGCATGATACCTTGCTTGGAAACATTGAAGCAATGCAAAAGTTCAAGCGCTTCTTGAACATCTAAAATATGATATTTTGCTGACTGCTCTTGCATCTTGGTATATTCTTCAGGAGTATTCATGCCTAAAGTAATATTGCTGTCGGCAGTGGCAATGCTTTGTTGTGGTAGACTGCTAAGTATTGCCCTTAGTCCATTATGCCCAGCATCGTTTAATATTTGCTTTATAAATTGAGTTGGTATGAGTGGTGGATGTCCGCTAAGATTTTTAAATTTAGGTATTATTACTTTATTACTACAAGTTTGTACAGCCTTGAGCATCATATGTATGGTACAAGGACGAATTAAAGGCATATCTACAGGTTGCACAAAAAAATGTGTAAAATCATTTTTGCTTTCTAATATTTTTGCACCTTCACAAATTGATGAAAACATGCCACGTTCAGGCTTTTTATTGTATATTGCTGTCATATTAGATTGAAAGCGTGTATTGATTTCAGCAATAGTATTTGTAAGTTCTTCTTGTTTTCTTGTGCCTATTACAATAAATATGTCCTTAATACCACTTTTAGTGTATAGTTCAACAAGAACTTCAAGTGCAGATACTTCTCGCACCCTTGGCCAAGAAAAATTTAATGGCAGTAGTGGTTTAAATGATTCTTGCATACGTGTGGAAAAACCACCTGCAAGTATTAGCGTTGCAATGCGTCCCACGCTTGCCTCCTATGGGCTATGCATTCTGCCACAATACTAACCGCAATTTCCTCTGGAGTTTCGGCATTTATACCCAGCCCAATGGGACAATATACTTTATTTAATTCCATCTGGCTCACATTTTCTTTAAGTAATGCTTCATATATTTGTTTACGTTTTCGCTTACTACCAATCATGCCAATATAGCTGGCATTCGTTTGTAATGCTTGAGATAATACGGTTTTATCGTGTAAATGCCCACGTGTTACAATGACTATACAAGTGTATTTTGTGGGTTCACAAAGTGAAAAGCAATTATTAAACTCTGGAATGGTGTATGTTGACGCAGCTTGGGGAAAGCGTGATGCTTTTGAAAACTCTTCTCTATCATCAATCACTATAACTGAAAAACCGGCCAATGCAGCAACTTGTGTTGTAAAAAGTGAAACATGCCCACCACCGGCAATTATGATTTGCCAAGCTGGGGGATAATTGTGAACAATGTAATTTTCCCCTTCAGGACCTTTTATCAAAGCAGATTCTTGGTCAGGTGCTAGATTAGCAAGCAGGGCATTGCGATCTAAAGAAGAGAGCTTATGGGGATTATTTTGCCAAATTTCATCCTGCCACATACCTTCAATGCAAAGGCTATGACTTAAATTTTCTAAATCACTAATTGCTGTGAGTGTGGTTATTTTTTGTGTATCAATTCTAGCCAAAATTTTATTAAAAAACTTAATACTTTCTTTGCTTGGAAAAATTGGTTCTATAAAAATTTGTAAAAAACCACCGCAAATCATTTCACTTTGAGCGGCAATTTCACCACTAAGGGTAAAGTTCATAATTTCTGCCTTGCGGCTATGCAAAGCTTCAATGCTAGTTTGTATAGCTTTTGCTTCGGCTAAACCACCACCAATGGTTCCAGCAATAAGACCACTTGCATCAACTAACATGCATGACCCTGCGCCACGTGGAGTTGAGCCTTCTTGATGTACAACTGTTGCCATAACAGCAGGCATATTTTGCATTAAGCGTTCACAAAGTAGCGTTAATAGTTCTTTCATAAAATAATCCTTTGGGATAGTTTTTGATAATATAATGATTTTGAGTGTACTCAAGGCGCCCTTTAATTTTTGAAAGACGTCTTAGCGGGCTACCACAAGCGCAAGGGCCGGATAGCATGCTTGCTACATCACCTGTTCTATAGCGCATTAAAGGCATGGCATGTCTGGTTAGTGTACTTATTACAACTTCACCTTCACAGCCATCTTCCGCAGGTTTTAGGCTTATAGGGTCTATTATTTCAACCAAAATATTAAGTTCACGCAAGTGATAACCATTTTTATGTAAACACTCAACACCACCACCATAACCTGCTTCGGTAATACCATAATGATCTAATACCAAAAGTCCGAACTGCTGTAAACGCTGTTCAAGGGCGTAACTTAAGCATTCTGCACTGGCTAAAACTGCGTTTAAAGCTAAATTATCAACAGGTTTAGCTGTAAGCATTTCTGCCAGTATTTCTAATTGACAAGGTGCTGCAACAATCACATGCGGATTATACGTTTCTAGCTCTTGCATGAGGCTTGCTTTGCTGCATTGCGCAGTACCTGCAAAAACATCTATATTATTCTTTTGCAAGGCTACACGTAAAAGTGCACTAACACCATAGGGACGCATTGCTCCTGGCCATAAAACAAGTAAACGCTGACCACTTTGTACTATCTGTGACATGCCAACGGTAAAAAAATCTACTGTATCGTTTAAATCTTGTTTTGAGAATGCTATACGTTTGGGTGTGGCAGTTGTGCCAGAGCTTTGTAGCGTTACTATACGCTCAATTTCGCTTTGTGATACGCAAAGCATTTGTTCATATTGCAAATCTGTTGCGCAAGTAAAGGGTAGCTTATAAAAATCTGCCCAAGTGTTCAGCTCTAAGTTTTTAAAATGCTTTTTATAAAAAGAGCTTTTTTGTTTTGAATGAAAAAAAGTTTGCTGAATGAGCCTTAATTGTTCTTCTTTTAAGGCTAGTTGTAATTCGTTCAAGTTGACCTTTAACTTTTGCATAAGCCAATTATCTAAAATGCAAGTATTTGATTTCATATGTTTATTATTTGCGGTATAGGGCAAAACCTTGATTAGATGTAAGATTGTAAGCGCAAAAAGGCATGAGCTTTTGTTCTTCATTCATAATGTGAATATGACAGCGGCGCAAGCGTTCAAGATCTAAAGTATATACATCTTGAAAAGCCATTCCCGATAATGTAAAGCGATACTGTATTTGTTCTAAAGTTTTGTCAAAACTATCTAGTTTAATGCCTTCATTATTATTTGCTTGAGCTTTAATTGTATTGCAGTTTTGTGATGTAGGGGAAAAATCATTTTTATCATATTTATTGCTTAATTCACATATTCCCCAATGTTGAGCCACAAAGTTTTGAGCACGCTTAGCAGATAAAGTAGGCTCACTACAGCAAGAACCTGTACTTTGATTTAAGTATTCAAGTTTACTTCCATTGCGTATGTAAAGAGCATTAAAAGAGCATAGTGCATGTTCTGAGTTTGGTGGTTGAAAGTCTTGTGCTCTTATCATACCAGAACATTGCACTTCAAGGTTATGTAATATTTCTGGTATTGTAATGCGTGGGGCATTAGCATCTAACCAAGGATAACGCCCAAAAGAGCTAACAGGTTGAATGTGAACACCACGAACCAATGGTCCGCAAGCTATGGCTTTTTGTATAATTGCGCCAAGGGACATGTGATTTACACCATGCACAATGGTTGCTACCAATATTACAGGCAAGTCGGCAGCAATACATTGTTCAAGTGCATTTTGCTTAATCTCTGCACAAGGCTTGCCGCGTAATTTTATATAGGTTGAATCTTGTATGTCATCCCATTGTAAGTAGACAACACTTAATCCGGCTGCTTTGAGCTTATGAGCATAATCTTTTTCACTGCCAAGGCGTATGCCATTAGTATTTAATTGTATAAAATTAAAGCCTGAATTTTTAGCTAAAGTAATAATTTGTTGTAAGTCATTTCGTATAGTAGGTTCACCACCAGACAATTGTATATTAACAGGTCCTGCTTGCGCTAAAAGTTGCTTTAGGCGTATTGCAATATTTTGTAGACTTGGTTCACAACTTTCTACTTTTTTTATTGTTTTTTTTGATTCATTACTGTTAGCATAGCAAATAGGACATGACAAATTACATAATTTTGTGACCTCAATTAAAGCACAACATGTACTTTGAGCATGCTTTGGGCAAAGACCACAATCATATGGGCATCCATGTTGACTTTGTGCTTGTGTTAAGGCTGGATGTTGGGGTAGGGTATGCTTATACCAATCTTTAAAACTTGGCGTATTTGGCAAATCAACCCAAATTGGTGTTGAAAAATAACCATGCTCTGGGCATTGCTTTTGTAAATAAACCCAAGGCTTATCTTGATTGATTTGTGAAATGTATTGTGCGTCAATTACACGTAGGCATTGTGGGCAAAGGCTTTGCGTTTTGTGCAAAACCATCATGCTTTAAGCTCCATTTCAACCTCATAACTGTCTAATAAATCAAATATTTTTCCCCAACAATCTGCCAATAAATATCCGCAACGAGCATGCTTGGATGATAGTTGTAGTGGTTCATTGTAAATATTTTCTAAATTTTCAAGGACTTGATGGCAAGTGCCAGAACATTTAGTATGCTCTGTAAACCATTGTTGATATTCATGTACCATGGGTGCTAGGCTTGAGTTTGAACTTTCATCACTAGAAGCGCGTCCAGCAAAACATCCAAGCACACAAGCACCGCCGGTCAATAAGCCGCATGTACCTTCAGAACCGCCAAGTCCAAAACATAAAGCATGCATTGCGCGCATAAGCTGTGGATTTTCTTGTCCTGCACCATCTAAAAGTAAGTGCATAAGTAATTGGCTACAACAATAACCTTCGCGCATTAAAGGTAATATTTTTAAAAGTACGGGATTCATATTTATTCCTTTTTGGCAATCCAAAGACCATACCCATAATCTTTTAGTTTAAGGTTTTGAGTTTGGTTATTATGCCACACAAGCTGAGCAACAAAATTCTTAAGACTTACAGAGTGATCTTCAAAACATTGTACGCACCATCCTGCATTGTGCAAGTTTTTTTCAAGTTGATTACGGGTAAAGTGTTTTCCCTCAGATGCTGGATTTTTATTATATAAATCACTAAGTAGCAAAAATCCTTGCTGTGACTGTGTTTTGCAAACTCGCCAAAATTCTTGTAGGGCTAAGCGTTGATTCGCTAATAGCGAAAGTACACATTCACAAATTACGCCATCAAAGCTTGCGGTTTTACATGGTAATTGCGTTGCCGAGGCGTAAAAGTTTGGGTATTTGACATTATTTAATGTAGTGGTTGTTTTAAATTTTTTAATATCCATACCATATGCAAGGTAACCTTGTTCACGTAAAAAACTAGTGCTTTGCCCAAGCCCACAGCCAATGTCTAATAGTATTGCCTTTAAGGGTAGGGGACATAGTTTTAGTGCGTGAGATGTAAGGCTTAACCCACCGGGATGCCAGCAATTACTGTTTAATGTGTAGAGTGGATTACTTTCTAACATGGGATTATTTATCCTCTAATAAACGCTCCACTTCAAGCATTTTGCCTTGCGCTAAAGATTTTGGGACTAAGGTTAAACCACACTTAGGACAAGCGGGTAATGAGGCAGAAAAAGCGCTTTCAAGATAAAAAGCTTGTACACTTTGCTGTTTAAGTGGACAATTGCACTCAGCGCATATCCACTGTCCTTCATCAGGCGTATAAATAGGGAGTTTATCCATAACATTACCTAAGTATTTTTTGTTGTATTTGGAACTAACATTCTGTGACACCAAGCATCATGCAAAAAGAATTTTTTTTGTTCTGTATCTGAGCTATCATATGAATAGCGCACCCAAAAAGTAACTTGTCCAGATTGCCAAGCTCCAATATAATGTCCACTTTCTTGTTCCAAAAATCGTGTTTTATGTTTTTCTACCGATAACACCGCTGCTGCTGCATCTTGATGTAAGATATGTTTAGCTTCAAGCTCAGCTAAAAGTTCAGGGTTAATATGTAAGAAGCAATAATTATCTAGCGAATGTACAAATTGTTGATCAATGCTATCTTGCACCAAAATGTTGTCCGTTCCATATTGTTTAATAACATCTTGTACTAGTTTTACTCTATTTGCCCGCCTTGCTGAAAGACTTGGTGGGGCTTGCATCGATGCAGTTTCAAAGTTAGAATTCAAATCCTGCTGTTTCGTAGTATTTGATAAAAAGGGTAGAATATCAAAAAAATGCAAACATGCTTTTTTGCTAAGCACCAATCTATCCCTACACATAATACATGAAGCAAGAGCAGTATTTTTACCTAAATTTTGTGCTAGTTGAGCTGTGGCTTGCTCTGCTAATTGCGGTTGAGCGCACCAAACAAGTCCACCATAACCACAGCATGGTGTTATTTCTTTATTATTAACTGCTTCTGTGCATTCAATACCGCAATGTTTTGCTAAAAGTCGAGTTGCGTTTTGCCAATCTTTGTCATTACGAGCTGCGCAAGGATCATGTATGGTATAGGGTAAATTAGTGGGCAGTGCAGGTATATGCTCACGTTTAGCATATAAAATTTCCCATAGTGAAGTGCATGGTATTTGTTTAAGTTGCTCTTCAAAAAATTTTTTACAAGAAGCGCAAGCTAATATTACAGTTGGTTTACCAAGTTTTTCCCATTGGTTAGTGATGTTTTGTGCATTTTCATGCGCAAGGAAATTGTGACCTGCCCATTGTGCCGGTATACCACAGCAAGAAAGCATAAGGCCCACACCATCAGTTAAATGAGAACATAAAAATTCGTACACTTTAAGTACTTGATTGCCACGTGCCGCGGAAAGTTGGCAACCGGGGAAAAATGCAAATGCCGTATTATTTTTTTCAGTTTGCTGCGAAGATGACATGAATAAACTTGCATTGTTTTGAGTGGCAGCTTGCATATCTTCAAGAGCAAAAGCATGTGCAGAAGGTGGCATGTAATTGCGTTGCACCATGTCACTACGGGCTTGCAAACATACTTCCGCCATTGAAAAACGCTCAGGGCAAATTTCTGTACATTGACCACAAAGCATACAACCATTTATCAATGCATTAGCCCTATGTTCACCTTGTACTATGGCTGCATTATTATAAATTTGTCTAGTGTAATTACGTGGAAAACTTCCATATTTTTGCAGATAAACACAATGCGTTACGCATTGCATACATTGGCATTGTATGCAGCGTTTTGCTTCTAACTGTGCTTCTTCAAGAGAAAAACATCCCGATGCAGGAGTTATAGCATTTAATATTTCAAGCCCTTTCAGTGGAGTATGTAATTTACTGCCAGTATTTAGATATTCTCGTCCTGCACTTGGTGCAACTCCACCAATAATACGCTCAAGGCTAAGGGCAGCTTCGCGCCCTTGACCGGCTTGTAAAGAAGATGAAGCATATAAATTGCCGGTAGGGCTTTGTTTTAGCATACCTGCGGCGCAAATATTATCACAAAGATGTCCTGTTTGTATGTCAGGTGTTTTGCCAAGGCTTTTAAAGATGCTAGGAGCAGCATGAATATCAATAAAAAAACCTGCAAAATCTTGCTGAATGCTTTCAAAAAACTCTGGTGTGAGTGTTGTTTTTACAAAACTAACATATTGCTTTTCAAGTTGCGATAGTTCAATTTCAATGTTTTGTGGCGTAAGGCTTGGAAATTTATTCTGAATAAAACTTTTAATATTGGTGTCTTGCCCGTATTCTTCAGCTTCATAGTAAATAGTTATGGGAAAGCTTTTTTTAGCTAGTTCATAACTGGCTACAAGACCTGCTAAACCATTGCCAAGTATTGCAATTTTTTTTGTTTTTGGTGGTCTGACAAATCCTTTGCTTTGTTTTTCGGTATGTGCCAAGCAAAAACTTTCAAGACTTTGAATGGCAAGACTACCCCCAAGGTCATAACGTAAACAATTATTTTGGCAAGGGTGGTCACAAATGTGAGCAAAAATATTTGGTAAGGGTAAATGCTTATCTATAACTTTGCGCGCATTATTTAAATTTCCATCGGCCATATATGCCATAAATGTTCGCACATCCATTTGCAAAGGACAATGATCTTGGCATTGCGGTGCATGCTCTTGTGTGCAGCGTGCTTCAGTAGCATATAGACTAGCTTGATCCATATAACATCCCTTATAATATTAAATAACCTTTATAATTCATTATACAAAGATTTTTGTAGAGCTGATGTTAGTCAACACGACCAAAAATAAAAAATAAGAATAGCTTTGCCGTTAAAACCGACCTAACGGGTGGTTTAGCTGTGTACGTTTGGTGAGCTTGCAAAGCTTACGTAAATCAAGAGCAAAGCGATTTATTTTTGTGTCTTCTAAAACTGCACTAGGATTTTTTGTTTTGCAAATATATTTTGTAAACAAAAAATTACTTAAAATAATTGTGCAGGACTCATTATTAAGAAATGCGAGAGGTAAAGCATAAGTTTACCCCTCGCATAAATTATAATATTACTCTTATACAGTTATTATAAGCTACTTAGGCATAGCTGCAAGCACCTTTTCCGGATAGGCCGGAAGGTGTCTTACACGTGCGCCGCAAGCATTGGCTATAGCATTTATAATAGCTGGGTGTGGTCCACAAACTGGTATTTCGCCCACACCGGAAGCACCAAATGGTCCACCAGGACGTGGTGTTTGCACATATATAATTTCCATATTATCTGGTGCATCCTTAATATATGGCATACCGGCGCCTATCATGGTGCTATGCTTTTTAAGGTCTTCGTAGTCCTCACTAAGTGCAAGACCCAAACCTTGAATAAGTCCACCATACATTTGACCATCTGTAATGGTCACGTTATTGATAGTACCAATATCAGCTGCTATCACCAGATTTTCAACTGTGGTTTTACCAGTTGCAATTTCAACAGCAACTTCTGCTAAGAATAAACCATACATATAGAATTGGAATGGCTCACCCTTACCGGTTTTTTCATCACAAGGGGCTGCTTGTGCAGTAAATGTACCCTTATAAAGTGTTTCGCTACCTGCAGCCTTTAAGCTTGCATGGTCATGGAAACCACCCTCAGGTTTACGCATAGCATCAATCAAGGCTTCACTTGCAAGCCTTATGGCATTACCAACCATAACTTGCGAGCGAGAACCACCTGCCGGGCCAGAGTTTGGTGCTTTATCGGTATCATTTAATACAAGGTGTATTTTATCCATAGATATGTCTAATGGACGCAAAGCCTCATGTGCAGAACCAAGAGCTCCAGCATCTGCACCTTGACCGTGATCATGCCAACATGCATATACTGTAACTCCACCATCTTCATTAAGTTCAACCCAAGCTTCGGAGGTATCAGGTCCATCAAGCCCTGCACCATAAGCACCAAGAGCTACACCAACACCACGTTTAATTTCTGCGGTGGAATTAGCTTTAACTCTGGCTTTGGCCTCTTCATATTTTGGACGCAAAGCATCAAATAACTCTGCATAAGACATAACTTCTGGTACTTGTTGTGAGGGGTTGGTGTCACCTTCTCTATAGTGGTTAATAGAGCGAAACTCAAAAGGATCTATATCAAGTTTTAGAGCTAATTCATCCACTAAGCTTTCTGAAGGAAACTCAATTTCCGGTCCACCATAACCACGGAAAGCAGATCCCCAAGCATGGTTGGTACAAACAGTGCGACCAAGTCCACGTAAATTAGGTATACCATAACCGGCACCGCAGAATTGCGCTCCACGTAAGGTCAAAAGGTCACCAAATTCAGAATAAGGGCCGTGGTCAACTATCCAGTCAACTTCCATTGCCATAATTTTTTTGGTGTTTTTATCGGCGGCCATGCGCACTGTAGTCCAAAATGGAGAACGCTTGCCGGTGTAATTTTGCTGTTGTTCATAATTATAGCGTAAATGGCATGGGCGACCTGTTGCCAAAACAGCAACGCCTACCAAAGCTTCAAGGGTAGGACTAAATTTATAGCCAAATGTTCCACCAGCGGTGTTTTGTATCATGGCAAGATCTTTACCAAACTCAATGCCCAAACCTGGAGCAATCATAAGTCCATGCAAATGTAGGCCAATGGATTTTGAATGTATAAATAATTTACCTTCTTCATTTAAATAACCATAACCGACATCAGGTTCAATAGGTAAATGTGGCTGACGCTGTGTATAATATGAGCCTTCGGCAACCACCATGTTTGGATCATTAAAGTATTTTGCAGTGTCTTCGCCTTTTTCTAAACCTTGCTCAAAGTATACGTTGGGTGTACCAGGGTGAATTTCCATAGCACTTGGGTCCATGGCATCATGCACATTCATGTATTCCGGCAAAGGTTCAAGGTCAAATTTAACTTTTTCAGCAGCAGCACGAGCATTACACTCACTATCTGCACAAACAATTGCTAAAGCATCGCCATACTGAAATACCTTTGTGTCGTTAAGAATAGGGCGATCCCAACCATCACCTTTATTGGTAGGGAAGGTGATAAGACCGGTAATACGATTTTTACCTTTAACATCTTTGTGGGTTAGCACTTTATACACACCAGGCATTTTTTCTGCCTCAGAAGTGTCAATACCCTTAATATTGGCATGTGAAATTTTTGCTTGAGCTATTGCTAAGTGCAAAGTGTCTTTAGGCATACGCAGAGCAGCATCTGCACCATATTCTGCAATACCCGTAACTTTTGCAAGCGAACTTGGACGGGTAAAGTTTGTGCCCCAAATACGCCCATCAGCAGGTACTTTATAGCATATGTCGTCAATGCTTTTTTCTCCACGCATCACGGCAGCAGCGTCCATTACTGCATCGACAAGTGGTTTATAACCGGTACAACGACAAGCATTTCTATGTGTTTGGAACCAATCACGTACATCTTCGCGGCTTGGGCTTGTATTTTTGTCTAAAAGAGCTTTGGCAGATACAATAAAACCAGGGGTACAAAAGCCACACTGTGCTCCACCATGATATATCCAAGAATGTTGTAATGGGTGTAAATTGTTTGGTGCACCAATACCTTCAAGGGTAGTAATGGCTGCATTTTCTGCAATGCGGCTTACCTTAGTGATACAAGAGCGTACTACCTTGCCATCTAAAATAACTGAGCAAGCACCACATTGCCCTTTGGCACAACCAACTTTCACACTTGTGAGATGAAGTTGATCACGCAATACGTCAGAAAGAATACCGTCTTTAATAGAAAATATTTTTCTTGGTATACCATTAACTACAAGGGTCTTTGTTAACATTTTAATCTCCTTTTCACAAAATCATCACTTTTATTATTTAAATACTTAATGAACATTATAAGTATATTAAAATTTTGCCAAGTACAAAACGCAGCTATTCATCATTATATATCCAAATCACTAGATCCAGAAAGTGCTTTGCGAATACCTCTGATAGCTTGTTTAGTCCTTAATTCATTTTCTATTAAAGCAAAGCGTACATAGTCATCACCATAAGAGCCAAAGCCTAAACCAGGAGAAACTGCCACTTGTCCCTCATTAAGAAGTAACTTTGAAAATTCTACAGAACCCATAGCACGAAACTCTTCTGGAATTTGTGCCCAAACAAACATAGTTGCCTGAGGTGGCGGTACATTCCAGCCAATGCGTGCAAGACCGTCGATAAGGACATCACGTCTAGTGCGGTAAGTATCACAAATTTCTTTGACACAATCATCCGGACCGTTAAGAGCAATAGTTGATGCTATTTGCACTGGTTGAAAAATACCATAATCCAAATAACTTTTCATACGCGTTAGGGCATCAATTAATACAGGGTTCCCAACGCAAAAACCCATGCGCCAACCTGGCATGGAATAGCTTTTTGAAAGGGTATAAAACTCAACCCCTACGTCTTTTGCTCCTTTTGCTTGTAAAAAACTAGGTGCTTTGTATCCGTCAAAAACAAGGTCTGCATAAGCTAAATCATGCACTACCCAAATTTTATGTTCTTTAGCAAAGTCAACAACTTTTTCAAAAAATTCAAGATTTGTTACTTCTGTGGTGGGGTTATGTGGGTAACATAAAAAAAGTAGCTTTGGTTTAGGCCATGCTTGACGCATGGCTGTTGTTAAATCTTCAAAAAAATCACGCCCAGGTCCTATAGGAATAGAGCGCACATCTGCACCTGCTATAATTGGAGCATAGGTATGTATAGGGTAGGTTGGGTCTGGTGCTAAAACTACATCACCTGGTGAGAGCATGGCCAATGCAAGGTGAGCTAGGCCTTCTTTTGAGCCCATTGTTACGACAGATTCGCTGTCTGGATCAAGATTTATATCAAAACTACGGTTGTACCAATCGCAAATGGCTTTACGTAAATTCGGAATGCCTTGAGATACTGAATAACGGTGGTTTACGGGTTTTTGTGCTGCTTCACATAATTTATCAACTATATGTTGTGGCGTTGGGATATCAGGGTTACCCATACCCATATCGACAATATCAATGTTTTTTCGCCTAAGTTCCATTTTAAGTTTACTTACTACTGAGAAAACATAGGGAGGCAAACGAAGCATACGTGGAAATTGTTCACTCATAAAAAACTCTCTTTTAAATATTTAAATTAATGCGTAAAAAATTTCATCCAAACAATTTAAATGAGCAAATTAAAAAATACATATACTATGAACTAATAACTATGTCGATTAAATTATAATAGTAATAAAATATGTTCGTGGCTTCAAAATATGTATGCTACTATTTTAAAGTTTGAACGTAATGGTTTTTTTGTTAATGATTTATGCAACTTTTTTTCTAAATTTTGAAAATATTATTCGCCAAATAATATATAAAATTAAAAATACGAAGACATAACCAACATTTTGCTCTGTAAACGGTATGGTATGTATTGTAATATTTTCAAAACGTAACGATAGCCAATGCAAAGCAAAAGGCACAGGTAATAGTATTGTCATACTAACTGATGCTTTAGCAAAAAAACTTTTTCCAAAGCTGTCATGTGCCATTTTGTTAGCGGCAAGGTAGGCTTCTTTTTCGCCACTATGTAGGGCCTTCATGCTTAATTTGTGGTAGCGTTCTGTTTCATCACTAAGATTTGTATAATATTTATTGTGTGCCTTCATGAAAATATAACGTATGCCCTCGCCAATTAGCGTACAATAAAATGATAATATCAAACATCCAAGCCATATTCCCATTACAGCAGAACTTGGTAAACGGAAAGGAAAAATGAGAAATTTATCTAATAAAAGTGTATAATATGTTATATCCATAATTTTACTTTTTTTTAACATGAAAAATTTGTTATGTGAAATTTTATTACAAATCATCAATTTGCGCAAATTTAAAAAAAATTGGTGAGGCCTTTGTGATAAAGAGCCTCACCAAAATTACTACCTAATAGTAGGTTTTTACCATAGTCTTGTGCCAAAGAAGCCACGCAAGACATAGTTAATGCCAACTAAAAAGGCTAGTATAATGAATATACGCTTAAGCCATACGTCAGATAGGTATTTTGCAGTCATAGGCCCAATCCAAGAACCTAAAACAATACCGCATAGTTCAACACCAATAAGTGTCCAATATACAGGAGTTCCACCAAACATAAAGGTAGAGATGGATGTTACCATACCAACTAGAACAGCAAAAGCTGAAGTACCAGCTGCTAGATACATGGGAAGCTGTGAAATACTAGTTAGGAAAGGAACAAGCAAAAAGCCGCCGCCAACACCAAGGAAGGAAGCTACGGACGCGATAACAAAACCACCAATAACTGGCATTAGAGTGCTAAATGAAAATTCAACTCCGCAAAAAGTAAATACTACTCGTGATGGAGTAATACTTTTTATCTCTACACGGGTCTGCACGCCACTTTCAGCATGACCCTTTGAAGCTTCTTCAAAGGCTTTTGCAGCAGCAGCGGCAGTTTTCTTTTTAGCTTTTGCAGCAGGTGTTGTTTCATAGAATAAGTAGCAACCCAACACTAATACGAAAATTCCAAAATAACCAATATAACTACTAAAATCTATTTTTCCTTGAGTTAATACCGGCACAAGAATAGAGCCAGCAAGTGAACCAATACCAAGAGCAATGCCAAGTGGCAGTACTAAGCGACCAAGGCTATATTGTTTAAAAGAGCTAATAAGAGCTGAACAACCTACAAGCCATTGGTTTGATACACGAATAGAGTCAGTGATGCTTTTGTTTAAAGGTGCACCCTTGCCAAATGATGCAGCATAGTCACCAAGCCCAAAAACACTAACGTGACCAACAGAAGCCATAATACCACCAAAAGCACCTACAGTTGAAAAAATCCAACCTACCCAAATAGCCCACAAAAAACCCATAATTGGAGAGATTTGCGGTGCTCCTGGTATTCCCAAAAATCCTTTTTCTGCGGCAGGATCAATCCTTTTTTCAGCAATGGACTGTTCTATTGCTTGTTCAAGTGTTAGTTTAATTTCTGCAGCAGGGGCAGCAGCTTCAGCAGTATAACCAACATCAGGTAAAAGCATGTTAATTGAAAATAAACTTAAGCAAATAAATAGAATAAAAAAAGTTTTTTTCATAATGAATTCCTTCGTTTCTTATTTTCCTTCTGTACAGCTATCACATGCCTTGCTACTGCCTTTCTTAAATATAATAAGAGGGCAGTTTTTACAGATATCAGAACCAGGGAAGCCATCGCCAGGTCGAGTAATGGCAGCAGAACCATTATTTGCAGCCATGCGGCTTTCTAGGCGGCGTACTGTTGCCTCAATTTTTGTACCGGGAATAAATACGTTAATTTCGCCCCTTTCTGTTTTACCTGCATTGTAAGACCCCGAACATGCAGCACAGAAGTTAAAAGTATCTTCATTATAGCAAAAAGCAGTTCCGCCGCAAGCTGCTGAATTTATTGTGAGTGCCGGGCGTAAGGGATGTTCGTCATTGGCAGCTGAGTAATCCCCTGCAAGGTGGTATGCTTGCATATTATCACAATAAAAATGTACAACATGCGGACGTGTTTTAGCCTTACCGAGAGGGCCAACACCAAGGGCTTTTATGAGACCATGTTTTAATTTTGGTTTCGAACGTACAAAGCGACCAGCTTGCTCAAGATCAACGCAATACTTGATATGGGATTTGATTTCTTGATCGTCAATTTCTTTCCAGCCAAAGCTAACATGTCCATTAGAACATCCTAAATCTTTTGGGAAGGCTAGTACATTTTGGTTTTGCATGCGTGCAGCAATTTCAAACTGACAAAAAGTCATTGGTTTTAAGGGTGTTACATATTCATTTTCAGAAGCGTATTTTTCAACATCTTCATCGGTAAATAAAAAATGCACTGCTACAGGGTGATGATACAGTCTTAAAGCATCCATCAAAGTCTTTTCCATGTGAGCATTAGTTAAATCTGTCATTTTAAGCCTCCTAAAATTTTATTTGTGTGAACTCTAGCACAATGAAAAAAATAGCGCAATGCTAAACGCAAATTATACCACCATTCATTACGTTAAATTTTATAAACTATTAAAATTAAAATAAATTTAAATATATTTACTTTTTATCATAAATATGTTTTTTTGAGATTAAAATATATTTTTCTATCTAATTATTTAAAATTATAATGACTTTTTGTTGCGCTTGTGATTTTGCTTGTTTTATGTAGTAAAATCAAAGTAATAATGCAAAAAAATAAACAATATAATATTTGATATTTTTTTCACAAATATTTAAGTTTGTAAAATTAGTATATTATAAACTTAAAAAATATAAAAAATAATATTTTTACGTTTTTTTGCTATCCGCATTGCTTTTTTGCTAAATTATGAAACATGCTAAATTTGAGGAAAGAATATTACACAAATAGAAATTATGAAAATATCTTTAAAATACAAATTGATATAAAACATCATCAAATTTAAATTTGTGATTAAAAAGTTAAAGTTGTTTTTGTGATAAAATAAACTAATCAATCGAGGTGGGATGAAAAAAAAATGGATTTTTATTTTAAAATATTTTTTTGAAAAAACTTTGCACTACTTTGGACAATAATTTACTGTCGAGTGTGTCTTTAATTCTATAAACTTTCTGGACAAAAAAACTTATTACGTGTATTGTAAATACAACAAAAGACCTGTTTTGTTAAAATTTTAGTTAGGTAATATGAAATTTTAAGTGAGGTACATATGGATTTATTTGATGCTATTCGTGATAGATATTCTTATCGTGGTGAATATTTAGATGTTATACCTACAGAAGAAGAAATCAATGTTATGATTAATGCCGCAATCGCTGCTCCTGCTGGTTTAAATTTACGTACTACATCCTATGTGGTTGTAACTGATAAAGCCTTACTTGCACAGCTTCAGCAAGCAACAAAACTGGCTCTTGCTCCCATGTCTATTTTGATGCTGTCTGAAGATGTACCCAACAGGTTAAGACGTAATTTTGAAACTGAAAATTATTGTGTTGCCGCACAAAACTTGCTGTTAGCGGTTACTGCGCTTGGGTATGCCACAGTATTAAATGATATCATTTTTACTTATAGCGAAATTAACAAATCTGTGCGCAAAATTTTAAATGTACCAAAAAATAAAAAAATTAAAGCAATTTTTAATATTGGCAAGCCAGTTAATGTAGGTGCACCCCTACCTAAGCCAAATATATCAGAGCTTGTACAATACAATGCATTTTAATTGTATGCTGGTTTACACAATATAGTAAAGTTATGCCATTATATGTTGTTAGTGCTTGCCTTGCTGGTATAGCTTGTCGTTATAATGCTCAACATGCCTTGTGCTTACCAGTACAAAATCTGGTTAGCCAAGGCATGGCCTTACCTATTTGTCCAGAAGTATTAGCTAAATTACCCACTCCACGAAATCCGGTAGAATTACGGGAAAATAAAGTGTATGATTTTGCAGGTATTGAATATACCGATGCTTTTTTACTTGGAGCAAGGCAGGCACTAGATCTTTGTCTTGATGCAGGTTGTACAAAAGCAATCTTAAAAACTTGTTCTCCATCTTGTGGTCGTGATTTTGTGTATGATGGTACTTTTTCAGGTACTTTGATCAAAGGGCAAGGGTTATGGGCTAAACTATTGCATGAACATAACATTATGCTTTTTACTGAAAATGATTTACCTCCAGATATTTATACATAAAACTTGCTTGTCAATATATTTAATTTCCTTTTAGTATAACATTTTGTATTATATATGTTTTTATTATGTAGCATTGTTTATTTTGTTGTGATAGGTTGCAATTAATGACATTAACTGCTCTTGGTAACTTCATCTTCTTTAGCTACCTTTGAAGCAAGAGTGCTTTTTAAGGAAATGCTGATTTATTCTGCAAGCAGAATAAATCAGAAAGGCACACTGCCTTTATTCGCCCTGTGGGACGCAAAAAAGCATGGTTTTTTGCTCTCCTTTGGCGTGCAAAGTAG
>CAYJPT010000018.1:0-24275 GCA_964372165.1 uncultured Desulfovibrionaceae bacterium | reverse complement strand
TTCGTACTGTGCGTGGTCAAGATAATTTGTTGGCGGCTTTTATGGAAGAATTGGACAAATTAATAAAAGCCAAAACAGAAAAATATCTTTAGCCGACACAGAAAAAGGATATAACTGCAAATAACGAAAAGTTTTTAAAGTTAAAAGAGCTAATAAATTTTTCAGATGTCGACTACGAAAATTTTTCTGTAAGAAAAATTTTACGCCACGTAAAATAAGCCAGAATTGCTTCGCAAATCTTAAATGTACAATTTTCATATAACATCAAATTTTTTTTGATAGCGTAATTATATATTCCTATGGTTATTTATTTTTAGGCTTATTGTGTTTCCAGTCCCATGGTGAAAGGGGATTTTTATCTTGCCAAAGTCCTCTGTTATGATTTTTTGCTTGTTCTTGGAGTTTTTCCCATTCTTTGCATATATCTTTCTTACAATATCGTGGGTAAACCCATGCAAAACCATTTTTGATAAGCTCAGATTGTAAACTCACACCATTAGCATAAACTAAGGCCAAAACTCTTTTGTATTGATCCTTAGTGATAGTGGTATATGTTAACTCTTTACCCTTAATAAATGACTTTAAAAAACGGGCAGCAGCTTTGTTAAAGGCTTGCCCTCTTTCTGGCGCGTCTATGCCATAAAGGCGTATTTCAACATTATTTATATAAAGTGAATCACCGTCAACTATATATGTTTTTGCAATACCTACATATGGAAATAGTAGAAAAAGTATAATAATAAACAATTTCATATTAACCTCAATTTTTTACATATTAAATAAGAATCCTGTATAATTATTTTTGAGTTCAATTTTACTAAAAATTACAACGCTCCAAAATCCTCTGCACAATGAATTGTGCAGGAGTCTTATATAAAGAGTGATATAAAAATGAATTTTTATAATATCCTGTAATTTTAAACATTTTTCGTAGTGTCTTATGAAGACATGTAATTTAATTATTTAGATTTTGCAACACTTTTTATGTATACGGAGCAACTTTTTATGACAGTATCATAAATGTTCGTACTTGCTTTTTTATTTGCTAAAGATGTATTATGTAATTAAGAATTTTTATTAGAATTTTTTAGGAGTAAAAATATGAAAATTAATGAAATTTTTAATTTTTTAGATAAAATTGGTTCTATGACTTTTTCCACAATTAATGGAGATTATCCAGAAAGTCGCATTGCACATTTTTTCACCTTTGATGATGATGGCTTATATTTTCTGACCATGACTACAAAACCTTTTTATAAGCAATTAAAAGAAACACAAAAATTAAGTGCTTGTGGTTTATTTGCTAATTCAGCAATAGAGTGGGTTGATGATGCTTCATGTTATAGTGCACCTGGATTTTTTATTAGAGTATGTGGTGATGTACGTGAATTTACCATTGCAGAGGCCATTAAAAAAAATGACTCACGATTTAATTATCTGATTGAAGATAGTAAAAAATACCCTCAAATTACAGGGTTTTGCCTATATAATTTTCATGGAGAAGTTTATGATTATGATTTTGAAAAAGAACATCGTGATCATAAGTTAGAAAGATTTCGTTTTAGCCATGGGAGTTTGGTGAGTCCTAAGGCTGGTTTAACTATTAATCCTGATATTTGCGTAGCTTGTGGTGAATGTGAAAGTGCATGTACTTTTAGTGCCATTGAAGATAAAGGTGATTTTTATGCTATAAATGAGAATCGCTGTGATGAATGTGGTAATTGTTTTACAGTGTGTCCTGCCAATGCAGTAGTTTCAAAAGGCTTGTAGTTTAATTGATTGTTATTGTAAGAAATTATTGTATTATAATGTAAGAGGCTTGCATAATGCATTGCGCAGTAGTCTTATAGGAGCATTTGGATTTAGCGTGTCTTATCAGCACAGCATAAAATGCTTTGTTTAAGTTAGATTGTTTAAGTAAGGTATTATAATTTTGCATGATTTCATTTTTCGTTCAGTAATTTTATTTTTTTCTCCAATATCGCCAGATAAGCTTGTTGCATTTTGATTGTGGCTGGAGAAATAATTTGCAGCAACATTGTGATGATCATTTGCGTAACAATACAAGCAACCATTTGGACAAGTGCCATATGCACCAATGTCTATGCTGGACATGCAATTGCATTGCATACGCTGTGCATGGTCTTTGTTGATATTAAGATGAAAGCCAGAAATTTTTTCAAATAATTCACTGTCAACACAACGTGCGTGTGAAATGTGACATAATTCCGAGTTGATATTTTCAGCACAAGTATCTAATACTAAACCATAAGCAGAAGCAATAGAGAGAAAATTTTTCAAAATTTCATACTTGTGTTCTTCCGTGATGGGTGTAATTTCAAGATGCTTCATGTTTACTTTTGTTTTTTTATAAAAATTAATGAAGCTTACTGTGCACTTTTCTGTATATGAATGAAGTTTTTTTACTAATACTTCAAAGTATTTATAGTGATATTCCAATGTATATTTTTTATTTATAAAAATAGGATCATATCTCCAAATAACTCTATTTTTACCAATACGTTTAGATAGCTCTTGAAAAGTAGGGATGATGTAATTGTTTTTAAGCTGTACATTAAGCTCAATATCTTGCCCATAAGAATTAAGAGTAAATTGAAAATAATATGGATAACTATCAATTTCATTAAGGCGTTTAAGCATAGGTTGTGGGTTTTTTGTCCAAAATACTATGCCGTCTACAACATCATTTGTTAAACGTACTCTACTGATCTGATTAGCGTTCATGGGATTACGCACATGGACAAAACCCTCTTTAATTCTTTGGAAAAACCAGTCGGAAAAAAAGGCTGGAATGTCTGTTCGTCGACTTGCACTGATAATCATTATATAACCTTAATGTCCAACACAACTTATTGTGTAATGGTTTTTTGTGGAAAGAAAACTCCCGCTAGGCGGGAGGTTTTAAAAAGCTTACAGCTATAAGTCAGTAACTAAAACTCATTTTGATTTGCATAAAAGACCTGCGGCCTGACAACTGCACGTCAACAAATCAAAAGGAGGTCCAAAATGGCTTACGCAAAAAGTTTAGCTCATACTAGGTAGTGTCGTCAAATTGCAAATACCATGTGGTCTTTGCTACAAAAAAAAACATAATGCGCACATACTATTCCATATAACTTGGCTCAATTATATGTTTTTTAAAATATGATGAAGATAAAATCTGGAGAGTGAAAATGCAACATTTGCTAAAAATGCTCAAGCTCACTATTTGTAATATGAGTGTCACCTCAATTTTTTTTATTAGCTAATCGTATTAAAATATGTTGACAAAAGGTGTATTAATTATGTAATATGTTGTAAGTGATTATAATATTTACATATTAATTCGTGGAGGGTTTATGATTGAAATTGGAGAAAATGCGCCTGATTTTTCTGCAAAGGCTTATGAGAATGGAGCGTTTATTGATGTTTCACTCAAAGATTACCGTGGGAAATGGGTATACTTATTCTTTTATCCCGGTGATTTTACCTTTGTTTGTGTAACAGAGCTTATTGCTATTGCAGCAAGAATTGAGGAATTCAAAAAACTTAATGTACAAGTGTTGGGCATTAGCACAGACAGTGTATATGTTCATAAAATGTGGGAAGAACAAGAACTTTCAAAAGTAACCAAACAGCATGTGCCTTTTCCTATGCTTGCAGACAGTTGCGCGCGTATTGGACAAAGCTATGGTGTATTCTCTGTAAAACATGATGTAAATTTACGTGGTAGTTTTATCATTGACCCTGAAGGTGTTGTGCAAAGTATAGAAATTATTGGGCCTTCAGTTGGACGTGATTTTGATGAAGCTCTGCGCCAACTAAATGCGCATATACATGTAGATTCAAGCAATGGGTGCGATGTTATCCCTACTGGTTGGAAACCAGGTGAACAAGTCCTAAAACCTACACCAGAACTTGTAGGTAAGGTTTGGGAAACGTGGACTCCGCAATTTTATTATCGTTCATCAAAGTAGTTTAAGAATATAAAAGTGATACATTTGACCATATAACTTTTATAAAATGATTTAATAGGTCATACATGCTAGGATTTTTATGACAAATTTACTCGGTGAATTTATGGGAACCATGATTTTACTTAGTTTTGGTTCCGGTGTTGTAGCGTGCTGCATATTAAAAGAATCAAAGGCCTATGGCGGTGGATGGATTTGCATAACCGCTGGTTGGGCATTTGGGGTAATGCTTGGTGTATACACAGCAGTAGCTTTAGGCGCTCCACAAGCAGATCTTAACCCTGCTGTAACATTGGCAAAAACCATGTTAGGGGTTTATAGTGTTGGGCATGCTCTGGTGACAATGTTGGTACAGATTGCTGGTGGATTTATGGGTGGTGTCATTGTGTGGCTTGCCTACTTACCACATTGGGAGCGCACAGAAGAACAAGGAGCAAAACTTGCGGTATTCTCCACAGGGCCTGCCATTAAAAATACACCAGCTAACTTTTTGTGCGAAGTAATAGGTACATTTTTACTTATTTTTCTCATATTTATGATATTTCATAAAAATAATGGTGAGCTTCCCGCTGGATATGGTCCGTATATGGTTGCCATTTTAGTTTGGGCACTTGGTTTATCCTTTGGTGGGCCAACTGGCTACGCCATTAACCCTGCCCGTGACTTAGGGCCACGTATTGCACATTTTGTGCTCCCCATTGCAGGCAAGGGTAGCTCTGATTGGGCATATTCTTGGATTCCTGTTGTTGCGCCATTAGTGGGTGGAACATTAGCCTATGTTGTAGCTAAGGCCATAGGGGCAGTATAATTAATCATTGGTAGTATACGTGTAAAATTAGTCGTTACTGAAAAAAACTATAATTTGCTGTAATAATAAAATTAAATACGTTAAAAATAAATAAATTGCCAAAAAAGTTGCATTTCATGCTTTGTTTTTTGCAATTTCTCTGTAGAACTTTAACGCTTTAGTATTGCAACTACAATAAGCTGTATAGTGTTTTAGTGCCGCTAATTAATAAGAAATTATAAAAGGATTATGTATGAGTGCAAAATATATTCTTGCTTTAGACCAAGGTACCACATCTTCTCGTGCAATTTTATTTGATCGTAAATCAAATATTATCCAAGTGGAACAAAAAGAGTTTACACAAATTTATCCTAATCCAGGTTGGGTAGAACATAGCCCCACTGAAATTTTTGATACCCAAATCCATGTTGCACGTGATTGTGTTAAAGCTGCAGGCATAAACGGTAATGATATTGCGGCTGTTGGCATAACAAATCAACGTGAAACTACGGTTGTGTGGGATAAAAATTCAGGTGAGCCTGTTTATAATGCTATAGTGTGGCAAGATCGTCGTACTGCAGGATTTTGTGACCAACTTCGCGCTGATGGCAAGGCAGATATTATACGTGAAAAAACCGGTCTTGTGTTAGACGCATATTTTTCTGGTACCAAGGTTCGTTGGATTTTAGATAATGTTCCTGGTGCTCGAGCTAAGGCTGAAGCTGGAGATTTACTTTTTGGTACAATTGATACGTGGCTTATTTGGAATTTGAGTAAAAAATCAAATTTTGTTACTGATCCTTCCAACGCTAGTCGTACCTTGCTTTTTAATATACATACTGGACAATGGGATGATGAACTTTTAGAAATTATTGGTGTACCTCGTAAAATGCTTCCGGAAGTGCATCCTTCTTCTAGCGTCATGGGACAAACACATCCAGAATTTTTTGGCAAGGCTGTACCTATTGCAGGTGTGGCTGGTGATCAACAATCTGCCACATATGGTAATGCTTGCCTAGAAGAGGGCATGGCTAAAAATACTTATGGTACTGGTTGCTTTTTGCTTATGAACACAGGAAAAGTAGCAAAAGAAAGCAAAAACAATATGTTAACTACAGTTGCTTGGCAAAATCAAAGTGGTTTGTATTACGCTTTGGAAGGCAGTGTTTTTGTTGGTGGTGCTGTGGTGCAGTGGCTTAGAGATGGTTTGCAAATAATAAAAGATTCCTCTGATATGGAGGGTCTTGCTTCAACGGTGACTGATAATGGAGGCGTATACTTTGTGCCTGCTTTTGTAGGCCTTGGTGCTCCATATTGGGATCAATATGCAAGTGGAACCATGGTAGGTATTACTCGTGGAACCAATCGTGGACATATAGCAAGAGCTACTCTTGAAAGTATTGCCCTACAAACTCTTGATATTATAGATGCTATGCAAAAAGATGCTGGTGTGCCATTGCATTCTTTGCGTGTAGATGGTGGCGCAAGTCGCAATAGTATGCTTATGCAATATCAAGCTGATTTAACTGGCGTTGTGGTAGAACGACCAACTGTTACCGAAACCACAGCTCTTGGTGCGGCATACCTTGCTGGGCTTGCGGTGGGTTTTTGGGAGTCAGAGGAAGAAGTAGCAACTAATTGGCAGCTTGATCGTCGCTTTGAACCAAAAATGTCCGTTGACAAGCGTGAGGAGTTATTGCATCAATGGCACCGTGCTGTTGAGCGTTCACGCGCTTGGGTTGAAGAATCAAAGTCATAATTTTAATTCATTAAATTGTATGGGGGAGGGCTTAAGTGCAAAAGCTCTCTCTCATTTGTAAAATTTTGAATAAATGTTTGTGATATTAAATACCATAAATACAGAGTTTTATATGTAAGTAGCTGTTTTTACATTTTGCAGAAGCTGTTTTTTTTGATACATACAATGGCTTATGGGGAACTTTATGAAAGAATATCAAGTTGTCATCATCGGAGGTGGCGCAACTGGTGTTGGCATACTAAGAGATTTAAGCATGCGTGGGATAAAGGCTTTGCTGCTTGAGCAAGGCGGTTTGGCGCATGGTACTTCCTCTCGCTTTCACGGGCTTTTGCACAGTGGTGCACGTTATGTCATGGGAGATATGGAATCTGCACGTGAATGTATTGAAGAAAATGCTCTTTTGCGCAAAGTATGCAAGCAATGTGTGGAAGAGACAGAAGGTTTTTTTGTTCAAACCCTTGAAGACCCGGATGAATATGTTGACCCGTGGTTAAATGCCTGCGCAGATGCCGGCATTACAACTATACCACTGGATGTGAAAGAAGCACAACTTCTTGAACCAAATATCGCCACTGATATTAAAAAAGTTTACCGAGTGCCTGATTCGTGTATCGATGGTTTTCGCTTAGTGTGGCATAATGCCGCTGCTGCAAGAAAGTACGGAAGTGATTTTCTAACATACCACAGAGTTACTGGTATTAAATCTGCTAATGGTAAGGTGCAAGGGGTAGAGGTTTTAAATGAACTTACCAAAGAGCAGTTTTTTGTTGCTTGCCAATATATTGTGAATGCGTCCGGGTCATGGTGTGGGGAGATTGCCCACATGGCAGATCTTGATGTGCCAGTGTCTCCTGATAGGGGTACACTTATTGTGTTTAACTATCGTTTTACATCACGTGTTATCAATCGTTTACATAAAAGTTTTGATGGTGATATTTTTGTACCTCATGGTTCTGTTACCATATTAGGAACAACCTCAAGTCCTGCAAAAAGCCCTGGAGATACACGACCTACCAGTAAAGAAGTGTTGCGACTTTTAGAAATAGGTAAACCTCTTTTCCCTGATATTGATAATTATCGCATTTTGCGTGCCTTTGCTGGTACTCGTCCACTTTACACTCCAAGTGGATCTTCGGGGCGTTCTGCCAGCCGTAATTTTAATATTGTTGATCATAACGAAGATGGTCTATTTGGATTTGGTAGTATTTTTGGTGGCAAGCTTACTACCTATAGGTTAATGGCAGAAAAAATGTCGGACTTGGTTTGTAAATATTTGAATGTTAAAGAAAAATGCCGCACCACTACAGAGCCACTTATTACAGAAGCAGATGAACATATACGCACAAAAGGCAAAATGTTTTTCCAAGGGCAAGATATACACCTTGTGGAAGATCGCCTCGGTGATGCCTTTGTTAATGTTGTTGAATCGTTGACAGAAAGTGGAACTAAAAAAAATGACCTCTTATGTGAATGTGAGATGGTGAGCACAGAAGAAGTTATACATGTAGCACAAGATGAAGCAACACACAGTTTAACAGATATTCGCCTACGTACTCGACTTGGTATGGGAACTTGCCAAGGTATATTTTGCTCTTTACGCGCCATAGGCACATTAACGGAGAGAAATATCCCTTTTAAGCTAAACCCAACAGAAAATTTACGATCATTTCTTAATGAGCGATGGAAAGGATTGCGACCTGCGCTTTGGGGTATGCAATTAAAAGAATTGGAACTTGGGCGGGCTATTTATGTGGCTACCTTGAATATTGATGGAGCAGCGCATGAACAAACAGAATAAATCAGATGTGCTTGTAGTTGGTATGGGTATAGCGGGCATGATGGCCGCATATACCGCTGCGCAAAGTGGCAAGCAGGTAACCCTTTTGGGCACTGGACTTGGAGCCTTATCTATTGCCAGCGGTTGTATAGATGTGCTTGGATATATTCAAAATGGTGAAGAAATGCAGCGCATTCATAATCCTTTGGATGCTTTAGCAAAACTTCCTCCAACGCATCCCTATAATATCATTGGGCGTGCTTCTGTTGAAAAAGCCCTTGCGGTAGTACAAGACCTATGCAAGAGCGAAGATGCTGCATTACATTGTAAAAATGGACAAAATACTTTAGTGCCTACAATTATTGGCACATTAAAACCCACATATTTTTATCCTGCAGCCAGTGACAGCTCTGCTCTTTTTGCGGCAAAACATGCCTTAGTGGTAAGCGTAGATGCTATACGTGATTGTCATCCAAAGCTTATTGTGCAGCAATTACAAAAATATCCTGAGCTTAAAAGCACACAATTTAGTACTGCATCTTTACCTTCACATTTTGGTACTGCGCACAGGGCCGTGAGTGCGTTAGATGTTGCTCGCTATGTGGATTCTCCTGAAGGTTTTGCATGGCTACAGGGTGCGTTGAAACCTTTAATCAAAGGGTGCGATGTAGTCATTATACCGCCAATTTTAGGAACAGCCCTTAATGAACAGACTTCTCCTTGGAAATTATTACAGCAGTCTTTGGGCTGTTCCATAGTTGAGATGATTTCTTTGCCACCAGGAGTAGGTGGATATCGCTTATCAGCTGTGTTTATGCGGGCCATACGTGCATTGCAAGCTCAAGGCAAAATACGTATTATAGAAAATTCTACTATATTCCAAACTGATATTGAGAATGGTCAGTGTAAAGCCTTGCTTGCGCGTGGTGAAGGGGTAGTTCATAGGTATGAGGCCAAAAGTTTTATTTTGGCAACCGGTGGTATTTTGGGTGGCGGTATTCAGACATCACCAAGTAAAGCCCATGAAGCTATTTTGGGCATTGAAATTGATATGCCAGCTGAACCGGAAGCGTGGGCGGCAGATACTGCATTTGGAAGCCATGCCTTTACAAAGATGGGCGTTTGTGTAAATGAAAAATTGCAACCCATTGATGCTCAAGGTAAACTTTTGGTAAAAAATGTTTTTTTTGTTGGCAGGACTTTGGGCATGTATGATTTTGCAGCAGAAAAAAATGGTAATGGCGTAGCAGTGTCCACAGCGTGGCATGCTGTACAACACCTTGAATCCATATGAGGTAGGCATGAGTCATATGAATCCTGATGCATGTATAACATGTAGTACTTGCGTGGCACAATGCCCTATAGCTGCTGCCACCACTGAATTTTTGGGGCCGCGTATGGTTGGTCCTGCACATGAGCGTTTTCGCCTCATGGGCATGCCTGAGGAAAAATCGCTACATTATTGTTCTAATTGTAAAAATTGCGATATAGCCTGCCCGCATGGTGTGCCTATATCAACATTTAATATGATGGCTCGCGCAGCTTATGCTAAGGAACATGGGCTATCCTTGCGTGATTGGATGCTTGCACATGGGGCTGATATTGCAAAATATATTGGATTCATTCCAGCTTTTTTGCGCAATTTTGGTATGAAGAACCCTATAAGCAGAGAAGTGCTACATACATTTGGCGTACATAAAAAAGCCCCTTTACCAAGCTTTGCACACAAAACGTTTCGCACGCAATTTCGTAAGTTAGCACAAAAAATTGATGCTAAAAATATGCAAGGCACTGTGGTCTTTTTTCCTGGTTGCTACGTAGATATTTATAGTCCGCAAACAGGTATTGATATTATTTATGTTTTGAATAAAGCTGGCTACAAAGTCATTGTTCCTGATGAATTAAGCTGTTGTGGTTTGCCCATGGTAGCCAATGGTTTTTGGGAAGATGCTGAAAAAGGTGCCATAAAAAATGCCCAAGTGCTTTTACAATGGCAGAAGCAAGGCCATACTATATTAACTGGTTGTCCTTCTTGCTCGCTTATGTTTAATGGTGATATTCCACACTATTTTCCGAAGGTTGAAAAAACTTATGGCAAAATTGCTATGCGCGATGCGCAAGAGTTTATTTTGCATTGCATTGAAAAAGAAAATTTACCCCTGCAAAGTAAGGTACATGATATATCAATTATGTACCATGCCCCTTGCCATTTACGAGCTCAAGGTGCTGGGCTTTTGGGATATGAAATTTTGCAAAAGGTCTATGGCAATGCTGTGAAAAATGCCAATGCTGGTTGTTGTGGTATTTCTGGTAGCTATGGATTTAAGAAAGAAAAGTATAATATTAGTATGCAAGTGGGACAGCAATTATTTGATACTGTTAAGCATTCTCAAGTTGATTTATGTAGTTCTGAGTGTGGTACATGTCGCATTCAAATTGAACACGGAACACAAAAACAATGTTTACATCCTATATCATTATTAAGGCAAGCTCTAATATAATACATTTTTTAGTTTAATGTAGTCATTTTATTCATAGTACAATGATGCAAGATATACTTTATTGCATTGCGTTGCTAAGAGGTCATTTGAAGTTGTAGAAATGCAACGAAAATAATTGTGCAGAACTCCTAAAATACTTAATAAGAAAAATAGTTTGATTGAACATGTAAATAGAAAAGTGTTTGTCCAACAATTTTCAGCAATTGTCATTACTTTTGCTTTATAAAAATGGCAAGAATCTTGATGACTTTTAGTAAAGATTATGTTAAAATGTTTCGTTTTATTGCTTTTTGTACGGAGTTAATTTTATTATGGATTATACACGTGATTTTAAGAATCCTGAAGTATGTAGGCCTTTGCTGGAAAAATTAAAACAAATCTTAGGCAATAACCAATTAAGATTTATGGAAGTATGCGGTACACATACTGTATCCATATTTCATAGTGGTTTACGTGATCTTTTACCCGAAAATATAACGCATCTTTCTGGACCTGGCTGTCCGGTATGTGTAACACATGATGCAGAAGTTGCTACTTTTTTAGATTTAGCTAAGCGTGACGGTCTTATTATTGCCACCTTTGGTGATCTTTTGCGCATCCCTGGGCCTGACGGTACAAGCTTAAAGCATGCTATGGCGCAAGGGGCTAGGATAGAGGTAGTTTATTCGCCTTTAGATGCCATAACACTGGCTAAAAATAATCCTCATGATAAGATTGTCTTTCTTGGTGTTGGTTTTGAAACAACAGCTCCCACAGTGGCTGGCACAATGCTTATGGCAAAGCAGCAGGGCATAAATAATTTATTGATTTTTTCATGTCACAAGCTTGTACCGCCGGCTTTGCGTGTATTATTGGATGATGCGGAATGTGCTGTAGATGCTTTCTTATTACCTGGGCATGTTTCAACCATACTTGGTTTAGAACCATACAAGTTTTTAGAAGAATACAAAACACCCGGCATTGTGGCAGGTTTTGATGCCGCAGATATTTTGCTTGCGCTTTGTATGATGGCTGAGCAATTACAAGATGGTAAAAGTAATATACAAAATGCATACATTCGTGCTGTTGATAATGATGGTAATCCACGTGCACGAGCAATATTAGAGCAAGTATTTGTGACAGATGATGCTTTATGGCGTGGTATTGGGGCTATTAAGCACAGTGGATTATGCATAAGTGAAGATTTTGCAAATATGGACGCAGTTGTGCAATTAGGCATTAATTTGCCTGAGGTTAAGCCTATTGGTGGATGTCGATGTGGAGATGTTTTAAAAGGTAAACTTGCGCCACCTGATTGTGCACTATTTGCTAAGGCTTGTACTCCTGCAAAGCCGGTTGGCCCTTGTATGGTTTCTACTGAGGGTTCTTGCGCGGCCTATTATAAATATCGCTTGGGAGCATAGGCTATGGGAAATACAATTTTATTAGATTCCGGTAGTGGAGGTAGAGCTTCACAAAGATTAATAAATGACTTTTTTTTACGTTATTTTTCCAATGAAATTTTGGATAAAATGAATGATGCAGCTCTACTTAATGTAACTGGCCCTATTGCTATGAGCACTGATTCTTATACTGTTACACCTTTGTTTTTTCCAGGGGGTAGCATAGGCACTTTGGCGGTGCATGGTACAGTTAATGATGTGTCAATGCTTGGGGCAAAGCCTTTATATCTAAGTTGCGCTTTTATTTTAGAAGAAGGTCTTGATGCAGATATTTTAGAGCGTGTGGTGCAAGATATGGCAAAGGCCGCCACAGAAGCCAATGTTTGCATTGTGACCGGCGACACTAAGGTAGTACCTAAGGGTATGTGTGATAAAATATTTATCAATACCACAGGAATAGGTGAAGTACTCAATGCAAATCCGCCTTCCGGTCACAAAGCAGCAATTGATGATGTTGTTATTGTTAGCGGGTCAATGGGTAATCATGGTTTAACAATTATGGCACAGCGTGAGGGGCTTTCTTTTGCAAGTGATGTTGCATCAGATTCAGCACCATTAAATTTTATGGTAGCAAACATTATGAATAGTGTTGAATCACATGAATATGTACATGTTTTGCGTGACCCAACACGTGGTGGTCTTGCAACAACACTTAATGAAATTGCTATGCAATCAAATGTTTGCATACAAATTGATGAAGATGCCATCCCCATTGATGAAAATGTACGAAATGGTTGTGCTTTTCTTGGGCTTGATCCTCTTTACCTTGCCAATGAAGGTAAGCTAATTTGCATTGTACCACAACATTGTGCCGATGCAGTTTTAGCAGCAATGCGTCAAAGCCCTTATGGCAATGACTCTGTTATTATAGGTAAAGTTTTAGCGGCAGAGAAAAACTTAACCCGTCTTGGGCAAGTATTTTTGCAAACTCCCATTGGTGGCAAGCGGTTATTATCCATGCTTGAGGGCGATCAATTACCACGTATTTGTTGATTAAATATATTCTATCATTATATTATACGCTTAGATAATTTGGCGCAAAAAAATAAAAACTCTGCATAATATTATTGTGCAGAGTTTTTATTTTTTGTCAAAAAGATGACCTCATTGTTTTTTCAAGTAAATATCATTAAATAACGCAGTTTTTTCTTTTTATTTTTAGATGCTTACATCTTTGGAACGACCTTTGCTAAGACATAGGTAATTAATTGTAAATCTGCAAAGCCAAGCTTAGCAGGAGGTTTTTATGAAAGGTTTATATTCATCACAAATACAGCTTGTAGGTAAGGTTTTGGACATGCAATTGCAACGCCAAAACGTTATTAATAGCAATCTTGCAAACGTAAATACGCCTAAGTACAAGCCACGCGAGCTAGAGTTTGAAGGTGAGCTTCAAAAAGCTCTTGGTCTTGACCTTAAGGGCAACATGGCACGTACATCTGGTGAGCATATGCCATCTGCATTTAATGCCAAAAACTTCAGCCCAGAGTGGTTTAAGAAGTTTACGCCACGTGAAATTCATGGTGAAGATAGAGTAAACCTTGATAAAGAAATGACAAAGCTTGCCAAGAATCAATTGCATTATACGGCCCTAACTCAAATTATTCAGAAGAATTTTGAGGGAATTAAAACAATTATACAGGAAGGGAAGCAATAATGGATTTCATGACAGCTCTTGACATTAGTGCTTCTGCTTTAAGTGCAGACCGCACGCAAATGAATGTTATCTCCATGAACTTGGCCAATGCCAAAACCACGCGTACACCCATGGGTGGTCCATACCGCCGTCGTACCGTGATTAGAGCAGCAACCGATGTGGATGATCCTTTTTCAAAACATATGCGTTCAGCTTTAGATCGCGAACTTAAAGGTGTAAGAGTCATGGCAGTTGCTATGGATAGTCGTCCTTTAAAGCAAGTTTACGAGCCTGGTCATCCTGATGCCAATGCTGAGGGTTATGTTTATTATCCTGATATTAACGTGGTGGAAGAAATGGCAAACTTGATGGTTGCACAGCGCAATTATGAAGCCAATGTTTCTACCATGGATGCTGTTAAGAAAATGTATCAAAAGGCTTTAGAAATAGGCCGCTAGGTCATAGGAGTAAGTTATGAGTATCAACGCAGTAGGTATACAAGCTTATAATAAGGCTTTACAAAACTTTGGTCAGACTGAGTCACATTTAAAAGAAGCCACCACCAGCGGTAGTAACAATAAAAGTGCCTTTGCTAACGTGCTTGATCAATCCCTAGTGCGTGATAGCGTTGATAAGGGAGAAAATTTTGGAGCGCATGCTGATTTTATTAAAAGTCGTGTTGCTCAAACTTTGCCTGTAGCAAATCCTAATTCTTTTTCTGACACAGTATCAACTGGATTTAATAAGTTACAATCATTACAGCATGCCAAAGCAGCCGCTATTGATGAATTTGCTTCAGGGCGTAGTCAAAATGTGCATGAACTTATGATTACCTTGCAAAAAGCCAGTGTTGCCATGAGTTTAACTTCGGCTGTACGTGGAAAGGTTATCGAAGCTTACAAAGAATTAAGCCGTATTCAGTTCTAAATTAGTATAATTATATATTTACCTCAAATAAACGGAGAAAAGTTATGCCCATGCCAGATTTCAAAGAATACTTCGAAAAAATCAAAGAATTTTGGAGCAAGTTTAGTATCACGCAACGTGTAATCATAGCAGGTGTAACTGTACTAACAGTTGCTGGATTTATAGCTTTAACCGTTTGGATAAATAAACCTAATTATAGCTTGCTATATTCAAACTTAAGCCCAGAAGATGCAAACCGTGTTGTGACCATTTTACAAAAAGACAACATCCCTTATGAGCTTACAAATAATGGCACAACCATTATGGTTCCTACAACACAAGTTTATGACTTGCGTTTAAAGGTCGCAGGCGAAGGTAATTTAGTAGGGCAGGGCATTGGCTTTGAAATTTTTGACCAAACTAAGGTTGGTCAAACTGATTTTGTACAAAAAGTAAATTATGTTCGCGCACTACAAGGTGAGTTGGCTCGTACTATTAGTGCATTTCCTAATGTAGAAAGTGCCAGAGTACACCTTGTTGTACCGCAGCGTAGTCTTTTTGTGGAAGAACAACAACAGCCTTCAGCATCAGTGGTATTAAAATTAAAAGACCCAGGCCATGAGCCTGATAATAAAGAAATCAGTGCTATGGTTAACATGATGCTCATGTCTGTTGAGGGGCTTGATAAAGCGCACCTTTCTATTACAGATAATAGCGGCAAAGTACTTTATCGCCCTGAAGAAGATTCGCTAACCGGCATGTCCTCCACACAAATGGAACATAAATTACGTGTGCAGCGTGACCTTGAGCGTCGTATTGAGGCCATGTTAACTCCTGTATTTGGTCCTGGTAAAGTGGTTTCAAAAGTTAATGTGGATATGGATTTTAGCCAAAAAACTATTCGTCGTGAAATATATGACCCTGAGCAAACAGCAGTTCGATCTGAACAACGTAGCGAAGAAACACAAGAAGGTAAGGCCAACCTTGAAGCCGGATCACCTGATGTTAACTTTCGTGGTGATGGCATAACTGGCTCTGTTTCTACTCAAATTGGTAATAGAGAAACACGCACCACAAACTTTGAAATTAATAAAGAAGAACAAAATATTATATCAAATGTTGGTGATGTGAAGCGTTTAACAGTTGCAGTTATTGTAGATGGCACGTATGAAAAGGTTGACGGTGCATGGACATTTATGCCACGAAGTGCAGAAGAAATTGAACGTGTACAACTCTTGGTTGCTAATGCTGTTGGCCTTGATAAAGAACGTGGCGATGCTTTAGAAGTTAGTTCTGTACCATTTAATGATTCAGCACCACCTGCAGACCCTAATATGGCTGATGTTATTGCTAGTTATGCAGATCGCTTTGGCAAACCATTACTTAATGCTTTACTTGCTTTCTTATTCCTCATGTTGATTGTTCGCCCAGTGGTTTTAGCTCTTATTCGTCCAAAGGTTGAAGCAGGTGAAGTAATTGAAGGACTTGAAGGATTACCTTCTGCTGAAGAGCAACTTGCACTTTATGAAGCTTTGGAAGAAGCAGCCCGTGAAGAAGGCCAATTAGATAGTATGTCTGATGAAGACGATGACCTTATGCTCTTCAAAGATATTGAAGCTCTAAGAATTCATATCTTTAACTTGTCTGAGCAACATATGGATCAAGTTATTACTATAATGAGAGGATGGATAAAAGATGGTGAACCAGTCCGAGCGTAGAGCACTAACCGCAGCAGCCCAGTCTGGCAATGAAGAGGCTTTGGCAAACCTAAAAGCTTTGCGCAAAGCCCAAAAAGAAATCTCACGTAGGACGGAAGAATTAAGAGTACGTTTACTCCAGCTTACAAATAGGCATTGGGATCAAACCATCTGTATTGTGAAAGGTTGGATGAATCAAGACTAATGACAGTTATAAAGATTTGTTGTACAATACACAAATGCCGCCAAAAAAATGACTATACTTTTCAATTCATGGCTAAAGGAGTAAAAAAATGGAGTTAAACGGCCAACAAAAAATAGCAGTTCTGTTACTAGCTATGGGCGATAAGTTTACTTCCGACGTATTTAAGCGCATGGATCGTCAAGAAATTGCCACTATATCAAAAACCATAGTTGATCTTGATCCTGTCCCTAAAGAAGTTGTTGAAGAAGTCATGCGTGAATTTCATGATGCCTTGGTTGAAGGTGTAGATATGATTTCAGGTGGGTCTGACATTTTGAAACGATTACTCACAAAAAATGTTGACCCTGAAACTGCCAAATATATTATGGACTCCCTTAATCTAAATGCCGGTCCTGCGCCATTTCGTGAGCTTGAGCAGGTTAGCCCGCGCTTGCTTGCGCAAATATTGCGTAATGAACATCCACAAACCTTGGCTCTTATTCTTGGTCATCTACATTCTGACCAAGCTGCAAACTTACTTGTTAACTTGCCGGCTGGTGTACGCCCCGAAGTGCTAATGCGTTTAGCAAGACTTGAGGCTGTACCGGAGGATATGCTACTTGAGGTGGACAAAGTGTTGCAAAGTCAGCTTATTGCCATGGGTGGCAAGGAAGGTAAAAAAGTTGGTGGTGTTCAATCTGTTGCTGAAATTCTTAATGCTGTTGACCGAGCCACAGAAGAAGAAGTACTTGCAGAAATTGAAGAAGATTCCGTACAAATGGCTGAAGATATACGTAACCTCATGTTCGTATTTGATGATTGCCGAGTGCTTGATGATAAGGGTGTGCGTGAATTACTTAAAGAAATCTCCAATGAAGACCTCACTATGGCTTTACGTGGTGCCAATGATGAACTTAAAGAAAAGTTCTTTAAGAATATGTCAGAGCGCGCTTCTGCCATGATTCGTGAAGAATTAGACTTTATGGGGCCAACTCGCTTAGCAGATGTTGAGTCAGCTCAGCAAAATGTAGTTAGAGTTGTACGTAGACTTGAGGGCGAAGGTAAAATTACCATCAATCGTGGTAGTGGAGACGTTTTTGTTTAATAATATGTGTGTTTAAGGAAATGCTGATTTAATCAGTGTTTCCTTAACTTAAAGTAACATTTGGATTTAGCTTACAAAAGTTATATAAAATATGTATTGATTTAGTTAATATGGATTAATTATGGCTACTGATGATAATGATAGCAAATGGGGAACCATATTTCTTGATTCAAAGCGTGAATCGACTTTGAGCAAGCTTGATGCTATGCAGGCAGCGTCTCGTCAGGAGCAATGGAATCAACGTACTAAACAAGATTACCTTGAAAAAGTACGTGCTAAAGCAATAGATCGTGCCCGTCTTATTTTAGGTGAAGCTTATACTGAACGGCAAAAAATAATTGAAGAAGCTGAAGCCGAAGCTGCAAGTATACGCAATGAAGCCAAGGCAATTCAAGCCAGTGCCGAGTCCATTCGTAATGAGGCGCAAGATTTGCGCCATGAAGTGCAGGGTGAGCTTGATAGGGCAAAACATACACATAATACTGCACAAGAAGACGGCTTTCAAGCTGGGCTTGAGCAAGCCCAAGAAGAACTTGAAAAATTTAGGCATACTATGGGCTTAGCTGTAGCTGGTGTGCTCAAAGCTATAGAAAAGCAAAGTTTGAATGTGTTTGCGCATTGGAGGGGTGAGCTTGTGTCCCTTCTTAAAGTTTGCGTTGAAAAAGGCACAGCCTTGGCCTTAGATGAGCGTTATAATAAAATTTTAGAGCAATTAGTTATTGAGGCTGTGCGTAATTTAGACGATAGGCGTCATATTACTTTGCGTGTACATCCAGACGATGAAGCGGTTATGGCGGATATTTTTTCCGCAGCTAAAGAAAAAATGCCAGACCTTGGGCAGTGGGAAATTCAGCCTGATGAAAACCTTGAGCTTGGTGGACTTTTAGCTGAAAGCAGCAGTGGTTCTGTTGACAGTCGTTTAGAATTATTTCGTGAAATGGTTGAAAACATTTTAGAACATCTTGCTTTGCCTGAAAGTACCATTGATGAAGCTGGAGTTGAGTTTGCTAAAGAAATTTCTCGCCTTGAGATGGAAAATTTATCGCACCTTGCCAAGGTAAAGTCTGCTACATCCGAACCCAAAGTGGCAGATGTAGAAGCGCATATTGAAGCTGATAATACAGCATTGCCTGAAGAGCAAAACTTAAATATTGACGATATATCCCCACCTCAAGAATTGCAAAATGCTAACATGTCAGAACATAACAATGTAGCTGCGCAAGAGAGCATACAGGAAGTTGACTTGAATGCATCACAACATGTTGATGCTACACCAAATATTGCACAAGTTAATACTAAGGCACAAGTTCAACAGGCTATGCCAGCACAAGATGAACTAGCCGATGCCACAGCACTGGTTGAAGATGTTTTGTTGCCAAATGACTTGCCAAGCGATGTACACGATAACATATCTAGTGAGTTATCAAGTGATTTGCCAGGTGATTTGGCTAGTGATATGCCAAATGACTTGCCAAATGATATGTTTGACGAGTTACAAGATGAAACAACAGACGATTTACCTGCAACACAAGCTACTGGTGCTGTGACTTTTGGATCTTCTGATAATTCATCACACAATATGCAAAATACATCAAATCAATCACAAAGATTGCAAGCACTTGAAGAAGAATTGTTGCCATTACCTCAAGATGATTTGGAAGCAAGCAAACCCTAAGTTTTAAGCCTCATGCTTAGCAGGAAAATATATGAAACTTGATCCAAGTGCATGCAAACAATTACTCCAAAATTCAAGCCCTTTACATGTGTTTGGTAAGGTAAATAAGGTTGTTGGTTTAATTGCAGAAGGCAGTGGCTTGCGTGCACCCCTTGGATCTGTATGTCATATGATACCTGAAGGTGAAGAAAATGGCGTAGCTGCTGAAGTTGTAGGCTTTCGTGATGGAAACTTACTTTTTATGCCCTATGCGGATATGCGTGGCATACGTCCAGGTAGCCTTATTCGTAATAGCAAATTGCCTCCATATTTTCCCGTTGGCGCACATATTCTTGGGCGTACTCTAGATGCTTTTGGTTTACCTCTTGATGGTGGTCCAAGTGTTTCTACTGAAATTTTTTCTATTCCTACTGAGTTTAATGAAGAAAATAAAGAAAGCTTTGCCAAAAAATTGGAAGAGCAAAAACCTTTTGTACCACAGTGGATTAATGATGCACAAAATATATGGGGACAAAGCTTAGCCCCAATTTATGCCGATCCTCCAAGTCCACTTAAACGCCCACGCATTAGTGATATTTTGGATGTCGGGGTGCGCTCAATTAATACTTTGCTTACGCTTGGTAAGGGGCAACGTGTTGGTATTATGGCTGGATCTGGTGTTGGTAAATCAACTCTAATGGGTATGATGGCACGCTACACCAAGGCAGATGTTAATGTGATTGGTCTTATTGGCGAACGTGGTCGTGAGGTTTTGGAATTTATGGAGCGTGACCTTGGCCCTGAGGGTATGGCGAGGTCTGTTTTAATAATTGCAACTTCAGACCAATCTCCTTTGGTACGTATGCGTGCGGCATATGCAGCAACTGCAGTTGCAGAATATTTTCGTGATCAAGGCAAAGACGTTTTGCTTATGATGGACTCTGTAACACGCTTTGCCATGGCAGCACGAGAAGTGGGACTTGCCATTGGCGAGCCACCTACCACCAAGGGCTATACTCCTACTGTTTTTGCACAATTACCAAAACTTTTGGAACGTGCAGGCCGTTCTGATAATGGTACAATCACAGGTGTATATACAGTATTGGTTGATGGAGATGACTTTAACGAGCCCATTGCTGATGCTGTACGTTCTATTTTGGATGGGCACATTGTGCTAACTAGAGATTTAGCAGATCAAGGGCATTTTCCTGCCATTGATGTTTTGCGTTCAATCAGCCGCTTGCGCAGTGATATTTGTTCTAAAGAAGATATTGCCGCAGGGCAAAATATTACACGCCTTATGAGTACATATCGTAAGGTTGAGGATATGATTAATATTGGTGCTTATGCTCAAGGTTCTAATCCAAATATTGATGCCGCAATTGCAAAAATGCCCCATATTAATACTTTTTTATGCCAAGCTGTGGATGAAGAACAAACAGTTGCGCAAAGTATGAAAGCGTTACGTCTTTTGGCTAATGCTTAATTATATTTATTTAGCTAGTGGGTTAGTTAGTATACGCGGAAGAGTATATTAATACTTAAGTAAATGCTGATTTATTCTGCAAGCAGAATAAATCAAAAAGGCACACTGCCTTCATTCGCCCTGTGGGACGCAAAAAAGCGTGGTTTTTTTGAGTAAGTCTATGAAAAATAAAAAATGTCACAAAAACTTTAGATTATATTATAAAAAAGTGGAGTAGGTATATGTGTGGAATTATAGGATATACTGGTTTTCAGCCAGCATTGTATATTGCCATTGAGGCTTTACGTAAATTAGAATATCGCGGTTATGATTCTTCTGGTATTGCCTTTTTGGATAATAATGTTTTTAAGGCAGTTAAGGCCGCCGGTAAGTTAGAAAATCTTGAAAAAAAAATTCAAACTGAACTGCATAAACCTGTTACTTCTGCTATAGGCCATACACGCTGGGCGACTCATGGTGAGCCTACAGAAAATAATGCTCATCCACATATGGACAATAGCAAAAAACTTTGTATTGTTCACAATGGAATTATTGAAAATTATCTTGAGCTTAAAGAGTTTTTAAAACCTCACGGTATTAAATATAGTTCTGAAACAGATACAGAAGTATTAGTTAACTTTATTGCTTATCATTTTGAGCGTGAGGGGAATATAGAAAGAGCCTTACAAATTGCTTTAAAAGAAGTAAAAGGCGCATATGCACTTGTTATTACAGATATAAATCATCCAAATAAGTTATGGGCTGTACGCCAATCTGGACCGATGCTCTTAGGTGTTGGGCAAAATGAATACTTTATTGCCTCTGACGCACCTGCCTTTATTACTTGGACTAAGGATGTTGTTTTTATTAATGAAGGAGAATTACTTTGTTGTGAGCCAAGCGGATATAAACTTAAAAAATTAACAGATTTAACTGAGATTTCAAGAGATGCTGTAACTCTTGCTTGGGATACTGTTTCTGCACAAAAAGATGGCTATAAGCATTTCATGCTTAAAGAAATTTTTGAGCAACCTAAGGTTATTGGCGATTGTTTGCGTTCAAGACTTGTTGAATCTAAAATAGTTTTACATGAACTTGATAATATGCCCATACCAAGGCGCATACATATTGCGGCATGTGGCACTTCCTATTATGCGGCTCTTTGGGGCAAGGACATTATTGAGCAGTTATCTGGCATAGCGGTAAATGTGGAGCTTGCTTCAGAATTTGCTTTTAGAACACCGGCATTTTTTGAAGATGAATTTGTTTTATGTATGAGTCAAAGTGGTGAAACTGCAGACACTCTTACTGCATTGCTAAAAGCAAAAAATAGTCAAATGCCAACAGTTGCCATATGTAATGTACTTGGATCTTCACTTGCAAGGGAGGCAGATACTACACTTTATACCTATGCCGGACCTGAAATTAGTGTTGCATCAACCAAGGCAATGACTGCTCAAATGGTGCTCTTATTGTTAATATCTATGTATTACGCACAAAAAAAAGGAATAAATGCAGAGCAAATTGTTAAATATATTGAAAGCATAGAAAGCATGCCTGGGGTATTAGAAGATCAATTACCAAGCATTGCTGAAAGGGCAGAATCCCTCTCTGTAGAATATTATAAAGAAAAGCATTTCTTTTTCTTAGGACGCGGTTATCAATATGCTTTAGCCCTTGAGGGTGCACTAAAAGTAAAAGAATTGTCATATATTCATGCAGAGGGTTATTCTTCTGCAGAGATGAAACATGGCCCTATTGCCTTGATTGATACAGAATTTCCAACCTTTGTCATTGCCGCTAATGATCATTTATTTGAAAAAGTGCGCTCCAATACAGAAGTTGTGCAAGCAAGACGTGGGCGCACTATTGTGCTTTGTAACAAAGGTGCACCTATAAATTCCACACATAGTTGGCAATTACCTTTAACTCAGGAGCAACCTTTGCAAAGTTTTTTAATTTTACCAGCTTTGCAACTTTTTGCTTATTATGTGGCAACGCAACTTAATCTTGATGTGGATCAACCCAGAAATTTGGCTAAAAGTGTGACTGTTGAATAATATTAGGACAATGCTTCATCCTTTAAGACTCCTGCACAATTCATTGTGCAGGAGTCTTAAAGAGGTGTTTTAATTCAGCGTTATTTTTCAGTGCTGTCTATTTACCCTCGTACTTTTGTGCAAGGGTAAATAGGCAGTTAAAGACAGTTAGCAGACTATATATGGATATTATTTTGGATTCTTAGCATTCCATTGGTCAGAGTTAGGAAAAAATAGTGCAGCACCATATTTATCCTTACCAAAATCACGGATAATCATTTGCGCTTCATCACCAACTACCCAATCAGCAAATTTTAAGGCTTCGTCTTTATGTACTGAACCAAAGCGTTCTGGATTAACACGAATTAATGCTATAAGGTTGAGCATTCTTTTATCATGCTCTACTAAGATTTCTAAATTAAGTTTGTCTTTTAAGGTAAGCCAAGTAGCACGATCCATAAGCACATAAGCTTGTTTGTCATTGGTATAAAGAGTTGTTGCTTTATTACCCTTAGCTCCGTCTGCAAACTTTATATACCAATCGCCAGATGGTTTAATGTTAGCAGCTTTCCAAAGTTGCATTTCTTTTACATGTGTACCTGAGTTATCATTTCTTGTAACAAATGGCACCTCAGTTTTAGCAACTGTTTGCAACGCTTTGGCAACGTCTTTCATGCCCTTAATTTTTGCAGGGTCACTTTTTGGTCCCAATATCACAAAGTCATTATACATCACATCTCTGCGATCAACACCAAAGCCTGCCTTAACAAAAGCATCTTCAAGGCTTCTTGCGTGTACTATGACAAGATCAAAGTTTCCGCTTTCAGCTTTTTTAAGGGTTGCACCAGTTCCAGCCTTCTCGTAAGTGACAGGTATACCCGTTTTTTTAGTAAAAGTTTCTGCAAGTAGAGGGATAATACCTGCATCAACAGGACCAATAGTACTGGAAAGTCTTAAAGTTTTTTCTGCAGCGTGAGCAGGAACACAAAACATGCTAAAAAGCATAAAACAACACATCACATTTGAAATTAAAAATTTCTTATACATATTCAATCCTTGTTTAAAAGACAAAAAAATACAATATCCATTGAGATGTATACCAAAAAAACAATTTTTTGTCTTGTTTTTTGTACATGCAAATTTTTATAAAAATATTCTTTTATATATCATGAGATTACGTGTCTATTGTATTTTATTAAATAATATATCCGTTTGTAATGTGATGCTTGCTTATTAAATTTATAATTTGCTATGCTATTTGCACATAGTTAAGGAAACGCTTATTAAATCAACAAGTCAAAAAACATATTGTGCGTTTCCTTACAAAGTAGGCAATTGTGCCTACTTTG
>CAYJPT010000017.1:0-24533 GCA_964372165.1 uncultured Desulfovibrionaceae bacterium | reverse complement strand
TTATATTTTCAATTTAAAACTAAATTCACTTTTTAACTCTAAATTTTTTATAACTTAAATTATATTTTTTAAGGCGCAAAGCCATAATCCTTTCGGTCAAACCAAGAATATCTGCAGCCTTACCTAAGTGACCATTTGATTTTTCAAGACTTTCAACAATACATGCATATTCTAGTTCATCAAGCCTTTCTTGCAAGGTAAGGCCAATAGTACAATGCGGATTTTGTTTTTCACTGCTAACATTGCTATGACATACAGGACAATTAATTGAGTGTAGGTTTGTAGGTAAATGTTGCGGTAAGATAAGACCATCATCTCCCACAAGCAAGGTTGCTCTTTCCATAACATTTTGCAACTCTCTAGCATTACCTGGCCACTCGTAATTCTGGAGCATTTCAATAGAAGTTAAAGAAATACGAACATTTGAGCGACCATTAGCAGCTGCATACTTACCCATAAAATGATTGGCAAGTAGTGCAATATCACTTTTCCTTTCGCGTAATGGTGCAATATGAATAGGAAACACATTTAAGCGGTAATACAAATCCTTCCTAAATGTTCCCCTCTCTACCATCTCTTCCAAAGACCTGTTAGTCGCTGCAACAATGCGTATATCAACCTGTCGAGTTTCCATACTACCAAGACGCTCAAAACGCCTATCTTGCAAAACACGTAAAAGTTTTGCTTGAATCAGCAAACTAAGTTCACCAATTTCATCAAGAAAAAGTGTACCACCATCAGCCATTTCAAAACGTCCACGCCGTATTGCCACAGCTCCGGTAAAAGCCCCTTTCTCATGTCCAAAAAGTTCGCTTTCAATTAAACTTTCTGGTAGTGCTGCACAATTTAATGATACATATGCTTTAGAAGCCCTTGGGCTTGCAGCATGAATAGCTTGAGCTGTAAGTTCTTTTCCTGTGCCACTTTCACCACAAATCAGCACAGTTGTGCAAGATGATGCAACTTGTTCTATTTGCGTATACACCTGTTGTATGGAATCAGAATTACCAACAAAGGCATGTGGGCGTTGTGCTGTATGATTTTTTGAAACATGTGCGGTTGGTGCCTGCATATATTTTTGACGAACCTTAGCCGCACGCGCAAGCATAGATGCTATGATAGATAATAACCTAGCATCTTCCTCAAGGGTTTCTGAAACTGCAAAAAGTTTATCAACACTTAAAGCTCCTATTACTTGATCATCATGTTTTATGGGTACACATAAATACGACACTTGCTCTTTTTGCAAATTTCTAGAACGAGTCCGATTTAAAAACAAAGGTTCACTGTCAATTCTTGATACAAGCATAGGTTTACCGGTTAAAATTACCCTACCGGTAACACCTTCACCTATTTTATAATGTCCACGTGCTTTTTCTATAGGATCAAGGCCATAGGCAGTTTCAATATGCATTTCATCACCCTCAGGCGATAACAAGGTTATAGTACCTCGCATCATATTAAGATGTCTTGCCATAAGTTTTAATGCACCATCAAGTGTATCTTCAATATGCTCTGCATTATCAAGCAGCTGGCTTAATTCAAAAAGAAGACGCAATTCACGCACATTATCGCTAGGAATAAGAGATAAGTCTTCAACATTATCTTCAAAATCAACATGGTCATCATTTTGATTTTGAGTGTTGTTTGATTTTTCATTTACCAAGCTACTTGGTTTGCTTTGTGGCATTACTAGTCTCATGAATGGTTAAAAATTACATTTTTGTAGAAAAATTTTACAATTTGTATCTGCATTAGGCAACATTTTTGTTAAATAAAATCAAATTAGCTTAATTTGATTAGCACCTGATAACCCAGAATGATATATTATGCTGGGTTATCAGGGCAAAACATTTCAAAATTAAACAATTATATGCTACAGGGCTTCATCGCCTTGTTCTTCAGTACGAATACGCCATGCATCTGTAATATCAGTAACAAATATTTTCCCATCACCTACACTTCCTGTTTTTGCAGCTTGTATTATAGTAGCAATGACTTTGTCCACAGCTTCATCATGTACTACAATTTCTAATCTATACTTTGGGAAAAAATCAACATGATAGCTTTTACCACGGTAATTTTCAGTATGCCCGCCTTGTCGACCAAAACCTCGTGCTTCAAAATATGTCATACCGTGAATACCTATGGATACAAGTTTATCTTTTACGTCTTCAAGTTTACTTGGTCTTATGGTAACTTCAATTTTTTTCATTTTTCATCCTATCCTTTTTATACAACAATGCATAAAATAGTTATTAATATAATGATTTTTAGAGTTGATAAGCACGTTCATTATGTTCACTCACATCAAGACCAATGATTTCTGGGTCAGGTTCCACTCTTAAAGGAGTCACAACAGCAACAACTTTTAGTATTACCCGACTTGCAATGTATACAAAGCCCCACGTTGCTACAACTGATACTGCCTGAACAAAAAGTTGATAAGGATTACCATATATTAAACCATCAACACCATTAATTGAAGCACTTGCAAAAATACCTGTAGCTAGTGCTCCCCATGTGCCACCAATGCCGTGAATGCCAACAACATCTAAAGCATCATCATATCCAAGGCGTTCCTTGAGTAAAACTGCGCCATAGCACACGGCACCACCGATAAGTCCTATAAATACCGCAGCTTCCATTCCTACAAAACCAGCACCAGGAGTAATAGCCACAAGGCCAGCTAGTGCACCTGAGGCTGCACCAAGAGTTGTTGGTTTTCCAATATGACGCCATTCAAAAATTAACCAACCCACAATACCTGCTGCTGCTGCCATTTCTGTTGTACCAAAAGCATGTACAGCAAGCCCATTGGCAGCAAGAGCACTTCCAGCATTAAATCCAAACCACCCAAACCAAATGAGCGCACAACCAAGCAATGTTAAGGGTAGATTATGAGGAGTAAAACTTTGCCTGCCCATGCCCATACGTGCTCCCAACTCATGTGCAGTTGCAAGACCAGCAGCAGCAGACGCCATGTGCACTACAGCACCACCTGCAAAGTCTACAGCTCCCATTTTAGCCATCCAGCCTCCACCCCATACCCAGTGGGCCATAGGCGAATATACAAAAATTAACCATAGGCATGAAAAAAGCATCATTGCAGGAAAGCGCATGCGTTCAGCATATGAGCCAGAAATCAATGCAATAGTTAATACTGCAAACATGCATTGAAAAAGCATAAATAGCATGTGTGGAATGTTTTCAACTGGACCACCTTCAAGCCCCACATTGTTAAGCATAAAGAAAGAAAAATCACCAATGACGCCACCAATATCTTCACCAAAAGCCAGAGAATAACCCACTACAAACCACAATAATGGCACAATACCCATAAGTGCAAAACTATGCATACAAGTGGAAAGAACATTACGTGAGCGCACAAGTCCACCATAAAATAAAGCCACACCGGGGGTCATAAGCATCACAAGGGCACTACAAATCATTATAAATGCTGTATCTGCTGCATTCATTTTAAGCTTCCTCCTAAATATTAATTAAAAAATAATTCATCCGTACTGTCGACATGTCTGTTATAAAAGCCCCAAAGCATAAACCATGCCACAATTCACGACTCCCCAAAAAAATACTATGATAACAATGTATTAAATTAATATCGCTTTATAAGTACTTTTATGAAAACACAAAAAAAGTACAAAATTGTATTTTTATAATTTCAACGTATGGATATGACAAAAATTTTCTACATATTTGTAATATTTTGAAGTAACACTCCAACATCATTAGTTAAGCATTAAATAACTTTCTTGCTAAGATAATAATTTTAGCAGTTATTACGTATTTTGAAGAAAAATATCTACATTAATGTAGAAAAATTTAAAGCTTGTAACAGGAATTGAGCTTGAAATCGATCACATCAAGCATATTTCAAACATTCTAAAAAAATATTTGCAACTATTTCAAATTGATAGCTAAAGACATAAGTGCAATTGTTTGCATTGGCACAATTTATGCTCAAGCTCAATAATGTTTATGCCAATGGTTGAAAAATTTAGGCTTAGATTTTTGGTCATCTAAGACTTAATATAAAAATTATTTTTTTAAGGAGTATTTTATGTTATCTTCGCGTAAGGCCGCTGTTATGGAAGCATTTGGCGCAAGCCCCATTGCTATTGACTCAAACGAAGGATATTTAACACCAAATATTGAAATGGGCCGACACTTTGCAAAAGATGTATTTACAATTCATGTCATGCGTGAGCGTTTACCCCGTGACGTTTTTAAGCAATTGGAGTTAACCATTCGTGAAGGTGCACGATTACCTGCTGAAATTGCAAATGTAATTGCTTCAGCCATGAAAGATTGGGCCATTGAGCGCGGTGCCACCCACTACACACATTGGTTTCATCCCATGACAGGCTACACGGCTGAAAAACATGATGCATTTTTAACCCTTTCACCTGAAGGACATTTATTAAACGAATTTTCCGGGAAAATGCTTATCAGTGGTGAACCAGATGCCTCATCATTCCCCTCCGGTGGTATTCGTTCAACCTTTGAGGCTCGTGGCTATACAGCATGGGACCCTACCGTGCCGGTCTTTTTATTGCCAGGAAAGCTTGGGCATACTTTACATATACCCTCTATGTTCTATTCTTATTCAGGTGAAGCCCTTGATCGCAAAACTCCACTTTTACGCTCTATTAGTGCAATTTCAAGGCAGGCTTTGCGGATATTAAAAATATTTGGCAATGAAAAAGCATCATACGTGCGCCCCATGGTTGGTGCAGAACAAGAATATTTCTTAGTAGATAGTCGCCTTGCTGCACTACGCCCTGACATCTTACTCACAGGGCGCACCCTACAAGGTGCACCAGCTCCCAAAGGCCAAGAGATGGAAGATCATTATTTTGGTGATATACCAGCTCGTGTAATGGCTTTTATGCATGATGTAGAAAAAAGACTTTTTGCCCTTGGTATTCCGGTTAAAACTCGTCATAATGAGGTTGCACCCGGACAGTTTGAACTTGCTCCATTATATGAGGAGTGCAATATAGCAACCGACCACAATATGCTTACCATGAATATCTTGCGTCATACTGCTACAGAGCACGGTTTTGTATGCCTATTACATGAAAAACCCTTTGCCGGAGTCAATGGTAGCGGCAAACATAATAATTGGTCATTAGTTGACTCTGAAGGAAATAATTTATTAAATCCTGGAGAGACACCTCTAACCAACGCACAATTTTTAGTATTTCTTGCCGCTACCATGCGTGGTGTACATAAACACAGCATGGCCTTGCGTCTTGGTACGGTTGGCGCAGGCAATGATCATCGCCTTGGGGCAAATGAAGCCCCACCTGCTATTATTTCTATTTTCCTTGGCGATCAACTAACTGATGTGCTTGATGCTTTAATAAGTGGTGAAGCTCAACGTGAGGGCACAAGTCCTTTCATGGAAATTGGTGTTGATGTGCTACCACCATTACCCAAAGATTATTCTGACCGCAATCGCACAAGTCCTTTTGCATTTACAGGAAATAAGTTTGAATTTCGTGCTGTTGGATCTTCACAATCTGTTGCTCCTGTAAACATCACCTTAAATGCTGCCGTTGCATGTGCCATTGATGATATTGCAACTGAACTTGAGGCTTCAATTAACTCTGGCACGCCCTTAACTGAAGCTTTGCAAAGTCTATTGCCACGAATTTTTAGCGAGCACATGCCTATAGTATTTAATGGTAATGGATATTCAGAGCAATGGCCCATTGAGGCAGAACGTCGTGGCTTACCAAACCTTTCAACTACCGTTGCAGCCCTTGAAAAGTACAGCTACCCAGAAGTTATGGATGTTTTCTTACGTACCAATGTTTTAAGCGAGCGTGAAATGCTTGCACGTCAAGAAATATTACTTGAAACATATGTAAAACTGATAAATATTGAAGCAAATGTATGCTCAGCCATGATACGTGAAAGCATTTTACCTGTAGGTTTACGCTCTCAAAAAGAAGCCGCCGACTTAGTAATGCAAACACGAGCTGTACTTGGTAGTAATGCTGGACTACCAGAAGAAGAACGTTTTAGTCAGTTGCGTGCACTTTGCCTTGAGTTAAATTCTTCATTAAAAAACCTTGATGAAGTACGTAATGCAAAGCATACAGGAGATACCCTTGAGCATGCCCAATATATGCTTAATCAAGTTGTGCCAGCTCTTGCCAAATGCCGAGAGCATGCTGATGCGTTAGAACTAATAGTAGAAGATGCCATGTGGCCTTATCCACGTTATGCTGAGATGCTTTGGATAAATTAACATGTATAATAAGCAGTTGGCAAAATTAATTATATACGATATAAGTAATTTATAGCTTTTACAGCGATTTTGAAAAAACATCACCACCATGGGGAAGGCATTTTATGCCTTCCCCATGGTGGTGTCATATAGAATTTTTTTAATATAAAAGTTGGAGTTAGTATGAGTAGTTTATTTAATCCATTAGAAGAACATGATGCTTGCGGAGTAGGTTTTGTTGCTCGCCTTTCAGGCGTACCTAGTCATCAAGTAATAGCTGACGCTTTAACAGCTATGGCTCGTCTTGCACATCGTGGTGGGCATGGGGCAAGTGACAATTCTGGAGATGGTGCAGGTTTACTCATGCCGCTACCTAAAAATTTTTTCAAATACCAGTGGAAAACATTGCAAGCTTTGGATTCCAATAGTTCATTTGCAGTAGGCCAGCTTTTTATGCCACAAGAACAATTTGCATATGAACCCATTATGCGTATTATTAAAGAATGTTTACATGCAACAAAGCTTTGTCTTGAGGATGAACGAGATGTACCACTTGATGTTGATATTGTAAGCCCCATTGCCCGTTCTACCATGCCCAAAATGCTTCAAATATTAGTGCGCCCCCACAAAGACTTATCCTTAGAAAAAGCACAAGGTGACGGATTTGAGCGAACCTTGTACCTAGCTCGTCGCCGTATGGAAAAAAGTGTTCAACATTGGCTTGTAGAACATAACCTTGATGCAAATTCATTTTATGTTGTTAGTCTTTCTGCTCGTAGCATTATTTATAAAGGCATGTTGCCAGGGGCTTGCCTTGGTGACCTATATCAAGACTTATTAGACACTAATTTTACTGCACCATTTGCTGTTTTTCATGAGCGATTTAGCACCAACACGCTACCTTCATGGAGATTGGCCCAACCCTTTAGAAATTTAGCCCATAATGGTGAAATTAATACCATTCGTGGTAATGGTGCTCGTATGTTGCGCCGTCAACCACAAATGTCATCAAAGCTCTTTGGCGCAGAGTTGCAAGATCTTTTCCCAATTATTGATGCCAGCGCAAGTGATTCTGCACGCCTTGACAGTGCATTAGAACTATTAGTACGCAGTGGTTACTCTATGCCACATGCCTTGATGATGCTTATACCTGAGCCATTTGGCTCAGCCTTTGTAATGGGTGACAATAAGCGCGCTTTTTATGAATACCATTCTGTGCTAATGGATCCTTGGGATGGACCTACTGCACTTGTTTTTACCGATGGTTTTAGCCGTGTTGGTGCAATGCTTGATCGTAATGGTTTACGGCCTTGTCGCTCAACAGTGTCACAAGATGGCATGGTAGTTTTAGCTTCAGAAACAGGCGTTATGGATGTTGAGCCAGAACGGATTGTAGCACGTCAACAATTACGTCCAAGGCGCATGTTTATGGTTGATGTTGCCAAGGGACGCATACTATCAGATACAGAAATCAAAGGTAATGTCATACGTGAAAAACCATACCGCCGCTGGCTTAAACAATATGGTATATCCCTTGCTGATCTTATGCATGATGATGGTGACACAAGCCGCATTGACCAAGAAGCAGCACAAGATTTATCACTCATACAAGCATTATACAATTATGACAGTAAGACCATTAAAAATGTTCTTATACCTATGGCTAGGGATAGCCAAGAACCTATGGGTGCTATGGGGCATGATGTACCCCTTGCTGTACTTGACGAAAATCCAGTATCATTATTCAATTATTTCAAACAACAATTTGCTCAAGTAACTAACCCACCAATAGATCCATTGCGTGAAGAGTTGTCTATGTCTTTAATGAACTTTGCCGGAGCTGAGCGCAATATTTTAGAACCTGCTCCGGAACATTGTTCAATATTACGCCTGCCACACCCATTTCTTGATCGCAATGAAATTATGCATGTACGTATGTCTACACGTAAGGAGGTGCAAGCCCATACCCTTGATGCAACCTTTGACGCAACAGAAAAAAATAATGCAGCCTCAGCCTTAGAGCAAGGATTGAATAAAATATTTAAAGCCGCAGAAGAGGCTTTGGACCAAGGGGCAACCATATTAATTGTTAGTGATGCTGCAAGCAATTCCAAGCGCGCACCAATTCCAAGTCTTTTGGCACTTTCATCCTTACATCACCACTTAAGACGAGTAGAAAAACGTCACTTATGCGGTCTTTTTGTAGAAACGGGTGAGGCTTTTGAAGTTATGCATATGGCTTTATTATCAGCCTATGGGGCTAGTGGAATTTGCCCTTACGCAGCCCTTGATACCATAAAAAAACTAGCAGAAGATAATAAGATTGTAGGTGTTTTACCACATCAGGCCCAAGCAAACTACATTGCTGCTCTTAAAAAAGGTATGCTCAAAGCATTTGCACGCCTTGGCATCTCAACTCAACGCTCATTCAGAAGTGGCCATTATTTTGAAGCCCTTGGTATTAATGAAGAAGTAGTTAAACAACACTTTACCGGCACACCTTCGCGCATTGGTGGTATTGATTTTAATATCATTGCTAAAGATGCGCTTAAAAGGCATGCCAATGCCTATGAGCATGGACAAATATTAGCTGAAAGTCCGCACCTTTGGAATAAAGATAGCGTGCGCAATTTACATATTGCAGTACGCAATAATGATGTAAAAGCATTTAATATCTATGCGCAAACTAGTGATGCACAAATGCAACCTATTACGCTACGAAATCTTTTTTCCATTAAAAAAGCACAACCCATAAGTCTTGAGCAAGTTGAATCAAGCACAGAAATAGTAAAACGCTTTGTTGGTGCAGCCATGTCTTTTGGATCACTTAGCAGTGAAGCACATGAAACAATAGCCGAAGCATGTAATAATATTGGTGCGCGAAGTAATTGTGGGGAAGGCGGAGAAGATGTGCAACGTACACTGAATTTGAAAAATGGCAAGGATATACGATCAAGAGTTAGACAAATTGCTTCAGGTCGCTTTGGTGTCACTGCACATTACCTTGCCCATGCTGATGAAATACAAATAAAAATGGCACAAGGAGCAAAACCTGGTGAGGGTGGACAACTACCTGCACACAAAGTTACTGAAGAAATAGCCGCTGTTCGTGGTACAACACCGCATGTAACGCTTATTTCACCGCCACCGCATCATGATATATATTCCATTGAAGATTTGGCTCAACTTATTTTTGATTTAAAACACATACAACCTTCTGCTTCAATTTCTGTAAAACTCGTAGCTGAGGCAGGTGTTGGTACAGTTGCTGTTGGAGTTGCAAAGGCCGGTGCAGATCAAATTCTTATTTCCGGACATGATGGTGGAACAGGCGCATCACCTTTATCTGCCATGCAGCACACAGGCCTTCCATGGGAAATGGGCTTATTGGAGGCACATGAAGCATTACTTGCCAACGGTTTAAGACATAAGATTAAACTTCGCACCGATGGTCTTATCCGAACAGGTAAGGACTTACTCATTGCCTTTATGTTAGGCGCAGAAGAGTGTAGCATTGGTACAGCTATGCTTGTAAGCCTTGGTTGTGTAATGTGCCGACAATGCCATAAAGGCAAATGCGCAGTTGGAATTGCCACCCAAGAACCTAAGTTGCGTAGCAAATTTATGGGTACTGCTGAGCATTTACAAAATATGTTTTTCTTTATGGCCGAAGATTTGCGCCAACATATGGCAAAGCTTGGCATTACAAAGGTACAAGAGCTAATAGGGCGCGCTGACTTTCTTGAAATGAACACAACAAACTTACCAAGTCATATCAAAAACAAGGTAGATCATCTTGATTTGTCGGCTTTTCTCAAATGCACAAGTGATGGACTTGCTCCTTGGGAAAAATGCAAAGAAGAATGCAATAGCCCCTCTCTTCTTGATATTGAAATTATGGAACGTGCAAAACCATTACTTGCAGGTCAACCTGTGCGTTGCACATATAATGGGACTATTATTAATACGGATAGAGCCATTGGTACTCGATTATCAGGTGAGCTTGTAAGAAATTTAAAAAAACGTCGACTACCACAACACTCATATACAATTAACCTATGGGGATCAGCCGGACAAAGCCTTGCAGCGTTTTTAACTGGAGGTGTTACTATTACTGTACGTGGTGACGCAAATGACTATGTTGGCAAGGGCTTAAGTGGCGGCATTGTTGTTATAACTCCTGCTCGTAAAAGTACTTTTGTTGCTGCAGAGCAAGCAATTGTTGGCAACGTAGCACTTTATGGTGCAACCTCCGGCGAAGCTTATTTTGGTGGCATGGCTGGTGAGCGTTTTGCTGTACGAAATTCTGGTGCTTTGGCAGTAGTTGAAGGCATGGGAGATCATGGTTGTGAGTATATGACAGGCGGTGTCGTCGTTGTACTAGGCGAGTGTGGTTATAATTTTGCTGCCGGAATGAGCGGTGGTGTTGCATTTATTTACGATAAAAATGAGCGTTTTCAAAATCGTTGTAATACTGATAGTGTTGATATTGAATCTGTAAAAAGTATCGAAGACTGCAATTTACTACGCTCATTAATTGAGCAGCACAATCATTACACAGGGAGTAATAGAGCTGAATCTTTACTAAAAGATTGGGATGCAGCTCTGCCCCTTTTTGTAAAGGTTATGCCGCTTGATTATAAAGCCGCTCTTGAAAGACAGTTGCAAAATACTCGCCATGGTAATGAAACAATAGCTGCTACAGAAGAAATATACATGGGTGATAGCTAAACAAAGACTTCTGCGCAATTAATTGTGCAGAGCCTTATATAGCGTTGACAGCAGTCAATGCGACCGATAAATCAAGAGACCTAACCGAAGGGCGGCGAAACCGTAGCCGTTAGGCGATGGACGAGCCTTACGGATATAGAGCAACGCAAGCGATTTATTTTCGTGCCTTTTAGTCCTGCACTGTAAATTTTTTGTAAGCTTTTTTACAATTTTCACAAAATTATACTGAAAAAGTTATTGTGCAGGACTTTTATTGTAATAATAAGATTAAACATTATGAGTAATATAAGCTGAACTTGCCAGAAACAAGAGCATATCATACGAATTTCTGGCAAGTTTATTACTTAATAAAAAAAGTTTTTCAAGTGTCGGTTAATTACTAAACCATAGGAAAAGCTGATTTATTCTGCAAAAAGAAAAGTACAATATGTTTTTTGACTTGTTGATTTAATCAGCGTTTCCCATCTTTTATATATTATTATCTAATCCATATTTTTTTAATTTATTGTGCAAGGTCGCTCGTGTAATACCAAGTCTACGCGCAGCTTCACTTTTATTATCGTCAACTTCCTTTAAAGTATCAATAATCACCCGACACTCTACTTCATCAAGGGATAAACCTACAAAGTTTGTCCCAACTGATGACAAATTATGATTTGTATTATTTACCATTGATACATTGCTTAATTGTGTAGGTAGCTCCCCTTCACTAATCATTGTGCCTTGGCAAAGAATTACCGCGCGCTCAACTATATTTTCAAGCTCGCGCACATTTCCTGGCCATGCATAACGCAGCATAATATCCAAGGCCTGTGGTAAAAAGCCTTTAATATTCTTTTTATTACGCTCTGAGAATTTTTCTACAAAGTTTGCAGCAAGTAAGGGTATATCTTCCTTACGCTGCCGCAAGCTTGGCACATCAATACTTATAACATTTAGCCTAAAGTACAAATCTTCACGAAAATTTTTATCCTTCACTTCCTGCTGCAAATTTCTATTTGTTGCAGCAATAATACGCACATCTACATTCATCACAGCGTCTGATCCAACACGCTGAACCTCACCTTGTTGCAAGGCACGCAAAAGTTTAGCTTGCAGCACTAATGGCATCTCACCAATTTCATCTAAAAACAATGTACCACCATCAGCTTGCACAAAACGCCCTTCACGTTTTTTATCTGCACCGGTAAAAGCTCCACGCTCATGCCCAAACAACTCTGATTCAAGCAGATTTTCTGCAAGGGCTGCACAGTTCACAACAATAAGCGGTTTATCGGCTCGTGTGCTACCATTATGTAAAGCTCGGGCCACCAATTCTTTACCCGTACCAGATTCACCAGTGACCAACACTGTAGCTTCAGCTGGAGCAACAGTAACAATCATTTGCTGCATGTCTCCCATCACCTTACTGCGCCCTAAAATTCCCGGTACGATGCAAGATTCGCTTAACTGTCGGCGTAATTCTCTATTTTCAACGCAAAGACGACCATGCTCTAGTGCACGTTTTAAACAATGCTTTAACACATCAAAGTCTAAGGGTTTTATTAAATAGTCATATGCACCTATCCGTAGAGCTTCAACAGCTGTTTCAACAGATGAGTATGCTGTCATTAGAATAACAGGTAAGGCAGGGTTATACTCTAAAATGCCACGCAAAGCACCAATACCATCCACACGTGCCATGCGTACATCTGTTAGTACAGCATCATACGATTGACTTTGGACAGCAGCAATTGCTGCATCACCATCATCAGCTTCATGTACCGTATATCCCCATGATCCTAGCATCATGCGCAACATATTGCGGTGAGCTTCATCATCATCAACAACTAAAATTAATTGCTGCTCTGGCATTAAACTTTCTCCTTAATCTTTAGATTGTGTCGTCAAATGCGCCTTTTTGGTTTTCTTTGCGTCAGATTTCACAAGCATTTTCGGTCATGTATGTCTCTATACACTCCCTCAAAGCTCGTTCATCTTCCTTGATAAAACTCAAAAATTTGCAATTTGACGATACTATCTAGCTAATGGCAACAAAATGCTAAATACAGTACCAGAACTATCACTTTGAGTATGATAATCCGAAGTGACAGATATTTCGCCTTTATGTGCCTCAATTATTTTATGCACAGTAGCAAGCCCAAGTCCTGTTCCTTGCCCTTTTGTAGTAAAATATGGATCAAAAATGTGCGTTAAATTTTTTTCTTCAATGCCAAGTCCATTATCACGCACTTCAATACACATATAATTTTTATCTTTTATGAACATGCTAATTTTTAGCTCACCACCATTAGGCATAGCCTCAATGGCATTTAAACAAACATTGAGTAATGCTTGCCCCAAACGATCTACATCTATAAGTACGAGAGGTAATGTTTTTTTAGATTTATGCACATCAAGAGAAATTTTACTTTTTTGGGCATTTTGACGTAACAGCTGCATAACATGCTCAACTACTAAGCCTATATCTGATGGCACAGCATGAACATCTGTTGGTCTGGAAAGACCAATTAAGTCTGTAATAACACGATTTAATCGCTCCACTTCACGCACCATAACATGCGCTGCTTGTCTATCTTCACTATGCTCAGGAAAACGCTGTCCAAAATATGTGGCATAACCTTTAATAGAACTTAATGGATTACGAATTTCATGTGCGACACCGGCAGCCAAATTACCAATGGCTGCCATTTTTTCTTTGCGGCGCATTTCAGCCTCAAGTTCACGCACTTGCCCTTCTGCAAAATCCTGTTTACGACGTGACTCACGTGCTCGTTGTGCGTAATATAAGGTTAATAAGAGCGCCATGCCCACAAAAAAACCACCACCTGCTAAAGTGAAAAAATGCAAACGATCTTGCCTTTTACTCTCTTCAAATGGGCCAATGTCAAGCCCTAAAAAAATAAGTGGCTGCGTAAGTAAATGCTGAATTGGTGCTCTTGGCATAAATTCATTGCCAATACCAAGAGGAGGCATGGGCCTTCTAGAGTTGCGCCCCCTTGGCATAAATTCACGATAAACTACAAAGGTACTTTCACCATCAACATCAGCAATAAACCACCACACAGGCAAATCATCTGTAGATTTTGAAAGCTGCGCAAATGTGCGCACGTTCGCTTCTTTTCCATTGATTTCTAACACTTCACCCAAGCGTTCCGGACTACTATGGGCAAGTATTGTACCATCTGGCATGGCAATAGTAATAAAACGCACATCAGCACTGGCAAGCTCTTGCAAATTACTTTGTAATTGTACAGCATCACGTCGCCCCATACTCATGCGCACACTACCCTCCACAGCTTGGATAAGAGCCGAACCTTCACCAACCAACAAACGAACCATAGTTGTTTCGCTTTGCTCTATAGAAAGTGTTGTGATACCAAAAACCACAATCAGCAATACAGCAGCAAAGCCAAGTATTACACGTGGTGAAGGTAAACCCACAGTAGGTGAAGTATTAAGGTCAGTACTTGCCATAAATGATAAGTTAAACCTAGTATGCTTATTACACAAGCGTTAAATAATTAGTGTGCATTTTTGGTATAATTATTGCATAAATATCAATGAATCATTGTGTAAATTAACTTTTTGCTCGACTTTTATACATAATCTTTTTAAATGACATTACACAAATTCACTAAGTTGAGCCATTATATATTTCATGGAGTAAATCATGCTACGCAGCATACATATATCGCTATTAATACTTGGTATTTTATTCTTAACTCCCAGCATAGGTAGTGTACAAGATAATGAAAAAACACATTGGAGCCAAGATTTAAGCCCAGAACAAAAGCGAAAAGCTAAGCAAATCATTAAGGATGCACACCCCCGCATAAAAGAACTACGCAAGGAAGTACGAAAGAAAATCACAGCTTTAGAAGAATTTTGTTTTAAGGAAGCAGAAGATGAGCAAAATCTTGCACAGCTTGGGCAAGAGCTACAAAAAGCCCGCGAAGCTTTACGCCAGGAGCTTATGAATCTTGATGCAACACTAATTCAAGAAGTTGGAGTTTCTATTCGTGGATACCGTGGCCGAAGCAGTGCACACCTTAGCAAGGACCCACCACAAGAAGCTGTTATACTTCATAAACACTCGATACAAAGCTCGCATCACAGCGAACAATAATACTTTCACCCATATTAAGGCCACAACATAGCAATATATTTGTGGTCTTATTTATTTTAAATACCATACAATAATGATGTAAATGGCGTTGAAAACATTTTGCGCCAAGCACTTTTATAAACTTTAAGACTACTGCACAATTCATTGTGCAGAGGATTTTGTAGCGTTGATTCTAGTCAATACGACCAAAAATCATAAAGAGGCGGAGCTTTACGCTGCTCTTGATTCCCGTAAAGTTCGTAGACTCACTAACGGGAACGCTATGCCCCGTTGGGTCAGCCTTCACAATTAACTGATTAATTTTATAACTTTTTATCCTACATCACAATTTTAATTTTTTTTATAATTTTTAGTAAAATTGCACTCAAAAATAATTATGCAGGACTCTTGATTATAGTATGCCATGCTGTGTATAAAAAATAAACACCTGCATAATTTTTAAATACACCTAAGATGAAGCTGAGTAAATTTTTTACATATATCCGCACAGCACAAAATTATAAAATCATTAAATTACAGGTAATTATAAAATCATCACACTTTGGCACACCCTTTGCTAAGAAACAAGTACTTACAGATTGAAAATACACTAAAGGAGATTGTTATGAAAAGTAAGATAATAATACCCGCATTGGTTTTAACTATATTGGCTGGAGGCACATTTGCAGCTCATGAAGCATCGGCTCGTGGTTGCCCAAGTGGACACGGAATGTACATGGAAAACAGTAACATCACTGATGAACAGCGCACTGCAGCCCGTAATTTAGTAGAAGAAAGCCAAAAAGTTATTACACCTATTAAAGAAAAAATGTTTGTAAAAAAGCAAGAACTTGAAGCCTTAAAAAATGCAAGCAACCCTGATGTGGCCGCCGTAACAAAAACATCAAATGAATTGGTTGAGTTACGTAGGCAACTTCGTGAAGAAAAAGATAAATTAGGTGAAGCAATTGACAAAGCCCTAGGACTTGAGCCCGGCACACATAAGTTTGGCAATCAAGGCTACGGCAAAGGTCATGGCGGCTACGGCAAAGGTCATGGTCAAGGCGGTGGCAAAATGCATAACGGTGGCCACGGAACAGGACACGACTCATAAAAAAATATAAAATAAAGTAAGCCCCCAACGGCGTCCATCCACGCTTTAATATATACAAAAATGCGGCTCATCCACCGCAAGGCAACGAACAAGAACCTCAACCTCCTCCTCTCCTCAACCCCAAACACCACATATGGCCGACATAGTTCTTATGTCGGCCGTATTGATTTATAAACTCAGCTGCAATATATTTAGTCGATGCCGAAAAACGCATTTCCATGCGCTTATTTCTGGCATTTTTATCTGTCCATTTCTACTTAAAAATAATTTATTTTCAGTATTTTATATTGTCTTTCAGTGCCGACTATTTAAAGAGTCTGTACAATAGTTTTAGGATTCATAGCCTAAAAATTAGTTAATTTTTAAAATAAATATTATTATGAAAATACCCTTTATTAACTAAAATTATTTAACAAAACCTTATAAAATATACACGGCATTCTAATTTCAAATTTATGTATAAAAGATTTTATTTGAACAATATAAATGTATGAGGTTGGGGAAGGTTTTTTGAACAATTTGTTGCGACGGAGCGTATGCGGAGATGCTGCAACGCGAAAAAACTTTACCGAACCGCATACATTAGCTTTTAACTTCACAAATTAGATTGCCGTGATAAAATATATTTTGTGAACATAAAGAACTTGCTTTATATGAAATTTTGAGTTAACTATCCGCTCTTAACTAAGCACACCTCGACAGCGGCCTTAGGGTGCTCGATATATTTTACATGGGTAAAATATTATAAAATCGAGTAATAAGGTCTGGGTCTTGGTGGAAGCAAAACCCTTTTTGGAGGAAATTATGGCATACGTCAGCATGAAGCAAATGCTTGAGACTGGTGTACACTTTGGTCACCAAACCCGTCGTTGGAACCCTAAAATGCGTCCTTATATTTTTGGTGCGCGTAATGGGGTGCATATTATTGATTTGCAACAAACCATTAAACTTTTTCGCACAGCCTATGACAAGGTTGTAGATGTAGTTGCAAATGGCGGCAAAGTTCTATTTGTTGGAACAAAACGCCAAGCTCAAGAAGCTGTAGCAACTGAAGCAAGTCGCGCAGGTCAATACCATGTAACCAACCGTTGGATGGGTGGAACCCTTACTAACTTTGCAACAATTCAAAAAAGCGTTGATCGCCTTAAAAAATTAGAAGCAATGTTTGGCGACGGTTCTATCAATCGTTATCAAAAGAAAGAAATTTTATTTTTACAACGCGAAATGGATAAGCTCAATCTTACCCTTGGTGGTATTAAAGATATGGAGCGTTTACCACAATTAGCTTTTATTATTGACCCGCACAGGGAAGATATTGCGGTTAAAGAATGCCGCAAACTTGGCATACCAATTGTAGCGGTTACTGATACAAACTGTGACCCTGACGTGATTGATTTTATTATCCCCGGTAATGACGATGCAATTCGTGCCATTAAGCTTTTTGTAACTTCATTTGCTGAAGCCTGCATGGAAGGCGATGCCATGAACAAAGATGGCAAAGGCAAAAATGTTGAAGAAGAGTTAAAGCGCGCTGCCGCCGCTGCTGAACAACCTGTCAGCGAAGCTGCCCCAGCATCTGCTGAAGCAAGCGTTGAACAAGCACCTACAGAGAACGAAGCACCTGCCGCCGAGTAGGTTAATAAGGAGATTACAATGGCTGCTATCAGCGCACAAATGGTAAAAGAATTACGCGATAAAACCGGCGCCGGCATGATGGATTGCAAAAAAGCTTTGCAAGAAAATGACGCTAACGTTGAAAAAGCATTAGATTGGTTACGCCAAAAAGGCATTGCCAAAGCTGCAAAAAAAGTTGGTCGTGCCACATCAGAAGGTCTTGTAACCATGGCAAGCTCTGCCGACGGTAAGACAGTTGCTATGACTGCCCTATGTTGTGAAACAGACTTTGTTGCACGTGGTGAGCAATTCCAATCCTTTGCAGCATCTATTTCACAGTTGGTACTTGAAAAAAATCCAGCTGACACTACTGCTCTTGAAGCACTTTTAGGCGACACATTACAAAGCCAAATCGCAACTGTTGGTGAAAATATGACACTTGGCGACTTTGCACGTTTTGAAGCCGCAGGTAACAATGCTATTGGTGTTTACATTCACGCTAATAGTAAAATTGGTGTTTTGGTTGAGCTTGCATGCAATAAAGCAGAAAGTGCCACTTGCGATGCAGTAAAAGAGCTTGGTAAAAACATTGCTATGCAAATTGCTGCCACAACTCCTTTAGCTGTTGGGCCAGATGCTTTAGACCAAAGTGTTGTTGAGCGTGAACGTGAAATTTATCGCCAAAAAGCCTTGGAAGAAGGCAAGCCAGAAAACATTTTGGAAAAAATAGTAGAAGGTGCTGTTAAGAAATTCTACAAAGAATCTTGCCTTGTAGAACAGCCATACATACGTGATGACAAAAAAACCATCGCTGACGTATTGAATGACGCTGGCAAGCAAGCTGGTGACAGCATAAGCATTGTACGTTTTGCGCGCATCAATCTTGGTGCATAGTAAAATATACTTAATAAAAATGATGCCGCAAAAGTTACGTTCTTTTGCGGCATTATTTTTTTTAATCTCATTCCACTTGCATACACGCTTGATTATCTTGTTATGCAATTCTAAAACTGCTTTGGAACTCCTTCTACAATTGAGGCTTCAGGGAATTCATGAGCAAGTTTTTGTAAAAAATCTTCAGCCTTATGCGCACTACTCCAAGGGCCTATGCGTACACGCCAAATTTTTTGTGTTCCCTCTTTAAAAGAGCGCGCAGGATAACCTCTTTCTTTAAGTTTTGCTGCCATGAGCGACGCAAATTTCTTCACCTCAAATGCACCAACTTGAATATAATAAACTACATTTGCACCGCCTGCAGCATTACTTACATCTGTAAATTCTGGCTGCTGAGAATATGTTTGAGAATTATTGGTATTTTTTACAGAATTATCATGAGTATAGCCTTCATCTTCAAAAAGATACTTTAATTCATCTGGAATTTCGCCTTGCTCATTTAATACGCGTGATTGCTTAGCCTCGGCTATAGCAGCACTGCTTGATGTAGCACTTGAAACAAATACCTCTTCACTTGAGCTATCATCTGGCTTTGTGTTAATAGCTTCAACACGCACTCGTGCTGTACCTTGAGTCTCCATACCCAAGCGTTGTGCAGCTCTTTTTGATACATCAATTATTCTATCATGCACAAATGGACCACGATCATTTATGCGTAGCTCAACTGATTCATGATTTTCTAAATTAGTCACCCGCACATTTGTCCCAAGAGGCAATAGTGTATGGGCAGCTGTCATAGCGTTTTGATTATAAGTTTCGCCATTTGCAGTGGTTTTTCCGTGAAACCCAGGTCCATACCATGAAGCTATGCCTTCCTCATCATAACCATGCGCCGATTGTAATGGATAATATTTTTCTCCACGCACAGTATAAGGCTTTGTTCCGGTAATGGTACTCTTTGGCTTACTGGAGCATGACGCAAGCACAAGTATCACGCTCATTAAACAAAAAGATAATAATAAACGATTAATATCTTTAATGTACATCATGAAGAAGATTCCATATTTTTATCCAGTAATTCTCTCATCATTTTAACAATATCATGAGGTGCATTCTCTACACTTGCTTTATTAATAATTTCAACTGCTTGCTCTTTGCGTCCGCAATCAAGAGCAAGTTGCATTGCAAGTAAATATCGCTTGGCTGGTGTATCATCATAAAGAACTTTTAATAGTTTCTCAAATTGAATTCCAAACCCAGCTTGAACTAAATCCATTTCATTAACTAAAAGTCTTGCAATATGTTGATTGTTTTTATGATTTTCCAAAAGCATGATAAAAAGTTTACCAATATGTGCAAATACACCTAGTATGCGTTCAATTTCACGTGCCATACTCTCATGTGTTTGCTGCGTAAAAGGCAAAAGTCCCTCAAGTATCTCAGCATGTTTTTTATCATCGGTCTTGAATTGCAAAAATCTATTGGTATAATGTTGGCGTTGAAATGCATCTTCTTTCAATTTTACACATTCATGAAAAGCATAACCAACACACCAATCTAACATATTTACCACCATGTCACCTTGGCTTTGATCCTCATGTTGCATGGCAGTTTTTAATAATGCATGGGGCTTATTGGGTTTTGCTTTACAATTACTTTGATGCACACCTTCATTATCTAAAGTTAGTGGCATACGTAAAAGATGATGAGCAGAATCTTTTAAACTCCAAAAAATCCCACGATATATGGAGTCTCCTAAAAGGTCACGCAACACTACGTATGATATAGTGCCAGAATGAGCAAAACGTGCAGATTGTTCATTCAAAACGGTATGTACCTTACAATAATCCCGTATTAAATCACGAATAAATATATTTTTATCAGAAACTTGCCAGCGCTTACTCACTGTTTTCTTCCTTTAATAGAGCTTTAGCGACAACACTATCATATAACATCATGGGGTCTGCTTCGCCTCGTCCAAGTTCTTTATACATACCTGCAGCTTCACGAATGACCGCAGCTGATAGCCACTGATGTTTATCCCATACATGGGCATGATCCCTCTGCCAAAGTCTAAATTCAATTTCATCATTATCCCCATTACGTACATACACACGTACCTTAGTATTACTAGGATCTGGGTAATAATATATACCTTTTTCATCTTTCATATTTGCCTCATCAACTATTTTTAAATTATGATAAATAATAATTTTAAATGCAAAGAATATGTGTACCACAATGCAAGAGCTTAAAATATTTTTTAAGCAGCAAAATTGCAAGAAAAAGCTACAAAATGTTTTAAACTATTTTCTTTTCGATTGATTGAACAATAAATTATTTAACCAGACAAAACAATAAATCTTTTAGGGAAAACTACCTCAAAAGCATATTTGACATGAAGCATTACAAAACAGACCCTAACAAACAAACCTGGTAAAGCATATGAATTCAACACAATATAACAAGGAACTACATAAATAACCTCATACAAAGAAAAGTGAGAACTTGTGCTTGTCTTTATTTTAGGAATAGGTTAAAGCATAACTGTGTTTACCTACCCCATAATAATTGCCTATGGGTGTAGGCGTTAATTTTCGATTAATTTTTATGGCAATTACAAAAATATGCATTGGACTTTTCCTACTATAACATATAATTAGTAGGAAACAAAACGGTAAAAACTTACCGTGATACTTAATAAACCTATGTGGAGGTAAGGCAATGGCGAAACATTCAACCCCCAAGTTGGACCAGCTCGAATCCGGGCCGTGGCCCAGCTTCGTGTCCGACATCAAGCAAGAAGCAGCTATGCGGGCAAGCAACCCAAAGGGTCTTGATTATCAGATCCCAGAAAGCTGCCCCGAAGATTTGCTTGGGGTTTTGGAACTTTCTTACAATGATGGCGAAACTCACTGGAAGCACGGCGGCATAGTGGGTGTATTTGGTTATGGCGGTGGCGTTATTGGACGTTACTGTGACCAACCAGAACAATTCCCAGGTGTTGCGCACTTCCATACTGTGCGCGTAGCCCAGCCAGCTGGTAAATTTTATTCAACCAAATTTATGCGCGACTTGTGTGATATTTGGGATTTGCGTGGTTCTGGTCTAACCAACATGCACGGTTCCACTGGTGACATCGTTTTACTTGGTACTCAAACCCCTCAATTGGAAGAAATATTCTTTGAACTAACCCACAATATGGAAGTTGACCTTGGTGGTTCTGGTTCAAACTTACGTACTCCTGAGTCTTGCATGGGTATGAGCCGTTGTGAATATGCTTGCTACAATGCACAAGATATGTGCTATCAGCTCACAATGGATTATCAAGATGAATTACACCGTCCAGCATTCCCCTATAAATTTAAGTTTAAGTTTGACGGCTGCCCCAATGGTTGCGTAGCATCCATGGCACGTTCTGACTTTGCAGTTATAGGTACATGGAAAGACGATATCAAAATAGATCAAGAAAAAGTAAAAGCCTACGTTGCTGGTGAAATTAAACCAAACGCTGGCGCCCACGCCCAAGGCGAATGGGGTGCTTTTGACATTCAAAAAGAAGTAGTTGATTTATGCCCAGGTCGTGCCTTCTCTTATGATGGCTCAAAAGTAAGCATCAACACTGCTGAGTGTTTACGTTGTATGCACTGTATCAATACCATGCCTCAAGCATTACGTATTGGTGACGAGCGCGGCGCATCCATTCTTTGCGGTGCTAAAGCTCCTGTTGTTGACGGTGCACAAATGGGTTCTTTGCTTATTCCTTTCATTGCTGCCGAAGCTCCTTATGACGAAGTCAAAGAAGTTATCGAAAAGATTTGGGACTGGTGGATGGAAGAAGGTAAAAACCGTGAGCGTCTAGGTGAAACCATGAAGCGTCTTTCTTTCCAGAAGTTGCTTGAAGTCACCGACACCCCGGCTGTTGCCCAGCATGTTAGTGAGCCACGCTCCAACCCGTACATCTTCTTCAAAGAAGAAGAAGTACCTGGTGGATGGGATCGTGACCTTGATGCTTATCGCAAAAGACACCAACGCTAATAAAGGGAGTAGTACACCATGGCATTTATATCTTCCGGGTACAATCCCGCAAAACCGATGGAAAACCGTATCACGGACATTGGACCTCGCCCCTATGATGAGGGCTTTCCGCCATACATTGCCAAAAACTTTGGCAAATGGCTTTATCATGAAATTCTTGAGCCAGGCGTGCTTGTGCACGTTTCTGAAACAGGCGATAAAGTATTCACCGTTCGCGTTGGTACAGCACGTCTTATGTCTGTTACTCTTTTACGTGAAGCTTGTGACATTGCAGATAAACACTGCGGTGGTTACTTCCGCTTTACTACTCGTAACAACATCGAATTCATGGTTGACAATGAAGCAGCATTAAAACCACTTATTGATGACCTCAACGGACGTAAGTTTGACGCAGGTTCTTATAAATTCCCAATAGGTGGAACAGGCGCTGGTATCACCAATATCGTTCACACCCAAGGTTGGGTACACTGCCACACCCCTGCAACTGATGCGTCAGGACCAGTTAAAGCTGTAATGGACGAAGTATTTAGTGACTTCCAATCCATGCGTTTACCTGCACCTCTACGTATTTCACTTGCATGTTGTATTAACATGTGTGGTGCTGTGCACTGCTCTGACATTGGCCTTGTAGGTATTCACCGTAAACCACCTATGATTGACCATGCATGGACAGACCAACTTTGCGAAATACCTTTAGCTGTTGCATCCTGCCCCACCGCAGCTGTGCGTCCAACTAAGGTAGAAATTGATGGCAAAAAGTTAAACTCCATTGCCATTAAAAATGAGCGCTGCATGTACTGCGGTAACTGCTACACCATGTGCCCAGCACTACCTATCTCCGATGGCGAAGGCGACGGCATTGCAATCATGGTTGGTGGTAAAGTATCAAACCGTATCTCAACACCTAAGTTCTCTAAGGTTGTTGTTGGATACATTCCAAACGAACCACCGCGTTGGCCTACATTGACCAAAACGGTAAAACACATTGTTGAAGTATACGCCAAAGAAGCTAATAAATATGAGCGCATTGGCGAATGGGCTGAACGTATCGGTTGGGAAAGCTTCTTTAAGAAGACTGGCCTTGAGTTCACCCACCACCTTATTGACGACTTCCGCGACCCTGCATACTACACTTGGCGTCAAAGCACCCAATTTAAGTTCTAGACGCGGATTACTTTTCGGCGGCGCGTCACGCGCCGCCGCTTTTTTAAGGAGATTTACATGAGTAGCGAAAAAGACATTGTTGTTGAATTTCTTCAAAGCAAAACTGGCAAAACCAAATTTTACTTCCAAGATTTTTTACCTTTATTTGAAGGCAAAGGACCACGCGACGTAAAAAAGATTTTAACCAAGCTTGTTAATGAAGAAGTGCTTGAGTTTTGGTCTTCTGGCTCTACCACCATGTATGGCCTAAAGGGTGCTGGTAAGCAATCCGCTGCTGAAGGCGAAAATTAGTATTCAACAGTTTTTTACGCTAGCATATTTCTAATAATTTAATTGTTAGTTTTATTGGCAAGCGTTTTTAATTTGTCATCAGTGGGACAAGGCTTTGCCTTGTCCTTTTTTAACATAAAAGCCTTGACAACTTGCACAACTATACACTTAAGGAAATACTGATTTACTCTGCAAGCAGAATAAATCAGAAAGGCACACTATTTTTTTGACTTGTTGATTTAATCAGCGTTTCCTTAATAAAATGCTGATTTATTCTGCAAGCAGCATAAATCAGAAAGGCACACTGCCTTCATTCGCCCTGTGGGACGCAAAAAAACGTG
>CAYJPT010000016.1:0-24556 GCA_964372165.1 uncultured Desulfovibrionaceae bacterium | reverse complement strand
TTTTTTGAGTAATTTGCTGCGACGGAGCGTATGCGCAGGTGCTGCAACGCGCAACAAACTTTACCGAACCGCATACATTAGCTTTTAACTTCACAAATTAGAATGCCGTGATACACTTTCAGTAACACGAATTTTAAAAATTGACACGCATGCCACAAAAGTATACATTATACAAACAATGCACAATGAAACTTATTTTAGGAAGGGCTATGAAAAAAACATCTAAAGTTACAAGGCTTTTTTTAAGCTGTTGTTTAATGCTAATCATTTGTCTAATTAACAAACCTCACATGGCAAATGCTGCAAAAGGTCAAGATAGCAATACCTTAGTTTACGCTTGGAGTACCAATGTTGGTCCATTAAATCCACATGATTATGGCGCAAATATGATGTTTGCCCAAGCTTGGGTTTATGAACCATTGGTACAATATGGCCCTGGTGGTAAAATTTTACCACATTTAGCCGAATCTTGGGATATTTCTGCTGACCAAAAAACTTATACTTTTTATCTGCGTAAGGATGTACGTTTTTCTGACGGTATGCCATTTACAGCCCATGCCATAGTTACAAACCTTAAAGCAGTTTTTGCCAATAAAGACCGTCATAGCTGGCTTACACTTATGCAACTAATAGAGTCATATAAGGCTATTGATACATATACTTTTGAGCTAACACTCGCAAGACCATACAGGGCCGCTTTGCAAGAATTAACCTTTGTGCGTCCTTTACGTTTTATTTCGCCAAAGGCCCTTACCGCTGACGGGAAATTTGCAAAACCTGTTGGAACAGGTCCTTGGGTTTTAAGTAAAACTCGCAAGGGAGAATCTGATTTATTTACTCGCAATGAAAATTATTGGGGAGAAAAACCCATTTTTCGTAACATCTTAGTTAAAGTAATACCCGATGTGGAAACGCGCGCTCTTGCTCTTGAATCAGAAGCTGTGGACATTATTGCAACAGCTATGGGCGACCATGGCTCAGCAGACATAAGCCCTGCGGCTTATGACATGCTATCTAAGCAAGAAGTTTTTACTTCAAAAAGTTCTACCGCACGCAATACACGGCTCATTGCTATGAATACTGCAATATTCCCAACCAATGATTTGGCAGTGCGCCAAGCAATAGTACAAACCATTGACCGTAAAGCCATACTATCAGGCATCTTGCTAAACCAAGAGTTACCTGCCGAAAGCCTTATGCATAACAGCATACCCTATTGTGACCAAGACTTAAGCCCATATCCATTTGACCCAACACAAGCTGCAAGTATACTTGATGCAGCTGGTTGGAAATTAGCTGAAGGTAATAAGTTTCGCAGTAAAAATGGGCAAACATTACAGGTAAACCTCAAATTTATTGCCAATGAAAGCATCATGCGTGCCATTGCTGAAGCAGCACAAAGCAACCTAGCACAGATTGGCATTGATGTACGTTTAGTTGGTGAAGAGCCGGTAAGCTTTATGCAATCACAAGTGGATGGTAGTTTTAATTTAATTTTTTGTAACTCAAGCGGTGCACCATATGCACCTTTTTCATACCTTGGCATTATGGGTGTACCAGGGCATGCTGAGTATCAAGCTCAACTTGGTCTAAAAGACAAAGCCATGCTTGATGCAGCCATACAAAATGCACTTTTTGCCACAGACGAAGCAACATTAAAAACTAGTTTTAACAATATCTGGCGTATTTTGCACGATGAAGTGGTATATATTCCCTTAAGCTATACAGTGGACAAAGCTTTATACAAAAAATCTTTGTTACAAGATTTTGAATTTGCGCCTGTTTCATATGAACTTTTATTTAATAAATTAAGTCGGCCATAAAAAATGCTTCGTTATATTTTACGCCGCATTCTAGCACTGATACCCCTATTTATTGGGGTATCACTCTTTGTATTTTTTGTTTTGCGCCTAGGTAAAACTGACCCTGCCCTTGCCTATGCACGCATCTCCGGCTTACCGGCAACAGAACAGATTTTATCAGATGTGCGCATAAGTCTTGGGCTTAATAATCCCATTTGGCAGCAATACTTAGATTGGCTTAAAGCAGCTTTGCAAGGTGATTTAGGTTTATCATATGTAAGTGGCAAACCAGCCCTTGGAGAAATTTTATATTTTTTACCTGCAACACTTGAATTGACACTATGGGCCATATTATTAACGGTATTGTTAAGTATTCCGCTTGGAATCATTGGTGCATATTACAAAGATAAATGGCCGGATTTCATCATACGCCTTTTATCCTTTAGTGCTGTATCCACGCCGTCATTTTGGCTTGGCTTTTTACTGATGTTAGTTGCGTCAAAATATTTTGGTTTTTTACCAAGCATTGGGCGAGATGGGCTTGCATCCCTCATTTTACCTGTCCTTACATTATCATTTATGTCCATTGGCATTAATGCGCGTTTGGTGCGTTCCTGTATACTTGAGCATATGCATAGCCGTAGCGTCATATACGCCAAAGCTCGTGGCCTTAGCAAACAACGTATTACTATGCATACCTTACGTAATGCTTGCATACCAGTACTCACAACCTTAAGCATGCACTTTGGAGAATTGCTTGGCGGTGCTGTTATAGTGGAAAACATCTTCAACTGGCCAGGTGTGGGGCGTTATGTTTTAACTGCTATTTATAACCATGATTATCCTGTAATTCAGGCTTTTACCTTGGCCATGGCTGTTATTTTTGTTTTTGTAAACCTTGTGGTAGATATTTTGTATGCTTTTATAAATCCACGCATATACAGGGAAGCCTTTAAGCATGGATAAAAAAATCTTTATTGCACTCAGCATACTTATACCCCTAATTATTTGTGCTCTACTTAGTCCGTGGATAACTCCCCATGACCCAACCTTGGTTGATATTAGCAAAAAACTATTACCGCCAAGTTCAGACTATTGGCTTGGCACAGATTACCTTGGGCGTGACGTTCTTTCACGTCTTATGCTTGGCGCACGTTATTCTTTAAGTGCTGTTTTTTATATTTTATTACTCCTTGTCATGTTAAGCCTTATACTTGGTTGCATGTGCGGTTATTTGGGTGGAAAATTTGATGCCATTATTATGCGTATTTGTGATGGCATGCTCGTCTTTCCAACAGTTGTTTTAGCCTTATTTTTAATTGGTATCCTTGGTGCAGGGCTTAGCAATTTAATTATTGCCACTGCCATAACGCACCTAGCTTGGTACACTCGTTTAGTACGCAGTTATGTTTTAAGCATTAAACACCAAGACTATGTTATAGCTGCAAAAGCTATGGGACTTAGTAAATGGCGCATCATTTATCGTCATATTCTACCGGCTGTTATGGTACAAATTATCATTTTAGCAAGCCTTGATGTGGGCCATATGTTATTACACGTAGCTGGTCTTTCCTTCCTTGGTCTTGGCATTCAACCACCAACGCCTGAATGGGGTGTTATGATTGCAGAGGCACGCAATGTCATGCGCACAGATCCCATGCTTATGGTATATCCAGGTATTATGATTTTTCTTTCAACAGCAGCTTGTAACCTTTTGGGCGACAGCCTACGCGACCACCTTGACCCTGCTTTGCGCAAAGAGGACATATAATGCCGGCATTACAAGTAAAAAGATTAAATATTTTTACGGGCAACTCCAACAAAAAATTAGTGCAGGATATAAGTTTTGATATTTACGCTGGTCAAACCTTAGCTCTTATGGGAGCTAGTGGTTCTGGTAAATCGCTTACAGCTATGGCAATCATGGAAAGTTTGGCTTATGGTTTATATAGCACAGCCGAGCAACTACACTTTAAATCCACAAAACCTGCCTTGATTATGCAAAATCCAGCCGATTGCTTTGACCCACTACTACGCATTGAACAGACTTTTTTAGAAAGTATAGCGCATTATCCTAAACAAAACGATACGTATACGCACATGAGTGACTATGAATATATGCTTAATATTTTTGAAGAAGTAGGTTTTGAAAATGCTCGATGTATAGCCAAATGCTATCCATTTGAACTTAGTGGCGGTATGTTACATAAGGTTATGATTGCCATAGCCATAGCCCAAGTACAAAAGGGTGCTGCTTCATGTATTATTGCTGATGAACCAGTTGCTGGTCTTGATAGTATGTCAAAACTTATGCTCTTAACACTTTTAAAATCATTGCAAAATAAATATGGTTTTGCCCTACTTTATATAGACCATGATGTTAGTGCTGCCAAGTTTATGGCTCACAAACTAGCTATTATGTGTGCAGGAAAAATTGTGGAATATGGTCCACTTGAAAATTTACTCAAAAACCCACAGCATCAATATACAAAAGAACTTGTAAACACATTTCAACCACCTAATTTTAACACCACAGCAAAAGAAATAATACGTCAAGAATGCATACTTAGTTGCAAAGGTTTAAAGAAAAGTTATGCACAAAGTAAAAAACAAAACAATTTGGTGTTAAATAACATCGACCTTGAACTATGGCGTGGAGAAAACTTAGGTATCGTTGGGCACAATGGAGCAGGTAAAAGCACTTTGGTACGTGCTCTATTAGCACTAGAAAAACCAGATGATGGCATCATAAATATCATGGGCAAAGCGCATCACACCAAAGAACGCCATTGGCGTAAGCATATTCAAGCAGTTTTCCAACATGCCCGTTTAGCAATTAATCCACGCATGCAAGCATATGACATTATTACAGAGCCATTGCTTGCCCATGGGCACAAGGATAAAAAACTACAAAGCGATTTAGTAGCAGAGCTTTTAGACATGGTGCAATTACCGCAAAGTTACGCACGAGCTTATCCTAGACAAATGAGTGGTGGACAATTGCAGCGTTTATGTATTGCACGGGCTTTGGCCTTAAAGCCTGATATTTTGTTGTTAGATGAGCCTATCAGTGACCTTGATTGCGTGGTAGCTGAAAATATTTTACTTATGCTTGAGGATTTACAAAAACGTACAAATGTAACTTTATTATATATATCACATGATTTACGTTCAGTATTACGCCTTTGCCAACGTATCTTAGTACTAAACAATGGGCAAATAGTTGATAATTTTATGACGTATGAATTTAATAATCCTAAAAGACACAATGCCTTTGCAAATTTAAGGAAATGCCTTTTCAATATACAAAAAACATCATTACAATGTGTATGATATTGAATTAAATATTATAAGTTTTCTATTTCCCAAACCATTCAGGCCATGCTTGCTTAGCATCAGCCAAGCTTCCTTGCCAAACATTTTCACGCTTCATTTGATGATGCAATAAAGTAAACAGCTTGCGTTTATGTTCAGTCCACTCCGGTGCAATGCACTCATTGGGCATGGGGTCTCCCGTTAAGCGATGCATCACAATATGTGTTGGAATAATAGGTAAACTTTGCACAAGCAAATCAATGTATGCTTGCATGCTAAGTGGTTTATAACGCCCATCATAATACCACTGCTCAAGAGTACTTTTTTTACAAACATAAAGACTATGAAGCTTAAGACCACTTATGGGTAAGGATATAGCCCAACGTACGGACTGCAAAAAATGCTCAGCACTTTCACCAGGTAGGCCAGCCATTAAATGTACACAAACTTTTAACCCCCGATTAGCCGCCATTATGATAGCCCGTTCAGAATCTATAACGCTATGCTGACGATTTATAAGGGTTAAACTTTTATCATGACAACTCTGTGCACCAAATTCAATCCACAATTCATCAATGCCACTATGGGCTAAGATATTCAATTTCTCCTCATCCACACAATCTGGACGTGTTCCAATAGACAAAGCCACAGAGTTAGGCAATTCACGTACAATATCGACAATTTTTTGTACTTGCTGCGGTGGTCCATAAGTATTGGAAAATGATTGAAAATAAGCCATGAAGTTTCTTTTAGCATCAGTTTTTTGGTATTTTGCTTGCCAATACTCCCATTGTTGATTAATAGACATTCCTTGTTGCAAAAAACCTGAACCTGAGCCTTGAACATTACAAAAAATGCAACCTGAATGTGACAAGACTCCATCACGGTTGGGACAAGATGCACCACAATCTAGTGGAATTTTTTGCACTCGTTTACCAAATTTATTACGGAAATATGTTCCCAATGTATGCCAAAGTATCATTAAGTATTACATTACAGTTAATTTTGCTTTTCGTATACAGTTTATTGCGGTGAAAATTTTTTTACTTTGCAAGATAGATATTGACTTCGCAGGCTTTTTAGGCAGAATGTGGCAATGCGTTTATGCATTGAATATATGTGTTTCACTATCCTTAATGACACGTATGGCTACAAGATAACATCTACTTGCTTAACAAACTGTAAATAAAAACATTTTATAGTTTAACAAGCTAAGGCTAAAGCTTTTTTAACTTTTAGATTATTGCTAATTGTAATATTAAGTCATGGATGAATTAATCTTTCTATAAACCGTATATGCATATGTGCGGATATTAAATATTAAAGGGCGAATAAAGACTTATGGCTAAGATTTTAGATAGCATTTTAGGCATTTTTTCCAATGACCTTGCCATTGACCTAGGCACTGCAAATACCTGTGTATATGTAAAAGGACAAGGCATTGTTTTACGTGAACCATCCGTGGTTGCAGTACAAAAAGACAATCGTGGTAACAACGTCGTTTTAGCTGTTGGGCAAGATGCAAAAAGAATGCTTGGACGTACTCCTGGCAACATCACAGCTATTCGCCCTATGAAAGATGGTGTTATTGCAGACTTTGACGTAACTGAAGCTATGCTACGCCACTTCATAAGTAAAGTTCATAATTCAAGACATTTAGTGCGACCACGCATTATGATCTGTGTACCTACAGGCATCACGCAGGTAGAAAAGCGTGCTGTTAAAGAGTCTGCTCAGTCTGCAGGAGCGCGTGAGGTATTTCTTATCGAGGAGCCAATGGCTGCAGCCATCGGTGCAAATTTACCCATACATGAACCAACCTCCAACATAGTGGTAGACATTGGTGGTGGTACAACTGAAGTTGCTGTTATTTCTCTTTCCGGTGTTGTTTTTTCACGTTCTGTACGTGTTGGTGGTGACAAAATGGATGAATCCATTATGATGCACGTTAAACGTAAATACAGCATGCTTATTGGCGAATCCACAGCCGAGGAAATTAAAATAAAAATAGCTTCAGCCTACCCTATGGAACCAGAACAACAAATAGAAGTTAAAGGTCTTGATTTAGTAACTGGTATTCCACAAAATATTATTGTTACTTCTGAAGAAATTCGTAAAGCTATTTCTGAACAAGTGGATAGCATTGTACATGCTGTGCGTATAGCTCTTGAAAAAACCCCACCAGAACTTGCTGCTGATACTGTTGACCGCGGCATTGTCTTTACTGGTGGCGGTGCTTTATTAAAAGGACTTGACCAATTACTACGTGACGAAACTTCATTGCCAATTACCGTAGTTGAAGATCCATTATCCACTGTAGTTATGGGCACCGGCCGAGCTTTAGATAGCCTAGATTTGCTTAAAAAAGTGTGTGTCGACTAAAGGAAATGCTGATTTACTCTGCAAGCAGAATAAATCAGAAAGGCACACTGCCTTTATTCGCCCTGTGGGACGCAAAAAAGCGTGTTTTTTTTGACTTGTTGATTTAATCAGCGTTTCCTTAATATTTTGAGAGTTAAGTTATAAACATTAAAAAATCATAACTCTTATAGAATATTTTTTATTGGGATAAAAATATTACATAAATTGCCAGTATACTAAGCACTAAGTAAAGTTTATTGGCAATTTATGTTTTAAATGTTAATAAGCTTTAAGATTGCAAAATACTTTTTACCTAATCAGCTTGGTTTGAAATTATTTTTTATAATACAAGCAAACCATAAGCAATCAGATACCTTTTATATAAAATGGTTAGCTACCATTTTTGAATAATTTATGAGTTATACCTATATGAAAATGCAAGATCAATATTTTTGCTATAACGACACAAAGGTTATGTCAAAATCGTGATTTCAAGACGCTTCATTATTCTTTCCGTTATATCCCTATTTCTTTTTTTGGGTATGTACACATGGAATCAACGCACGGGAGTTCTTGATAAGCTTGCTACCAATGTAGGTCTTGAACTTGTTGGCAGTTTACTAAAACCCATGCTAAATTTACATGCCGGTATTATGGATTTTTGGGAAAGTTATATTGATCTTGTTGGAGTACGTGAAGAAAATGAACGCCTTAAAGCTGATATTTTATCCATGCAAGCAAGGTTAATTGAAGCTGGTGAACATAAAGCAGAAGTCAAACGCTTGCGCACCCTACTTTCTCTACCAGCTGACCGTAGCTGGCATCCCATAGGAGCACGTGTACTTGCAGGACGCATGGGCCCAAACTCTGCCTTGGAAACAGTCATCCTAAGCCGTGGCTATGCCACAGGTGCGTCACCAGGTATACCCATTATGACAAACTTAGGTTTGGTAGGCAGAGTGTTGCGTGCATCGGCACACACCTCCACAGCATTGCTAATTTCTGACCCCGGCAGTAGGATTGCTGTTCTTAGCCAAGATACGCGTACAGCCGGTATTCTTACTGGGCGTGGTGGTCGCCAACTACTTGAAATGCGCTTTGTGGGACGAAATGCGCAAGTTCATGAAGGTGAATTACTCGTCACCTCTGGCCTTGATGGAATCTATCCTAAGGGATTACCTGTTGCTCGTATTGAAAGTGTAGTACTTTCTGATTACTCACAATTTATGACTGTGCTTGCCAAATCACTTGCTAATGCAGAACATTTAGAAGAGGTGCTGCTACTTGAACCAACAAATCTTGAGCCTCTTCCTAGTTTGCCAACACCTAATTTTATAGGCCCCCCCACCGAAGAGCAAGCAAAACTTATGCAAGAAAACTCCAGTGATGAAGATCAAAACCATCCTGAAATGCGAGCCCAGTAATGAACACACGTCTTTGCATCTGGTGGTTTTTGTTTTTTCCCATAGGCATTCTTTTGCAGGGTACTTTGCATACAGTTGACGCCTTGGTCATTGGCTTAATTATTACTTTACAAGAGCATCGTTACAAAGACTTGCTTTGGTTATTACCATTACTTATTCTCATTCAAGAGGGAGTTGGCTCACGTGAATTTGGTGGAGCAATTATTTGGTATAGTATTGTCATTATATTTTTTATTATAGGGCGTTGGTTATTTGAAGTACAAAACACATTATTTGTATTATTATTATCAGCAAGCCTTGGCGTTGCGCATTTTATCTTAGTGTATTTACTTGCACCACTACAAGATTTACAAATTGCCAATGTCAATCAGCTTATATATGACAATAGCGTACAAACAATTTTTATACCAATTGCTTGGGTTATAGCAAACTTTACACGCCGATGGACAAACAATAATGCAGACAAAGCTCGACAATAATAAAAAAAAACCTAGTAAGTTTCGCAATTGGCTTAAGGTTCATGCAGAAACAGAAGAGTATCACCCACCTCGAGCAGGTACACTTTTTTTACAATCACTGATTGCAATATTTTTCTTTGTATTTGTTGTGCGCTTTTGGTATTTACAAGTACACAAAGGCAGTGATTTTTCCAAACAAGCTCAAGAAAATAGATTACGTGAAGAGCGCATTATTGCATTGCGCGGCACCATTACTGATAAGGATGGAGACACTTTAGCTGATAATGTCTTAACTTATGGTATAACCATTGTACGTGAAGATTGTCCAGATATCCCAGCAACATTAGCTCAAGTTAGTGCGTGGACCGGCTTAGAGCACACCAACCTTGTAGCAAAGTATAATCAAGACAGGCGCAAGGTGCAATCCTTTGAGCCTGTCCTTTTAGCCTCTGACCTTGATATATCCTTGGTAGCCAAAATTGAAGCACAGCTTTTATATTGGCCTGGTTTAGAAATTGTAAGTCAAGCAAGGCGTACCTACCCCAAGGGTGATATTTACGCACATATATTAGGCTATGTAGCAGAAGCTAATGAAAAAGAGTTAAAAAATGATAAGGCTTTAGCCATGGGTGACCTCGTTGGTAAGCAAGGCCTTGAGTACATACTCGAAGACAATTTACGTGGAGAAAAAGGACTTTATCAATTAGAAGTTGATGTACTTGGTCGCTCATTAAGCAAACAAATGGTTAAAGCTCCACGTGGAGGGCATCAAACTAAACTTACCCTTGATACATCAATACAAGTAGCTGTTTGGAATGCATTAGAAGGCCAAACAGGTAGTGTAATCGTCATGGATCCAGATACAGGAAAATTAATTGCCTTAGTCACAGCACCGGCCTATGACAATAATCTATTTACCAACGGTATATCACATAAGGATTGGAATGCTTTGCGCTCAGATCAGCGTTCACCATTACAAAATCGAGTAATTCAAAGCATGTATCCACCTGCTTCCATATGGAAGCTTTTGATGACCGGTTTGTTCTTAAAAGAAGGCATAAATCCAAAAGAACGTGTTTTTTGTTCCGGTGAAGTTCAACTTGGCAATCAAACTTTCAGATGCTGGAAAAAACATGGACATGGCAGTATGAATATGACTGAAGCATTGGTACAATCCTGCGATGTTTATTATTATCATTTTGGCGAAAAAATTGGCATCGATAAAATAGAAGCATATGCCAAATCAAGCGGCTTTGGCGATCTAACTGGTATTATTTTACCACATGAAAAAGGTGGTATCGTACCATCTAAAGAGTGGAAAAGAAGACGTTTTGGGCAACCTTGGGTTCGTGGAGAAACTTTGAATATTTCAATTGGGCAAGGTTTTACCTTGGTAACTCCATTACAAGTTGCAACATATGTTTCTGCTCTCATTAATGGCGGTGACATATTACAGCCGCAAATTTTAGAAACAGCAAAGCGTACCGTGCGTGGTAAAATTCCAGCCAATGGTGCTGTGCGTGAATTTATAGTAGATGCTATGCGCAAAACTGCTGATATTGGCACTGCAAAAGTCATATCACGTGATGACGCTGACATGGGTGGCAAAACCGGAACTGCCCAAGTAGTTAAAATTAAAATGAAAGGCGATCGTAGACTTAAAAATGAAGAAATGGCTTATAAACAACGTGACCACGCTTGGATTGCAACTTGGGGAGCAAAAGACTCACAACGATATGTTGTAGTGGTTATGATTGAACATGGTGGCGGTGGCAGTGCTGTTGCCGGGCCCATTGCCAAAAGGGTTTTTGACATACTCTTTGGTGAGGAGGTTGTAGAAGCAGATGTCGCCTCTTGATCGCAGACTTTTTGTATATATAAATTGGGAATTAATAGCCACTTTTTCTACACTATTTGTAGTTGGTGTTGCTAATTTATATTCTGCAAGTGGTATACGCTTTGAAGATGGTATGTCTGTTGCTTCCTATTATCAACGCCAACTTATTTGGGGTGGCCTTGGTTTCATAGCAATGCTTGTTGCCATGGCATTTGATTATCGCAAACTAAGAAATTTAGCTTGGCCACTCTTTTTGGGTACACTTTTTTTATTGGCACTTGTACCCATTATTGGAAAAACTGTATATGGAGCGCAACGCTGGATTTCTTTAGGTTTTATGAATATACAACCAAGTGAACTTGCAAAACTATCTGTACTAATACTTGCAGCACGTGTGCTTTCACGTAGTGGACAAAGCTTGAACTGGTCAGAATTTTGCAAAGTTTTACTTGTTGGGCTTGTGCCGGGAGCCTTTATTATTACACAGCCTGACCTTGGAACAACGCTTAATATTTTACTTTTGTTGGGATGTATGATTCTTTTTCATGGTATTAAGGCTAAAATTTTCAAAACATGTTTAATTATTGCACCACTTATTGCTGCCTTTATGTGGTTTGTAGGTATGCAAGATTACCAAAGACAAAGAATACTTACTTTTATTGATCCAAGCAATGACCCACGTGGGTCAGGATATCATATTATACAATCACAAATTGCCATAGGTTCAGGAAAAATTTGGGGCAAAGGTTTTCTTGAAGGCACACAAAGCCAACTACGCTTTTTACCTGAAAAACATTCCGATTTTGTAGTAGCTGTATTTGGTGAAGAGTGGGGTTTTGCGGGTTGTGTGGCATTAGTAAGCTTGTATTGTTTCTTTTTATTGTCTATATATAGCACTGTTGTTAAGGCAAGAGATAGTTTTGGTAGCCTTTTGGCTGTAGGTGTATTTTTCTATTTTTTCTGGCAAATTGTCATTAATATGGGCATGGTCATTGGTCTTATGCCTGTTGTGGGTATACCCTTACCCTTTATGAGCTACGGCGGAAGTTCAATGCTTGTAAACTGCATTTTGCTTGGCATAGTATTAAATGTATCAATGCGCAGGTTCATGTTTAAAACTTAAAAAATATAAATAGTTAATTGCACCTTATAGGTAAAGATTTTTTGATAATAAATCGACAAGCCTACAAGATTATATAAGTTAAACACCCAGAAATAATACATTATATGTTGTTTAATGAAAATTTAATTACGCAAATAAATTTCGCATGACATTAAATAATATATATTGTACTTCTGGCATCGCCGAACAAGATGTATGGATTTGAAGTTGCTTTTAAAACAACACATGCAAATGTGTTGTACGTTCGACTAAGAAGCATAGTCTATGCTTCTTAGCATCGCTAAATATAAAAAGAAATTTGTTATACAAAGTCACTTGTAACATTATTTAAACATCACGTGGAAACAAAAAGGACGGATATTGTGAGCAAGGATGAAATAAATGCTTTCTTAGGGGCAGGTACAGTTTACGAGGGCAAACTCTCCTTTCAAGGATCAGTACGTATTGATGGAACTTTTACCGGTAATATAGTAAGCGAAGGCTCACTTATTGTTGGTAAGGATGCAGTAATACAAGGAGAACTAGCAGTTGGAGAACTACTACTGACTGGCAAATTAACTGGCGATATTACTGCAAAAAAACGTGTCATTGTACATCGTGGTGGCATTATTGAAGGAACAATCAATACACCAGCACTTATTATGGAAGAAGGTGGTATTGTTCAAGGCCAAATTAATATGAGACCGCCACAAAATAGCAATGAATCCTAAAGTATCTGCTGAAAAACGCATAATTATGCGTTTTTCAGACTGATGACAAACCACCTTTCAGGCGTTTGTGCCGCCTAAGGCAGACAAGCTGCCTTGGCAGTAAGGCACGAAAATCAGTCACTTAACGGCGAAGCAAAGCTCATATTATTTTTTTCAATAAATTAGATATTTTGCTTTGCTAGTTATTATTGTTTTCATTTTAGCAAGCACTATGGCTAAATCTAACATATTATGATCTTTTTTTCACATAGCATCATTAAAGAAAAATTATTCCATTCTTTAAAACTAAAATGGAATGATACTTATTAAAAAAATAATCACAAAAATGAATATTAATCTCTAATATTTTTTTGTTTATTTTTTCCTCAATACCTTCAAATAAACAGCTTAAAAACAATGAATTAGATTAAAAAATAATATGTTTTTACGAAAAATAGCTTGGCCGAATTTGAATAATTTTATTGTCATATGCTTTGACATGGCATGCGTATTAGTATATAAGAAAAAAGCCTTTGTATAATTATTCACAACCCAAATGTTTTAGGAGGGGTGTAATGCTTGATCTTAACATCACCACATTTATACAGATGGTGAACTTCTTCATTGCGCTCTATGTGCTTAACATCCTTTTGATTCGTCCTGTTCGTGCTATTTTGCAAGAACGACGTGAAAAAATGGACGGCTTAAACAAAGAAGCTGGAGATTTTGAGCACGAGGCACAAAAGCGCATAGAGTCATATCAGGCTGAACTTGCGCGCGCACGGCAAGAAGGTATTGCTTTACGTGATGCTGCACGTAATGAAGGTGCAAAAAAACAGCAAGAAATTGTAAGCGAAGCTGGGCGAAAAGCACAGTCAGAGCTTGCAGCAGCTCACGCAACTCTACGTGCTGAGGCTGATGCAACTTTGTCAGAGCTTAAAACACAAGTGAAAGTCTTGGCTGGTAAGCTTGCCACTCGCGTCATGAGTTAGCACGCAAATGCGTGTTGGCAATTACTCAAGTAGTTGCCGTTTATTCATTTATGCTCCACTGTAAAGGGGGTGGCCCTTGAGCAAATGTAAAAGTATTTGGATAGCCTTGGCCTTAGTCTTGCTACAGGCGAGTACTGCAATGGCCGCAGAGGGAGAATTACGTTGGGCAGATTTTGGCTGGCGTATTTTGAATGCTGTTATTTTTGTGGCTGTCCTATGGAAGCTTACAGGTAAAAAGCTTGTTGGTTTCTTAACCGGGCGGCGCGAAGGCATCCGCCAGGATCTGGAAGACCTTGATCAACGTCGTGAAGATGCCAAGAAAAAACTTTCCGAAGTTGAGGCATCTATTGCCAACCTTGAAGCTGAACGCAAGGCAATAATTGACGAAAGTCGTGCCCAAGCAGAGGCAGGCAAGCAGGCCATTATTGAAGAAGCTAACCGCCAAGCTGAGCAAATTATTGCTGGTGCTAGGCGCACAGCTGAGAATGAAGGGCGTGCAATTTTGACAGAAGTTAGAGCTGTCATTGCCGACGAAATTGTGGAAGCGGCTGAAAAGGTTTTGGAGAGCAAGCTTGATGCATCAAAACATGGTAAGCTTATTAATAACTCCTTAACAAAGGTGGTGCTCAATTGACCGACACCGTCATAGCTCGCAGATATGCCAATGCACTTTTTGCACTTGGCAAAAAAAACGGATTGAGTGAACTTGAGCAATATAGCCTTGGCTTAAACAAGTTAAGTGAATTGCTTCAAAACTCACCGGAATTGGATAAGGTATTTAAAAGCCCAGTGGTAAGTGCTGACGAGAAGAAAAAAGTCTTAAAAACTCTGCTCACTAAAGTTGAAGCAGATGCTACTATGACTAATTTTTGCTTGCTCCTTGCCGATAAAAATCGCCTTTCTAATCTTAGGCGTATTGCTGGGTGTTATGGTTCACTGCTTGATGCAGAAAAAGGGGTTATTCGTGGGCACTTACTCACAGCTATACCTCTTGATAACAAAAAGCAAGGGGCCATAAAAAAGCAATTGGAAGAAAAGGCTGGAAAAAGTATTGAACTGTCCTTTGATGTTGATGCATCAATTTTGGGCGGAGTAGTTCTTAAGGTAGGCGACCGGGTGCTGGACGCAAGCTTGCGTGCGCAGCTGGCTATCCTTCGGGAGACAATCAAGAGGGGTGAATAGCACATGCAGATTAAAGCTGAAGAGATTAGCAAAATCATTGAGGATCAAATCCAAAATTATGAACAGCGCGTAGAAATGAGTGAAACCGGCACAGTATTATATGTTGGTGACGGTATTGCACGTGTATACGGCGTTCAAAATGCCATGGCCATGGAACTATTAGAGTTTCCAGGTGGTCTTATGGGTATGGTTCTTAACCTTGAAGAGGACAACGTGGGTGTGGCCTTACTTGGGCCTGATACAAACATTAAAGAAGGTGACCCTGTTAAACGTACAGGAAAAATCTTCTCCGTGCCTGTAGGTGACGCCGTTATGGGGCGTGTACTTAACCCACTAGGGCAGCCTATTGACGGTCTTGGCCCAATTGATGCAAAAGAAGTTCGCCCTGTGGAACTTAAAGCACCAGGCATTATTGCACGTAAATCTGTGCATGAGCCTATGCCAACAGGTATTAAAGCCATTGATGGTATGACACCAATTGGTCGCGGCCAACGTGAGCTTATCATTGGTGACCGTCAAACTGGTAAAACTGCCGTTTGTATAGATGCCATTTTAGCACAAAAAGAAACAGGCATTCACTGCTTTTATGTAGCCATTGGACAAAAGAAAGCAACTGTTGCTCTTGTTGCTGAAACTTTACGCAAATATGGCGCTCTAGAATATACAACAATTATTTCAGCTACGGCCTCTGAGCCTGCACCATTGCAGTTTATTGCTGCATACACTGGGTGTACTATGGCTGAATATTATCGTGATGGCGGCAAGCATGCTCTTATCGTTTATGATGATTTATCAAAGCAAGCTGTAGCTTATCGCCAAATGTCACTTTTGCTTCGTCGTCCTCCTGGTCGTGAAGCTTATCCTGGTGACGTATTCTACCTTCACTCACGCTTGCTTGAGCGTGCGGCTAAGGTTAATGATGAACTTGGAGCAGGTTCACTTACAGCATTACCAATTATTGAAACTCAAGCCGGTGACGTTTCGGCCTATATTCCAACCAACGTAATTTCTATTACTGATGGACAGGTTTACCTTGAGCCAAACCTTTTTAACTCCGGTATTCGTCCTGCTATTAACGTAGGTCTTTCAGTATCTCGTGTTGGTGGTGCAGCACAAATTAAAGCCATGAAGCAAGTGGCAGGAACCATGCGCCTTGACCTTGCTCAATATCGTGAGCTTGCAGCTTTTGCCCAATTTGGTTCTGACCTTGATAAATCTACCAAGGCAAAACTCGATCGTGGTGCACGTTTAGTTGAACTATTAAAACAAGTTCAATATGCACCTATGCCGGTTGAAGAGCAAGTTGCCTCCATGTATGCTGCAACACGTGGTTATATGGATGATGTAGAAGTTGAGCAAATTCGCCGCTTTGAAAGTGAAATGCTTACTTACTTGCGTGAGACTAAAAAAGAAGTTTTGGTGTCAATTAAAGAAGTTCAAGCACTTAATGACTCTGTGGAAGCAGGGCTTAAGGCTGCCATTGAGGCTTTCAAGCAAGGCTTCCAAGCCTAAGGCTGGGGGTAATATATGGCTTCATTAAAAGACGTCAAAATGAAAATTGTGGGGGTTGGTAAAACCAAGCAAATTACAAAAGCCATGAATATGGTGGCTTCTGCTAAGTTGCGTGGTGCACAATCCCGCATTGAGCGTTTTCGCCCTTATGCGGCTAAATTTCAAGTTATGCTTAGTGATTTAGCAGCTAAGGCTGAAGGCAATGCTCATCCTCTGCTTGAAACACATGTTGAAAAACGTGTTTGTACTATAATTTTAGTAACCTCAGATCGTGGACTTTGCGGAAGTTTTAACGGCAACTTAATTACTGCAGCGAGTAAGCTTGCAAGAGAAAAGGTTGCAGAAGGCATGGAAGTTAAGTTCATTTGTGTGGGTAAAAAAGGTCGTGATACTTTTGCCAAGACCGAGTATGAAACTATACTCTCCTTTGGTGATAAAATGGGAAGTTTTGACTTTTCATTAGCCGGCCTTGTAGGTAATGAAGTAATACACGGTTATCAAAGCCTAGCTATGGATGAAGTATACCTTATTTTTGGTGAATTTATCTCCATGGCAAGACAAGTGCCGGTGGTTCAGCCATTACTACCAATTGCCCCACCTACACATGAGGAACATGCTAATTTAGAAGATGAAACAGCAGGGATTGGGCAACAATATCTCTATGAACCGCAAGAAGAAGAGCTTCTTGCCGAGCTTTTGCCCCGCTATGTAAAAGTACAAATATATCGTGGTTTGTTAGATACATCTGCCAGTGAGCATGCAGCACGCATGGCCGCTATGGATAATGCAACACGTAACTGCGATGAAATGACACGCGTACTAACATTGCTATACAATAAGACTCGTCAAGCCGCCATTACCAGTGATCTTATGGACATTGTTAGCGGCGCAGAAGCGTTGAATGGCTAAAAGGGAGCGTAATAAATATGAGTGCAAATATTGGCAAAATTGTTCAGGTCATCGGTGCAGTAGTTGACGTGGAGTTTGCGGGCGGTAATTTGCCCAACATTCTCAATGCTCTTGAGATAAAAAACCCAAATAATACTGATGCACCCGATCTTATCTGCGAAGTAGCACAACACCTTGGCGATAACGTTGTTCGTACCATTGCTATGGATGCTACCGAAGGACTTGTACGTGGTATGGAAGCAACAGACACCGGCCAACCAATTATGGTGCCGGTTGGTAAAGCTGCTGTTGGCCGTATTATGAACGTTATTGGTCGCCCAATTGACGAAGCTGGGTCCATTGATTCAGAAAAGTATTATCCAATTCACCGTCCTGCTCCTGAGTTTAACGAGCAAAACACAAAGGTTGAACTCTTAGAAACAGGCATTAAGGTTGTGGATTTGTTAATCCCATTCCCAAAAGGCGGCAAAATGGGCCTCTTTGGTGGTGCAGGTGTTGGCAAAACCGTTATCCTTATGGAAATGATTAATAATATTGCAAAGCAACACGGCGGAAGTTCTGTTTTTGCAGGTGTTGGTGAGCGTACACGTGAAGGAAACGACCTTTACCACGAATTAAAAGATGCTGGAGTTTTGGCACGCGCTATTCTTGTGTACGGCCAGATGAATGAGCCTCCAGGAGCTCGTGCTCGTGTTGCTCTTACAGCATTGGCTTGTGCTGAGTACTTCCGTGATGAAGAAAACCAAGACGTACTTCTCTTTGTTGATAACATCTTCCGTTTCACTCAGGCTGGGTCTGAGGTGTCAGCGCTACTTGGACGTATGCCATCTGCGGTGGGTTATCAACCAACACTTGGTACTGACCTTGGTGGATTGCAAGAGCGTATCACATCCACAAATAAGGGTTCTATTACGTCTGTGCAGGCCGTTTACGTACCTGCTGACGACTTGACTGACCCTGCACCGGCAACTACCTTCTCGCACCTTGACGGAACGCTTGTTCTTTCACGTCAAATTGCAGAGCTTGGCATTTACCCCGCTGTGGATCCGCTTGACTCAACCTCTCGTATTCTTGACCCTAACGTAGTTGGTGAAGAGCATTATTCAGTTGCACGTCAAGTACAAATGGTCTTGCAAAAATATAAAGACCTACAAGACATTATCGCCATCCTAGGTATGGACGAATTGTCTGACGATGATAAAATTGTTGTGGCCCGTGCTCGCCGTATTCAGCGTTTCTTGTCCCAACCTTTCCACGTGGCAGAAACCTTTACAGGTACACCAGGTCAATATGTACAGCTTATCGATACTATTAAAGGATTTAAAGGCATCTTAGATGGCGAATATGATCATCTAGCTGAGGGTGACTTCTATATGCTTGGTGGTATTGAAATGGCTGTGGAGAAATATAATCAGCGTCAATCACAATAAGGAGCTAGCCTATGTCGCTCCAATTGGAAGTTGTGACCCCTGATAAGCAGGTGGTACAAGAAACTGTTGACTATGTTAGTTGCCCAGGCATTGAAGGTGAGTTTGGCGTGTTAAAAGATCACGTGGCTTTACTTTCAGCCTTAAAGATTGGTGTATTGCGTTTTGATAAAGACGGAAAGCAAGAACAAGTTTTTATTTCCGGTGGCTTTGCTGACGTAAATGACAACATCATTACTGTTTTAGCTGAATCAGCTGAACTAGCTAAGGATATTGACAAAGAGCGCGCACAAGCAGCACAAAAACGTGCTGAAGAACGTATCGCCAATAAAACAGAAGAATTAGACATTATTAGAGCAGAAGTGGCTTTGCAACGTGCAATAGTACGCCAAAGTATTAATATTTAACTTTTGTTTTAATTATATTTAGCTTTTAACTTAGCTTTTTAAGGGGAAGTCTTTGCATTGCATGGCTTCCCCTTATTGCATTTTAAGCTGACACTTATTTGCACTTCAACACCTTATTCCGATTGCATGAATGATTCCTATTAAATCAAACTTGATTTTTAATATCTATATGTTACAAACCAACCAACAGGCGGTGTAGCCGTTTATTTGGTGAGTTTACAAAGCTTACGTAAATTGAGAACAAAGCGATTGATTTTGGTCGCATTGGCTGACACCAACACTTCATGAGCCTCTGCAAAATGAATTGAGAAATGTGTATGTAAATTGGCAAAGACTTGACAAAAAGAATAAAATAATATTAAAAATATCAGACGACAATAAATATCAAATCACTTTAAGGTTAATTATGTTTTTTCTCTACCCTACCTGACGACACTTACAAGCACTTCACGGTGTGAGGTTTTGGTGTGCAGTGGGGTTAAAAAAAGATACGACCCTTCTTTAATTCCCCAGTATACTAGCTAATAAGCACTTAAAAACAAATTCAGTTTATGGCAATTGCGCTATCTTAAATAGCCGCCAATTACTTAATTTAGCGTTAAGCGTTTTCAATTGGGGTACGTCTTTAAGTGCTTATTATAAAATTCATAACATACTGTCATGTATAAGCTTATATGTAGATTTTATAGTCAGTGTTTGAAAACTGCGAAATTGTATAAATTTTCATTACAATTTCACAAGCTAGTTATAAATAATCCTGCAGCACCAAATTGTTTTATTTATAATATTTATACATACTTAAAGCTAAAACACTGTTCACATCATGTGCATATGTTTTAATGTAAAAATTTAAGTCATTTAAATATTTAATAAATGCATACAAATGCATACAAATATATTTATACTTAGTTTGTATGCCAATGACTTATTATAAATATCTGAAAATAAAATCTTAAGGAATTTAAACATGATAAAAAGTAATTTTTTTGCCACTCGTAGTGGCATTATTGCTACAGGTGTTCTTATCGGAGCATTTGCTGTATTGCTGCAATATTTTGGTAATCCCAGCAATATGGGTATTTGTGTTGTATGTTTTTCACGTGACGTTGCAGGCTCTGTGGGTTTGCACCGTGCGTCAGTGGTTCAATACTTGCGCCCTGAAATTATAGGTATGGTATTAGGTTCATTTGGTGCAGCATTAATGTTTAAAGAGTTTAAGGCTCGTGGTGGCTCTGCCCTCATGACACGCTTTGTACTTGGGGCTATAGCCGGCATGGTTTCATTGGTTTTTCTTGGTTGCCCATGGCGAGCAATTTTGCGTTTAGCAGGTGGTGATGCCAATGCTTTTTTAGGTGTTGGTGGGCTTATTGCTGGCATAGCTGTAGGAACTGTGTTTATGCGTAAAGGTTATTCACTTGGTCGAAGCCAGCAAAAAATCAATTCTGCAGGTTGGGTTTTCCCCTTCATAATGTTAGGTGCTTTGGCATTATTAATTATGAATCCACAAATTATAGACCAAGCAAAATCCGGTGTGTTATTCTATTCTATTTCCGGTCCAGGTGCTGCACATGCACCATTGTATATATCACTTGCCATTGGTATTTTTATTGGCTTTATCTGCCAGCGTAGTAGATTTTGTACCATGGGTGCATTTAGAGATATGATTTTATTTAAACATGCTCACCTATTAAGTGGCGTGTTGGCAATGTTTGGTACAGCTTTAATACTAAATATCATCATTGGATTTTTTAAGTTTGGTTTCTTAAATCAACCTGTAGCCCATGATGATGGTTTATGGAATTTTCTTTCCATGTTAGCGGCAGGACTTGCTTTTTGTTTAGCAGGTGGCTGCCCTGGAAGACAACTATTCTTATCCGGTGAAGGCGATAATGACGCTGCTGTTTTTGTCATTGGCTTACTAGTGGGTACTGCTTTTGCTCATAATTTTGGCATAGCAGCCTCACCAGCAGGTCTTGGTCCACATAGTATTTTTGCAACAATTTTTGGTCTTATTGTTTGTTTTTGCATAGCTTTTTTTGCTTGCAAGCCAGGAGGGTCACATGTTAACAATTGATGCCACAGGGCTTTCTTGCCCACAACCAGTACTGCTCGTATTACAATGCATTAGAAAAGAAAATCCCAATGATTTATGTGTCATTGTTGATAATGAAGCTAGTCATGAAAATGTATCCCGTGCAGCTGAGCACAATGGATATACCGTTAAGTCTTCCAATGAAGGCACAAATATTCGCATAGAATTGCAGAGGAGCTAAAATACAGTGTGGGAAAAAGCAAAAAAATTCTTTTCCCCCAATGCTAAACAAAATAATGAGCATGCCTCTTTGTCAGATAGGGGTATGCTCATTTTTGAGCATACAGGTGAAGTAATTAAAGCAGAGTTACATTTACGTGAAGCCAATTTTAGTGTTGAGGTTAAAGGACCACCTCCGAACTTGCATACCGGTTGCGACATGGTATTAGTTATTGAACTTATGCGTGAAGTTGCCATTACTGAATTATTAAAGCTCAAGGGTTTACCTCCATTGCAAGTTTTGCCGGTGTCCGGTGGTATGCTTGAGCCGGTTTCCATTTACCATATTGTTGATTTTGGTGAATGGCTTATGGTTCGTGCAGCCAACATGAAAATCACTGTTGAAAAACAAAATCAGCGTATTGTAAATATATCTGGTGGAGGTTGTCCTGACGTACCGTTTCTTGCACACAAACTGATTGGTCTTACTATCTCAGAAGCGCAAGAACCAAGACATATTGGGCAAACACTGTGCTGTTTTTCTTTGCAAAAAGCTTTTATGGAAGCTAGGAGGTTATTGGTATGTGGCTCATAGTTGGTACTAGCCCACAATTACCTCATGGTCACTTAGCGTATGGGCATTATGATGTAACTGATGCAAACCTCATCCTTGATAGCAAAATTAAGCTTAATATTGAACGTGGCACTGACATACTTGCAGCAACAATTGCTGTAGTATGCCAACATATTAATGCCCCAAAGCCTTTATTGTTATGCGCTTATGATCGTGGAGATGGTGAAGGCAGCAAACAAGCTTATGATTATCTTATAAAAAATTTATCAAATATTCTTCCGCAAGGCATAACATTCCACTATCTTTTTCCTGATGTGGACTGGCACAATAAAGTGCTTTTGAGCATTGAAGAACTTGAACAAAAACCTACCTTAGTAGCTGATGCTGGTTTTATGTATGTTGCTAAAATGAGTGGCTATGCTGACAAATATGATTTATTTACACCAGATGTTGGTGAACTTAGTTTTCTTGCTGATGAATTAGCACCACACCCATTTTATACACGTGGATTTTTACTAGAAAGTGAGGATAGTATTGAAAATCTTTTGCAGCGTGTGCAAGAGCATAAAAACTCCTCAACCAATCTTATAGTTAAAGGTTCAATGGATTATGTTGTTATTAATGGCAAAATCGTATCACGTGTAAATGAACCAAGTGTTGCAAGTATGGAGGCCATAGGTGGCACAGGAGATATGGTTACAGGCATTGCCTCCGGTCTTTTGTCAGGTGGATTTTCGATGCAAGAGGCTTGCACTTATGCAATAAAAACTAATCGCATATTAGCAAAATTAGCAAATCCAACACCTGCTACTACCGTTGGTGAACTAATTACTTTTTTACATCAAGCTCTTAACATTACACTTAAAGGTTAAACTCTTATGTTAGCAGTGATGCTTACGCTGGTTCCCATTTTTGCCATCATGCTACTTGGAGCATGGGCAGAGCATAGGCATATTTTGCATAAGGACACTGCCTCGGTAATTAATGGATTTGTTTATTCTTTTAGCCTACCTATCTTATTGTTTTACATTATGTCTCAAGTCAATGTGGAGCATATTTCATGGCGACCTGCCTTAGCTTTTGTGCTTGGTTTAGCCATTACTCAATTTTTAGGAACATATATAAGTCGTGTATACGGAAATGATAAAAATACCAGTACTATGGCAGGCTTAGTTACTTGTTTTCCAAATGCGGCATTTATGGGTATTTCTGTTGTGATGTTAGTTTTTCCATCAAATGTTGAGGCAGAAATTTATGTTGGCATTGCTGCATTATTACCTATTCTTTCCATACTTTATACTGATAGTGTTTTGAATATGCGAAAAAATCAAAATAATAATTGTCTGTCAGCTATAAAAAATATGCTAAATATAATTATGCACAGCCCGCCCTTAATTGGTGCAAGTCTTGGTCTTTTGGTTAGCCAACTCGGTATTGAATTAGCACAACCGATTGATGTAACAGCCAAAATGCTTGGCAGTACCGCAGCACCCTGCTCGCTTTTTTGCATGGGCATGTCATTGAGTGCGCAATTAAGCCATTGGACTAAAAATACATCTGCTAATACACAAAGCAAAAAATTTGCGCAAAGCCCTTTATTGCTGCACATCATTCTAACAAGTTGTAAATTATTGATAAATCCTTTATTAGTATTTATCTTTTGTTATGCTTTGGGAGTTGATGGAGTTGCAGCTGCAGTTATGATTATTATTGCCGGCATGCCTACGGCAATTGTTTGCTATGTAATAGCAGAAAGACATGAGGTATTTACACAAGATTGCACTATTATCACAGTCATTAACACCTTGTTATCATGCTTAACAGTGCCATTAATTATAATGTTATTACAATAGATTAATTTTTATTATAAAATAAAGGGAAGTAAAAAGTTTAACATACTTTTCCTGCCCAATTTATTAATACTTTGCATTAAACAATAGCCCCTCTTAAACACAATAATTCACTGTAATAAAAGCATTAAATCTTCTAAACAATATAAACTATATTGCCAAAAACAAAATAATATTTTTTGCGCTAATTAACTTAGGGAAATGCCTTCATTCGTCCTGTGGGACGCAAAAAAGCGTGGTTTTTTGCTCTCGTTGGGCGTGCAAAGTAGGCACAATTGCCTACTTTGTAAGAAAACGCACAAAATGTTTTTTGACTTGTTGATTTAATCAGCGTTTCCTTATATCTGCTTTGGCAACATCACGTAAACTTTGCCAAAGATTATCAAGACCCAAACGGCTAGATGATGATGTAACTATTGGTAAAATGCCACCCAAAATATTTG
>CAYJPT010000015.1:0-24866 GCA_964372165.1 uncultured Desulfovibrionaceae bacterium | reverse complement strand
AGACCTCTGTAAATCTTATTATACAGAGGTCTTAATATAGTATTTTAAGTTGACATCACTAATGTCAACTTAAGTAAAGGCACGCGTTGCTCTCGATTTTCGTAAGGCTCATACTTCGCCTAACGAAAACACCCTTTTGGGGTGGGCGTTGCCTCGGACTTGCTCCGGCACTTAACAGTGCAATAAAATTGCACTTATACCCTAAAGGGCACGAGTGCCTACGCAGTGCTTGTCTGCTATCGCAGCCAACGGTAGTAATTTCATCTGAAATTACTATAAAATCACTGTTACTTTGTGGCTGTTGTAGCTAATGCTTTAAGTAGGCCGCTCATTTTTTGTAAAATTTGATTGTCTGCTTTTACCCCATATGGTGCAAAAAGCGTAGTTAAATTTTCATAGGCTACTACTATCTTGCCATCTTTACTTTGCGTAATAAGAATTTTTAATGGTAAAACCATACCAATACCTGTAAATTCTTGCATAAGTTTAGTGCCTACTTGTGGACTACCAAATACAATAACTGTGTTTGGTGCTAATTGTAGACCTACATCTTTAGCATTTTTAGCATGGTCAAATTCTGCAAATACAGTTAGACCTTTGCTTTTTATAAATTCTAGGGCTTTACTACGCACTGTTGCAAAATCCAAGTCAGATGAATAGAGCATTAATGGTGCGTTGCCTTGAGTGGCAGCATAGGACTGCGTAGGCATTGCTATTGAGAAGAAAATACTTAAAACAGCTCCACATACAATCAATTTGACAATGTTCATAAACAACTCCTCAAAATAAAGTTAAATGCATTTTATAGTAATAAATAAACAATTTCTCCACATAAACTATAATGATAATACTTGGATTGCACGTTATTGTAAAGAATGTTAGTCGTTAATTGAAAAAAACAATTACTTGCATAGTAAATTTTTTAGAAAACGGTATTTCATGCGCTTTTTGGAGGTAATTTTATTTGTATATTATTGTCAAAAATATTTTATTTTCAACAATTATTATGTTTTTTAGTGCCGACTAAGGTAATCATGCAGTTGTAAGTATAAAGCTAATAGTTGACTTTTTGAGTTTTGCCTCAATGTGCCCTGGTAGCTGAAAAGTTGTATTGCCTCTACCTTCCGTTAATGCTGCATCAAGTTCAAGTAGAGTGTGCGCTCTTGCTTGCCCAATATTATGGCAGTTGTTAAATGTAAGTAATTGTATTGCATGCATATAAAGGCGTAAGCGTGTTGCTTTGTCCACTTGCTTAAGTAGTTTTGGAGGAAGTTGCACGCAGTTGTTATTGTTATGTATGTTATGGTCCATAAATAATTGCTGAATGATATTTTGCCAATGCAAGGCATCATAACTTGCAAATTTCCATAGTTCTGAGGCTTTTTGTTTAAAATTAGGATTTTCTGCTTCCAGTAATGGTATCAATTTATGGCGCAACCTATTGCGCAAAAAACTGTGGTCATCATTACTTTTGTCATGGGCAAATCCAATATTGGCATGTTGCAATAATGCATAAAGGCTTGCTTTGTCTTGTAAAAGTAAAGGACGTAAAATATGACGCTTGTAATCTATTGCTTGCATTCCGCCAAGGGCAGGCCAACCACTGCCGCGAATAAGGCGCATTAAAATATCTTCTTGTAAATCACCAAGATGATGTGCAAGGCAAATCCAATCTGCTTTGCAGCTTTTGCGATACTTTTCAAGTTGCGTATAGCGCACATGCCTAGCGGCTTCTTCTAATCCAATTTTTTTTTCTTTAGCATACATGTTAACATCTACTTTTTCTACGTGGAAATCAATGTCCCAAGCAGCACAAAGTGCAGCTATGCTATGGGCTTCAAGCTCACTTTCAGGACGTAGCATGTGGTCAATATGGCAAACGCTTAAGGTATGGTGATAAATAGGGCGTAGCCAAATCCATAAGCAAAGTAAAGCTAAAGAATCTGCTCCACCTGACACAGCTAATATTAGGTGTTTATTATTTATATCAAGGATTAATTCTTTGTCTATGAAATTGCGCACATTACGAGTAAGTACGCGACTTTGTGTGGGCTGTGTTGCAAAGTCAGGTGGGTTGCTAGGAAATTGAAAGGCATATGACATGCTTTACCTAATCTTGTATAAGTAGGCTATCCACATAACGCATCATATATTGCTCAAGTTCAGGTTGCGCATAGTTTACGCAATTGCAATGTAAAATACTTTTGGCACGTACTAATAATTCTAAGCGTATGCAATCTTCCTCTACTTCTAAAGCCATAACATAAGGACCACAAGCACTGACATGCTCTAATTGTATGCTACTATGTAAAGATTTTGGTATGGTTAACCAATAAATACCTGCAATACCACTTTGTAATTGCATAGCATCAAGCTGCTTGCTGATATTTTGAGTTTGCTCTTGGCTTAATTCATCAATGATGTAGGCACGCATATTATTTATTTTGTTGGTTACGAGGTTTTTCGTCATTATCTAAATCAAAAATACGGCGAACAATACTAATACGTGGCGTTGTGCCTTCTTCTGACATAGTGCCACGTTTTAAAAAAGCAATGGGATCATGATTTAGTTTTTTGGTCAGGGCCAGGGTCATAGTTTTTAAAGCCTCAAGCATATCATCATCAACAGGGCCAATACGCTTTAAGGTACGCTGTAATTCATCGGCGGCAATGTTATCAGCACGGTTAATAATATCTAATATAGTAGGCTTTACGTCTAAATTTCTTAACCAATAGCAAAAAAAATCTACTTCTTCATTAACTATATTTGCAGCTTTTAATGCTTCATCACGACGACCAGCCAAATTTTCTTCAACCACTTCTTTTAAGTCATCAATGTCATAAAGATATACATTCTCAAGGCTGTTTACATCAGGGTCAATATCTCGTGGTACAGCAATATCAATAAAAAACATTGGCTTATATTTTCGCTTTTGTAAAATTGGCTTGATGTCTTTAGCTTTAATTATGGAGTCCGGTGCGCCGGTTGAGGTAATGATTATGTCTACATCACTTAAATGATTTGCCATGTCTTCAAAGGCAATAGCAGTTCCGTTAAATTGTTTAGCAAGCTCCTTAGCTCGCTCTAGGGTACGGTTGGCTACATAGATATGCTCAATACCAGCATGTAAAAGATGCGTTGCGGCAAGTTCAGCCATTTCACCTGCTCCTATGAGCATGGCACGATTTTCTTGCATATTACTAAAGATACGTTTAGCAAGCTCAACAGCTGCATAGCTAATGGACACAGCACTTGAAGATACGGCAGTTTCAGTGCGGACACGCTTGGCAACGGAAAAAGCTTTGTGTAGTAAACGGTTAATAATTGTGCCTGTACAATGACTTTTAACAGCAAGGCGATAAGCGTCTTTTAACTGACCAAGGATTTGTGGTTCACCTACTACCATTGAATCAAGACTTGAGGCCACAGTAAAGAGGTGGCGCACAGCATTTTTATTTTTGTGTACATAGACATATGGGCGTAAATCTTCACCATGAAAACCGCAGGCTTCAGCCCACAAGTTTACTATGTCAGTAACTATTTGCTCCTCACTTGCTACGCTTTGCGCAATATAGTTTTTGGCACATGCTAAAATTTCAACCCTGTTACAGGTTGATAAAATAAGTGATTCGCCAATGGTATGCCCCTTGGGTATGGCCCATGCCTCTGGAGTACAGTGTGTACTAAGGGCAAAGCGTTCCCGAATTTCCACGGCTGCGCTTTTATGGTTTAGCCCCATGAGATAGATGTCGCTGTGCATATATTATTGTCTTTTGGTAAAACCGTGATGAGTGTCCATAAAAGAGTTAACTACAAGCATTGAAAAAATGCTAAGACTAAAAAGCCATATGGCCATCATGGCAGGTTTGCGTCCTCGTCTGCCTTGTACGGCTCGCATATGAAAAAGCCATGCATAAAGTATCCATATAATGATGGATATTATTTCTTTTGGGTCACCGCTAATGGTTTGACCCCAAGTACTTCCGGCCCATAAAAAACCAGATAAGATGCCAAGTGTAAAAAGTGGAAATCCAGCCAAAACGGAAATGGCATTGACTTTGTCTAAAATATCAAGGGCAGGAAAATCTTGCCTGAAACCTGACAGTGATGATTTTGATTTTAGTAATTTTTCCACATAAATAAATATAATGCCTGCTGCAAATGATAAAGCCATGAGTGCAAGGCTTAAATATAGGCTACCAATGTGTAAAGCATAAAAAGGACCACCAAGCGATGCAGGAAGGGTCACTTGAATCTTTAAAAAACTCCAAGACATAAGAAAAAGCATTAATGCAAGTGGTGTGATAAAAATTAGCGGTGTTGAGCTGCGCAATTTCCATTGTCCACCAATGCCGCAAAGAATCATAAACCATGCTAAAATTTGCAGATACGTGCCGCCACTTAATCCACCAGGCATAAGCCCATGGCTACCACGCATCATATCAAAAGTTTGCAAAGCAAAGCCTGCCATGGCCAAAAGGCTTGCAAAAATGCGAATGCTTCTTTTGCGTAGCATAAGGCCAATAATACCAAAAATGGTACTGGCAGCATAAAGAACCATAATGGTGATGATACTTTGTTCAAATGACATCATTTAATAACTCCGCAATGTTATGGTGCAATTGTGGTGGGAGTAAATTTTGTAAAATTTCTTCACACTGTACATAATCACCTACTACCAGAGCTTTTCGCAAGTCAGAGTTAACCAATGAGCGAAATATGTTTTTATTATGCTCTGAATCGTAACCCAAGGCAAGTATTAATGGGCGAATGCTGCCAAGAAGGATTGTCATGGGTGCGTGAGGTTTAATCCACTGTTCAAGCTCCATGCGTAAAATGCGTGACCAAGCCGGGCTTGCTCCTTCAGTGGAAAGTGCTGCTGTAAGCTTACTCTTATCATTGGTTTTTGCAACAGCAGGTACGATAAAATTTCCGGCCAGTGGGGTATCTATGCAATTACATAAAATGTTTTGCTCAAGGCAGAGTTTAGCAATTTCAGCATTGAGTGCTTTGTTGGTAGTGCAGGCAAAAACAAGGTTTCGCCCTTGCAAATGACTTTGTGTAAAGCTGCTTTTTTTAAATGTAATGCTTGGATTTTTTTGTAAATCATGCCACATTGGGTCAAAGTCATTTATATCAATGATTAATATTTGTTGTATATTAGCATCTAAAAGGCCCATGACTTTACGCAAACCAACTTTTCCTGCGCCTACAACAAGGCCTCTCATGTGTTGTATGTTTAAAAAAAGTGGATAATACATATATTTACACTACCATTTGTTTAGTAAAAAGTATACATAAAATTTAATAAGAAATTTTCATCATTTTACATTATTTTATATTCACTGCAAGACTTTATGTTTTTTTTAAGGAATTTTTTCTTGTTTAATTAGCCAGTCTGTACGTACAACTATTATGCGAGTTTTTATGTTTTTTGCTCTGCATATGCAAAATTATAAAAATTATAAATATGTAATTATTAGCTTTTTGAAAACAGTGAGCTATTAAAAAGCATAAGAGTGCAAAAAATGAAAAATATAACAGAATTTGAGGGAGATTTCTTACTTGCCGTATGCTGTTCTTTTGCGTATTTTAAAGTTCGTAGGATATACGTATGAAAAAATTTCTTGTTATACAATTAGCGCGCTTTGGCGATCTTGTGCAAACTAAGCGATTGATAAAAAGCCTTGAAATGCGAGGAGAAGTGCACCTTTGCATTGATAATACCCTTGCAGAGCTTGCAAAACTTATTTATCCAAATACAATCATACATACTTTACCTGCACATTTTTTACCCAGTGCTCAAGGGCTTATGCAGGTGCATAATGCATTGGTGCAGCTTAATACATACAGTTTTGACGCTGTATATAATCTTAATCATGCCGGATTAAATCGCGCCTTGGCACGCTTTTTTGAAGTGGAGCAAGTCATTGGCTATCAAATGCATGGTGCGCAAGCTGTACATTCGCCTTGGGTGCGCAAAGCATTCACTTGGACACAAAATCGTATCATAAATCCTATTAATCTTGTAGATTTTTGGGCTTTTTTTGATGAATTTCCATGCTCACCACAAAAAGTTAATCCTAAGGCTATAGGTGGAGGTAAGGGCATTGGTGTTGTTTTAGCAGGGCGAGAATCGCGCCGCTCCATACCACCTGCTGACCTTGCTTTAATTATTCGCACTTTTTTTGAAGTAAATGATGCACCACATATTTATCTACTTGGTACTAAAGCCGAAAATGTTCTTGCTAAGCAATTAATGCGCCATATGCCTGTTAATATGCTTGATAAAATATCTAATCTAAGTGGTAAAACTTCCTGGAGTGAACTTATTGATACTTTGCAAGGGCTTGATATTCTTATAAGCCCAGATACAGGCACTATGCACTTGGCTGCACATTTAGGTGTGCCGGTGCAGGCGTTTTTTCTATCTTCAGCTTGGTGTCATGAAACAGGACCATATGGCGAGGGGCATAGTGTTTGGCAATCTGTTTATACATGTGCCCCTTGTCTTGAGTCAGTATCTTGTCCTATTAATACCAAATGCTTGGAGGATTTCACCACAAGAGAGTTTTTGCATGGGCTTAACTGTGCCGCCATGAGTTTGAAAAAAAATGATTCAAGCATGAAAAATAATTCAATAGTTTTGCCAAATCATATAGTTAATTACACTTCTGTACTTGATACCTTTGGAAGTACATGGCAAGTTAATTTAGGTAAAGATATTTATGCCAAACGTAGACTTGGATTTAGAGCCACCTTGGCAGAACAATGCGGTTTTGCTTTGAAAAATGTATCCATACCACCGGAGCTTGCAGATATTTTTTATGATGAGGCAGATTGGATACTTGGACAAAATTCTAAGCAAATGATTTTAATAACGGAGAAATAATATGCCAATGGCCTTGCGTGTTCTTGTGATTTTACCATTTTATGGTGGTTCATTACCTATTGGACGCTATTGCGTAGAAGCTTTGCGCAATCTTGGACACAGTGTTGAGGTATTTGAAGCACCGCATTTTCACGCATCATATGATGGCTTAAAGAGCTTAAATGTAACTGCAAAACGCTTAGAGCAGTTAGAGGGAAGTTTTTTACAAATTATATCTCAAGCTATTTTAGCTCAAGTAGAAAGCTTTGAGCCGGACTTGGTGCTTTGCCTAGCCCAAGCTCCCATGAGCAGAAATGCTTTGCGTCGTTTACATAAGATGTCTATTCCTGCTGTTATGTGGTTTGTTGAGGATTATAGCGTATTTACTTATTGGCGTGCTTTTGCTCCTCTATATGATGTATTTGCTATTATTCAAAAAGAGCCATTTATTACACAGCTTCATGAGGTTGGGCAAAAAAATGTTTTGTATTTACCTATGGCTGCATTACCAAGTTTTCATCAACCAAGAAAGCTTACCCCTATTGAGAAAAAAACTTATGGGGCAGATATTGCTTTTTTAGGAGCTGGCTATCCTAATAGGCGTATGGCATTTAAAAGCCTTGCTGGTAAAAATTTCAAAATTTGGGGGACTGAGTGGGATGGTGCACCGCTTCTTGCAAAGCATGTTCAACAAAGTGGTGCGCGTATAAGTGCTGAAGACTCTGTAACCATTTATAATGCTACAAAGATTAATATTAATCTACACTCAAGTATACAGTCAAAAGAGCTTGTTCCTCAAGGTGATTTTGTAAATCCACGCACTTTTGAGTTAGCATCTATCGGTGCATTTCAAGTTGTAGATAAACGCTCACTTATGTCAGAATTATTTAATGAGGATATGATGGGTTTATTTAGCTCTCTTGATGAAATGCATGATAAAATTAACTATTACCTTAAACATGAACAAGAACGAGAAATAATGGCAAAGTCTGCGCGCTTGCATGTGCTTGAAAATCATACCTATGAGCACCGTATGCAAAGCTTACTTGATTATGTGCAAAGCATCTACGGACCATGGAAAAAAAGAGAATTCACCAGCATACCAGATGAAATACCAAAAGAGATGCAAGAAGGCCTTGCAATGTTATTAGATCAATTACATTTACCGCATGATGCTGCCTTTGAAGATGTAATACTTCGTATTAGACAGCGTAGCGGAGCTTTAGGTGAACTTGAAACAAGCTTACTTTTTCTTGATGAATGGCAAAAACAATATAAAAAGTAGCTTGTTATTCGTTTTTATCAATGTTTTTAACCTTTGGTAAACGCACCTTTGAAACTAAGGGTGTGCGCCATGTTGTTCCAAGAGTATATCCACTTACCTGCAAAGCAGGGGCCGATTGGCGACGTTTAAATTCTGCCTTGCACATGCTTGAAAATACATGCTGCAATTTATCGTTATTCAATTCATCATCAAGTTGATTTGCACCAATTATATGCTCAATCATGGGGTCAAGTTCGTCATAAGGTGGCAAACTTTGGCTATCAAGCTGGTTTGGGCGCAGCTCAGCTGTTGGGGCGCGGGCTATAATTTCCTTTGGTATTATTTTATTTGAAAATTCTTTATTATACCAATGCGCCATAGTATAAAGTAAAGTCTTTGGCACATCTCCAATAACACTGAGTGCACCAGTACTATCACCATAAAGAGTAGAATAACCCATAGCACTTTCTGACTTGTTTCCTGTGTTTAATACTAAGTAGCCCTTTCTATTGGCTATGGCCATAAGTAAATTGGCACGAATGCGAGCTTGTAGATTTTCTGCGCTAACATCATTTGGATCTGCCACAATGTCAGCAAAAATTGGCTCAAGGGCATTATTACATGCATCCATAATGGAGTTTATTGCAATATTATGTGACTTAATGCCAAGATTTTTGCAAAGACCAGCTGCATATTGTAATGATTCCTCTGAGGTATAAGGGGAGGGCAAAACTACACCCTCAACATTGTGCTTGCCCAAAGCTTCAACAGCAATGGCTGCAACCATTGCAGAATCAATACCACCGGAAATACCAATGACTACACCCTCATTGCCGGTTTTATGTACATAATCTCGTGTGCCAAGTACTAAGGAATGCCAACATTCTTCTTCAGTACTTGGGAGTAATTTGGCAATGCTATCTTTTCCAACTGCTGTATCAACAATTAATAAATCCTCTTCAAAAGCACGCCCACGTGCCAGCAAGTTGCCGGTAGGGTCAAAGGCAACACTTTGCCCTGCATAAATTTTGCTTCCATTGCCACCCACTAAGTTGGCAGAGAATAGATGAATATGATGTCTTGCTGCTACATGCGAAAGCATATGTTCACGTTGTTTTTGCTCACCCAATGCATGCGGGTGAAGTGCCAAATGTATAATACCGTCAATTCCGCGCGACACTAATTCCATAAGTTGATTATGAGCAGCACTTTTTTGTGTGTTCCAAAATGAATATTCCATGGGGCCATGTTCACATATTACAACACCAAGTCGCCAACCTGCTACAGTTACAAGTCCACAAGATACACCATGTTCAAAATAATGGTGGTCACCCTCAGGGTAGGGACTAAAAACCTTTGAAGAAACAAGAGAAAATTTGCCATTTTGTATTAAAATTGCAGCATTAGTAAGCATTTTTGCACTAGATGGGGCATTTAGCATAGGCATGCCCATTAATAAAGCCGGACCGTTTTTTAATTCATTAGCAATAGATTGTAAGGCTGCATAACAGCCATCCATGAAACCATCAGAAAAAAGTATATCCTTTGGACTAATACCACATAATGCAAGTTCAGATGTGACGCATAGTGATGCATCAACAGCATGTGCTCTACGCGCAGCTTGTATGATACGCTTCATATTGCCAACAATATCTCCCGAAGTCATATTACATTGTAGTAGTGCTACTTTCACAATTTTCCTCTCATATATTCAAAATTAAAAATTACGCTCTTGGTTGACTTGAGCAAAATGGACAATTTTAAAGTTGTTCAATGGGGGCAAGTACACGTTTTTTTTGCAAAACCAAAGTAAAGTCATGTATTATCTTAGCATGATCAAAAGCTAATGGAGGCAAACTATTCAATTTAAAAAAAGCTGCATGTTTGGCATCATCACCCGCACTTAAAGCTGAAATATCCTTGGCTGTAGCAACAAAGGCTATGCTCATAGTATGAAATCTTGCATCACGCTGTGGATTAGAATATACACCCAACAGACCGCATAGTTCAATTTCCAATGATGTTTCTTCGCGCATTTCACGAATTGCCGCATGTTCGGCACATTCGCCATAGTCAATAAAACCACCTGGTAATGCAAATCCAAATGGCTCATTCATCCTTTCAATAAGCACAATACCAAGCTTTTCGTCATATATTATTACATCAGTAGTCGGGGCAGGATTTCTAAATTTTGGCATCCTAGCTCCACACTGTAAGCAAGTAGGGTGTTGTTTCATAAAATCACTATATGCTTGAGGCGATGTGAATGCAAGAGCTTGCATAGTTCAAATTTTTTTAATAGAACATTTTTGCATTAACTAGCTTTAATATTATATTTATTGCTGCGTTTACTAAAACATGTTGAATTTTTCACAAAATGCATTATGCTCCTGCACATAAAATTTTTTTCGGAGGAAAAATCGAAATGTTAAAAGTAGAACAGATAAAAACACTGTTTAATAAGGGTATTGTGTATAAGTTGATTTTAATTGTACCTTTGCTGCTTAACTCAAACCTAAGTTATGCAGATGAAGTTCAAAAAAGCACAAATGATATTCCAGTGGTTGAAGTTGTTGCAAAGTTTGACCATTTACGCCCTGGATATGTGGCTATGTCTAGCGATGGACGTACTTTTTTAACAGTTTCTCCATTTTCAAACCCTGAAACAAAGGTTGTTGAGCTTTTTTCTGATGGCAGTACTAAGCCCTATCCAAATGCAGAATATGTCACAGGTAAAAATTCTGTGATTCAAAGCACAATTGGTGCAAAAATGGATAGCAAAGATAATCTTTGGATTTTGGATATGACAACTCGACAATTTGTTGTTTGGGATACTAAAAAAAATACCTTGAATAAAATATTGAAAGTTCCATCAAGCACTTTGAAAGAAACATCATTTTTGCAAGATTTTGTGTTAGATGAAAAAAGAAACAGAATTATTATTGCTGACCCAACCCGTGGCAAGGATCCAAAATCTCCTGCTTTTATTGTTCTTGATATGACCAGTGGGCAAGGTATACGCATGGCAGAAAATAATAAATTTTTACAATCTGAAAAAGAAAATGGCTCTCCTGTTAATCCTATAGCTATAGATCCACAGCAAGAATGGGTATATTTTGGTTCTTTACATGGCACAAAAATATTTCGTGTGCCGGCAAAATCATTTGAAAGTGAAAGTGAATTATTAAAAAATATAGAAGTTTATGGACCAAAGTCCTTTAGTGATGGTATTGCAGTGGATGAAAAGCAAAATGTCTATATAACTAATATACAAGAACAAACTATTGGTGTTACACAAAAAGATAGTTATAAAGACATTGCTCGCTTGCCTAAGGGGCAATCGTGGCCTGATGGTTTGTTTATTAAAGATGGCTATGTTTATGGCGTGGTCAATCAGCTTAATAGAACAGCAGCCTTAAATAATGGTAAAGACATTAGTAAACCACCGTTTTTAATAGTTAAGACAAAGCTTGTCCCTTAACAAAACTTGTCCCTTAACAAAACTTGTCCCTTAACAAAACTTATCAAAGGTGATCTTTTTTTGAAAAAATATTGCAAGGCTTGTGATATCACTTATGTGTAATTTGAAAATTGGCAGTAATATTGTATGACATACTTTGTTGCTGGCAATTTTTTTACGTAAAAAAGTAGTTTTCAAGTGTTGATAGCAGACTTTTTCTTTAAGGAAATGATGATTTAAGCTTTTCAACTTATTAAGAAGTTGTTACTTTGTGCGTATGAAAAGAATGCATCAAGGGCGTTTAGCTCCGAGTCCAACTGGTTTTTTACATCTTGGTAATGCTTGGTCTTTTTTATGGGCTTGGCTTTGGGCAAAATCTCAACAGGGGCGTATTATTTTACGCATTGAAGATATTGACCCTGCACGATCAAAAACTAAATATATTGAGGCTATTAAAGAAGATTTACAGTGGCTAGGATTGCATTGGGATGGTGATTGCATTTTACAAAGTTCCAGAAATGCAGAACATGTGCAAGCTATTGAAAAACTAAAAGTAAATGGTCATGTTTATCCATGTTATTGTACCCGCAAAGAATTACGCAGCCTTGCCGGTGCGCCACATATTGATGATATGGGAGCACCGTATACTGGTTTGTGTGCCAGCTTAACTCCAGAACAATGTAGTAAGCATGAAGCTTTGGGGCGTAGAGCAGCCTTGCGTTTGCGTTGCCCTAAGGAAGACTGCATAGAGTTTGAAGACATAATTTTTGCTCATCAAAGTTATACTTTACAACAATGCGGCGGTGATTTTGCCTTACGACGTTCTGACGGCGTGGTGGCATATCAACTTGCAGTAGTAGTAGATGATGCCGCACAGGGAATAACACATGTTTTGAGGGGCAGTGATATATTAGCTTCTACTCCAAGACAAATATTAATATGTAAATTATTAGGTTTAAATATTCCACAATATGCTCACGTGCCTCTTTTACTTGATGATAAAGGCGAGCGTCTAGCTAAAAGGCATGAATCTCTTACTTTGCGTGCTTTGAAAGAAGATGGGGTAAGCCCAGAGAGTATTGTAGGGCTTTTTGCTTATCTTTCTGGCCTGAGAGAAAGTATCACAAAGGTATATCTTTTAGAATTAATGGATGATTTTGACTTTGCACAATGCTTAAACATGCAAAGTATGAAGGAAAAAGGTATTACATTGCATGATAAGTACGTAAAGCAAATATTACAACTATAGTATGGCTAATGCTTGGAAATGCATTAAATTTTATAAAAAAATTGTGCCTGCATATGGTATTAGTTGAAAATTAATGTCTATTTATCACTTGTTTTTAATGTGTTTTTGACATATAACTTGCTTAAGTAAACTCATTGGGGGATATTATGAGCACACAATCTGCTGTCATTAATCAAGAGATGCTGGATACATTGCTTCCTGCTGAGCGCAGTGATGCTTTTTTTGAGGCATTGTACGGTGATGTTGAAGAAGGAGCTTACACCATTAAATTATCTGTACGTTCAATTGAAGACCAACGTGCAAATTTAGCTTTTGAATTACATCAGCGTGAAGGAAAATGTCTTGTATGTAGCCTAACTTATGGTTTGCCACAAGTTTTTGAGCGTCACCCTCTGATTAATACTGCTGGCATTGCTAAAGAAGTAGCAACCGCTCTTGGTTGGGATCCAAATTCGATAAGCTTTGCACTTGGGCGTACCGAAGAACAAGGGCAAGCTTTGCATACTATCCCCCTAACTATTACAAAATAATATTTTAATATCATAAAAGTGTAAGTATTTGCTTACATAATAATATATATAAAATTATAAAGCTTTGCATCATTATCGGTTAAATAGTATTTGAGCAGCATAAGCTGCTCCCCATAGTCCGGCATGCTTTTGTGTCAGAAGATTTACAGGAGTATTTTTTAATACATTTTGCATGCTACTAGTAGCACAATGAAATTCTTGTAAAAAGTGCAGGCTCTTGAAAATATTTGGATTTTTCATAAATACTCCTCCTCCAAGATATAATCCGCCTGTGCACAAAGTGTTTAAGACCCAATTTTTACAAAAACGACCTAAAAAGCGGGCGTAAAGTTGTAATTGTGGATTTTCTTTTCCATCAATATCCCAAAATTTTTTAATGGCTTGTTCGGGGCTTGTATCCTCATTGTATGTGTATGCATGCAATAAACTAAGACCTCTGCCTGCCAAAATATCCTCAGCACTTATCCTATCTTGCTTAAGATATTTAAGGGCAAAATCTGCAAATTCTAGCTCATCCTTACCATAAAAAGGCATGTCAGTATGTCCACCCTCTGCTTGTAATGTGCCCCAACTGTGCTGTGCTTTAGGTATAAGGGTTGCAGTACCAAGACCAGTGCCTGCGCCAAGTATGCCCCGTATTGCTCTAAAAGGGTGAGATTCTACTTTGATAATAGGCATTAGGTTAGTTGCAGGAGTAAGGCAGGCCCATGCTTGTAATGCAAAATCATTAAGTAGTAGAAATGGCTTGGAGATTTTATGTGGTATAATTGTTGTGAAATCAAGCTGTAATGGTGCATTAGTTAATTTTGCTGCAAGCCCATGCGCATCAACTAAGCCTGCAACTCCCCAAATTTGTGCATGGGCATCATAGGGGCTTAAACCGCATTGCTCTGCCGCTTTTAGTGCCTCAGCAGTATTATGTAACTTAGCTGTATCACAAGTAAATTCAGAACAAAGTTTTATTTGTTCACCTTGAATTTCAAAATGAGCAAAGCGGCTATTTGTTCCACCTATGTCGGCGCAAAGTATATCGTGTGTCAAGTTAATACTCCATAGCGTTGAAAATTAAAGAAATTAATGCGAATAAGTAAAAAAATATTTTGTGCATGGCACATGATTCACGCCGAATGAGAGCAAAAAAACACGTTTTTTTGCGTCCCACAGGGCGAATGAAGGCAGTGTGCCTTGCTGATTTATTCTGTTTGCATAATAAATCAGCATTTCCTTAAGTCTAAAAGAGCAATACGTTCATTTTGAATATGGCTTTAAAATTTAAACTTGCCAAGTCCATAAGTAGATATATATTGTACCGAAAAATAAAAAACCATTTTATCAAGGATATATTTATGCCGCTGTATGATTTTTATTGTGAACAATGTGCTAAAAGCTTTGAAGAAATTTGCTCAACTGAGGATACTCCTCCATGCCCTATTTGTGGATCAAGCAAAGTGAGCAAGAAATTGTCTGCACCAAGCCCGCTAAAAACCGGAGCTTTTCCATATAAAGTTGGTCCGGTTCATCCAATAGCAAATAGACCTCCTAAAAACAATTGTGGTGGTGGAGCTTGTGGTGGTGGATTTTCCTGAGCGCCATAAGAAAAATCCGTGCGATTTTTATAAAAAGCCTTTGCAATTCGAACTAGCTTAATTTAAATTATGCCTAGCAAGGCTGGCTTTTGTCTAGCTCTTGTTTTATAGTTGTATCGTGTTGTTTTTATACTAAATATTTGTTTTATATTGAGTATTTTTATTGTGAAAAGTATGCTTTGTCAACGAGGATTTGTATGATACGTAGTATGACCGGATTTGGACGATGCCTTGTGGAAGATACGCACTACACACAACAATGGGAAGTGCGAAGTGTCAATGGGCGGCATTTAGATATTCGGTGGCATTTACCATCTTCTGTGCGTAGCATACAAGCACCGCTTGAGAAGTTAGTACGATCTCATGCACAAAGAGGGCGATTAGATATAGCCCTTGTATTAAACTATAATGCTAATGCTGAGCGCAGCGTCATGTTTGATGTAAGTCAGGCAAATGCCATGTTAAATACCTTACAAAATTTTGCAAAAAGTCGTCAGGAAAATTTTAATTTCAACTATAATGATTTATTGAGAGTAAACTCCCTTTGGGGAGAAAATGGTGACGTAGTTGAAGAAAACTTACTTTTACGATTAGAAGAAGGTTTGACTGTTGCCCTTGAAGATTGGAATGAAGCGCGCGTAATTGAGGGGCAAGCATTACAATTAGACCTTAATGCTCGTATTTTACGCATGGAAGAGTGGTCCGAAGTTATTGAGGCAAAAGTTCCAGAAATTAAGGCAGCACGCATGGAGCTTGTGCGTGAGCGTATTGCTGACGTGCTAAGCCAACAAGGTGTAGAACTAGATGAACAACGCTTTGCACAAGAGATTGTTATTTTAGCAGATAAACTTGACGTTACGGAAGAACTAATCCGCTTGCAAACTCATTTACATCGCTTAACTGAACTTTTGCAAATTGGTAAGGATGTTGGGCGTAAGCTTGATTTTACTTTGCAAGAATGTTTTCGTGAAATAAATACTTGCGGTAATAAAATACCTGATGTGCAATTGTCCGCCTTGGTAGTTGACTTTAAGGCTGAACTTGAAAAATGCCGTGAACAAGTGCAAAATATTGAGTAAATAATTTATGCAATCACAACTGCTTATTAACCTAGGTTTTAATAATTACGTTTTGGCTTCGCGCGTGGTTTCAATTCTTAGTCCATCATCTTCACCCATGAAGCGATTACGTGAAGATGCTAAAGCGCAAGGACGCTTACTTGATGCAACTCAAGGGCGTAAAACTCGCTCTATATTAATTACTGATTCAAACCATATTATTCTTTCGGCTATTCAACCGGAAACAATTAGTCAACGCTTCTTGCAAGAGGCTGAGATGTCATTTGAATTACAAAAAAAATTATAGGAGAAGCGACATGGCCGTGGCACGTAAAGGTATTGTTTTGGTTATTTGTGCTCCTTCTGGTGCAGGAAAAACAACACTTATTAAAAAATTACTCAATGAATATCCAAACATTGGCTACTCTATTTCCTATACCACAAGAGCACCACGTGAAGGTGAAGTGGACGGCGTTGATTACTGTTTTACCAGCGTTATGGATTTTAAAGCAAAGCGTGATGAAGGGTTTTTTGCTGAATGGGCAAAAGTACATGGTAGCTATTATGGTACGCCATTAGCATCTACCTTGAAAATATTAGAAGATGGCCAAGATGTTATTTTTGATGTTGATGTTCAAGGTGCAGCTCAACTAAGACTTAACTTACCGTCTGGTTTATTTGTATTTATTTTGCCACCTTCCATGAGTGAACTACGTACACGTTTACTAAAACGTCAATCTGATGATGCAGAAATTATTGAACGCCGCTTGCGTAATGCTGTTTATGAAATCGAGCAGGCTCATTGGTTTGATTCATGGATTATTAATGATAACCTTGATGTAGCTTATGATCAATTACGTTCTACATATATTGCTTCAGCTTTACAACCAAAGTATTATACCATGTTTGCGGAACAAATATTAAAACAAAAAGATGGATAAATATGTCAAAAACTGAATTAATTGTTGCACTTGATACACAGCATGTTCAAACTGCCTATGATCTTGCTAATAAATTAAAAGGGCGTGTATCATGGCTTAAGGTTGGCTTAGAATTATTTGTAGCTTGTGGGCCGGAGGTTATCTTTAAGCTGAAAGAGCAAGGGTATAAAATTTTTCTTGATCTTAAGATGTATGATATTCCAAATACTGTTTTTGGTGGTGTTTTATCTGCTGCTCAAATGGGTGTCGATATGCTTACTATACACATTCAGGGTGGTGAGCGTATGGCAAAAGCTGCTATGGATGCAAGTTTGAGCTTAACATCTGCAAAGCGACCGTTGGTTTTTGGTGTAAGTGTTTTAACAAGCATGGAGCAAGGTGATTTGCCAACTTATGCAGGTGACGTCAAAGAGCTTGCAGGTGAACTTGCTCACAAAGCTCATACTTGGGGTCTTGATGGTGTTGTATCATCTGGGCAAGAGGTTGCAAATATTAAAGCTCATTGTGGGGGAGAGTTTCTTTGCCTTACTCCTGGTATACGCCCTGATGGGTATGGAACAGATGATCAACGTCGCATGGTCACACCTCAAGCCGCTGTTAAGTCAGGGTCTGATTTTATAGTTGTTGGTAGACCAATAACCAAGGCAAGTGATCCTTTGTTTGCGGCCATGGAAATTTTAGAACAAATGGAATATTAGTTTTTATTAATATATTATGGGGCTTTATATATGACAGAAATTGGTGGTGTTGAACATGTTAAAGGTGTGTTTTCTACACAAGAAATAAAGAAAATTGGTACCGGTACTACTACCAGACGTACTGTACAAAAAAACTTTTGGTTTGTTGAAACAATATCATCTGGTGCACTTGAATGCCAACCCTTAAATAGTAACTTTGTGCCATCAGGTCCAAAGCGCACTATTTCTATGGATGAACTTATAGAAAAATTTGCACCTGAACCAGAGTTTTATATGAGTTCTGTGTTTCCAAAAATGATGGAAATGCAAAAAAATATTGATTCTGGTGATACTCATCGCAACAAGGGTGAAAATTTTGCTGCTGAGCATGAATATAGTGCTGCTTTACAAATTGATGAAGAAAACGTTCGCGCAAATTTTGGTATTGGATTAACTTACATGCAACGTGGCGAAAGTGATAAGGCTCAAGATATATTTGAGCGTTTATTAAACTTAGAGGGTGCATATGCTGAAGAGCATAAGCATTTGTTTAACGAATTTGGCATTAATTTGCGTAAAACAAAAATGTATGATCAAGCTGTTGAATATTATGAACGTGCTTTAACATTGACTAAAAATGATGAAAATATACATATAAATCTTGCTCGTACCTTACTTGAGAAGAAAGATTGTGCTAAATGCACAACCCATTTAATTAAAGCTTTGGAACTTGCACCACAGCATGAAAGTGCACGTAAGTTTTTAGAATGGCTTTTACTAAAAAATCTAGTACCACAGCCAAGCATTGTAGAGGCAAATGCAGCACTTGCAAGTGGTGCGCCTGCGCAAGCATCTGAATCTGCTGAAAGTGAACAAGAAATGTAGTGTATTGAGAAAAGGGTAAAAGTTATTTTGTGAAAAACTGGAAATTTAGAGAAGGTGACAATTTAGAAAGTTTGAGTGAAACTGATTATATAGTATCACAAGATATTGCCGATACTTTGGGCGTGTCGTCATTGCTATTGAAAATTCTTAACTTACGTGGTCTTGTGGAAATTCAAGATGTACAGGATTTTTTATCTCCCAATTTGCGCTTATTGGCATTACCAGAGCTTTGGCCTGGAGTAAATCATTGTGCAACACTTTTAGTAGAGCAATTAGTAAGTGGGAAAAAACTTGCAATTTGGGGAGATTATGATGTTGATGGTATTACTTCCACTTGCTTAGTTAAAGATGTGCTTATGGCACATGGTTTTTCTCCCATAACTCATATACCTGAACGTACAACTGAAGGTTACGGATTAAATATTCAAAGTATTGATATGCTTGCATCTCAAGGTGTTGAGGTACTCTTAACTGTTGATTGTGGTATTTCTGACTTTGAAAGTATAGCTTATGCAAAAAGCATTGGCATGGTTGTCATTGTATCTGATCATCACCTTCCACCTGATACCTTGCCTGATGCTAGTGGTATTTGTAATCCCTTACTTGGTGATTGCCCTTGTCCATATCTTGCTGGTGTAGGTGTGGCATTTTTTCTCATGTGCTCTGTAAATGCAAAGCTTAAAGACATTACGCAAAATAAATTTGATATGCGTAATGTACTTGATTTAGTCGCTCTTGGTACTTTAGCTGATGTGGTTTCATTACGTGGTCAAAATAGAATTTTAGTAAAAAATGGTTTACTTAAAATAAGTGAAGCTGCACGTCCAGGTATAGCGGCTTTAAAGCAAGTTTGTAATTATGATGCACTTGCCAAAATTAATGTAGGCCAAGTGCTATTTACACTTGCTCCGCGTATTAATGCTGCTGGGCGTATGGGTTCTGCTAACCTTGCAGTGGAGTTGTTTCAAGCTAAAGACATGGAGAGTGCTAGATATTTTGCCACTCAACTTGATGCTTTAAATTCAGAGCGTAGAAAAGAAGAAGAACGCGTACATGAAGAGGCACGTGAGCAAGCTAAAGAACAAGGTGACAAAATGGGCTTTGTACTTTACTCAAGCACTTGGCATCTTGGTATTATTGGTATTGTTGCCTCTCGTATTGTTGATGAATTTCATCGCCCAACGCTTATTTTGTGTGATGGTAAAAATGGTATTAAAGGTTCTGGGCGTTCTATTGCTGACTTTCATTTATACGAAGGTCTTTCAAAAATTTCAGAACTTTTCACCTCCTATGGTGGGCACAAGTTGGCAGCAGGTGTAAGTCTTAAGCATGAAAACTTAGAATTATTGCGCCAACGCTTTAATGAAATTGTTTGTCAGGAACTTGGTGACACTTTACCAAAACCAAGAATTACTATTGATACTACTTTGGATTTTACAGCAGCGAGCAATGCTATATTTTTGAAAGAACTTGAGCTATTGCAGCCTTTTGGTATGGGCAATGCGCAGCCTGTTTTTGCTTCACCTAAGTTGTTTGTCAAAAATGTACGTAAATTCGGTGCACAAAAAAATCATGTTATGTTACATGTTTTAGATGAAGATAGTGGAATTGCTCTTTATGCTAAGGCTTGGCGTAAAGCAGATGAATATAATGCAAATTTATGTAATAAATATGTAAAATTAGCCTATACTCCAGTTTTTAATACCTTTAACAACCTAACTACTATTGAATTGCATATCAAGGATATATTTGTATTATCAGGTTAAAATATAATTTATGAGGAAAATATGAATTCTTGTCCGCATTGTGGTCGTGAAAGTAACTCAACACAACAACGCTGTTCTGCCTGCCCCGCAGACTTGGTAAGCAAACAAGATTTGCAAGGTGCAGGGCATAAACATCAAGTTATTGAGCCTGAGGTTGTAGATTCAAACCGTGCAAATTATGAACAAAAGAGAGCGCAATGGTCGCATGAACAAAGCTCTTCAAACTTTAAAGTTTGGACATTTAATCAATCTGGGGGGCTAGGTTCAAGAAATAATGACTCGTGCCTACCTGGATTAATAACCATTGGTATTGCCTTGAGTTTGCTTGTGCAATATGGTTTACTTGCAAGTATTGGATTTTTAGTTTTTTATGCTATAGGCAGTGCTATAGGTTTTTTTGTCATTATGCGTAACTTGATGCAAGGTCGTGCCATGTCGCCTTGGGTTATGCGTGTTGTGATTTGGCTAATTTGTGCATTTATAACCATTGGACTTGCCGGATAGTTGAAAAAATTTTAGTTAGTCAGTACGTAAAAATACTATAATGACAACAAGTTGCATAGTTTTTCATTGCCGACTATTTATTGTACTAACCAGCAGCGCGCTAAATGCTCTTTGTCTTGTATTAATGGCAAAAGTTGTGGTTTTTCATTTTGACAGCGCGGCATAACATGGGGGCAGCGTGGGTGAAAGTGGCAGCCAGTTGGTAATTCATTTGGTAGTGGTACTTTGCCTTTAATAATTGGCAAACGCTTGGTGTCCATACTGTGCTTACTTGGTATAGCATGCAAAAGACCTTGGGTATAAGGGTGCTTTGGATCTTTTAGCACTTGCCCTACCGTTCCATATTCTACCATTTGTCCTGCATACATAACACCAACACGATGTGCCATTTGCGCAACCACACCTAAATCATGGGTTATGAGTAATATTCCCATACCTTGTTTTTGACTAAGCTCTTGCATAAGTGTTAAAATTTGCCACTGAATTGTAACGTCTAAAGCTGTTGTTGGTTCATCAGCCAATAACAATTTAGGTGCGCAAGCAAGTGCCATAGCAATCATGACGCGCTGACGCATGCCACCACTTAATTGATGTGGGTAATCTCTAAGGCGGCTTGCAGCTGCAGAAATACCAACTTGTTCAAATAATTCTATGCAATGTTTTGTGGCTTGCTGTGTAGACATTTTTTCATGCAGTATGAGGTGTTCTGTACATTGATCTCCTATGCGTAATACTGGGTTTAGAGCTGTCATGGGTTCTTGAAAAATCATAGCAATTTCTTTACCACGAATGTGGCGCATATCTTCAAGTGTGCATATATTTTTACCCTGTAAATATATATCACCGCTAACTGTACTATTTTCAGGTGTTAAGCCTAGTAATGCTTTCGCGGTTAAACTTTTGCCGCAACCAGATTCACCTACCAAGCAAAATATTTCACCAGCTGAAATGGAAAAATTTATATTGGAAACAGCAAGAAAGTTACCACGTTCGGTATGAAAAGTAACATCAAGCTTGCTTACCTGTAGCAATTTATCATTTTGTGGCATGTTTATTTTTCCCAAAATTTCTTAACGGATTTTTTTGATAATTTCGCTTTCTTTTTTTCTTGCTTAACTTTACGCACATCTTTTTCTTGCTTAGCTTTGCTTGCATCTCTTTCTGGTTTAGTTGGTGCAGCAGTATAATTTGTTTTGGGTGCAGGGGCAATATTTTCTGTATGACTTAAAATGGTTGCTCCTGATTTTTTGTCGGTACGTTCATGTGTATTGTCTTTTAAATCGATTAAGGCGCCTGAATAAAGTGGGCCAGCATTTTCTACAAGTCCAAGACCTTGCTCATAGCAAGCATAGCGTGCATCACCTGCAACGCCCGGTACTGCAAATGGTGCAGAAATAATTCTTGCTTGTTTTGCGTTGTTTGTAGCATCAGGCTGGGATTGGTTTAAAAGGACAAAAGAAAGGCTTAGGGCTGTCTTTCGTAGTTTTGCAGCAATGGAAAGATCATTTAGCCATGCCGGGCTTCCCTTAGTATCAAAGGTAAAATGACACCAAGTACGTCCATCTTCAAGGGGGCATGCTTGCATGTGTGGGCATGGGCTTATGGGGTTAAGGCCACATTCTATGGCAGCTTCACGCATGCTTACAATGGTTTTACCTCCAAGGCGTGTGCCAGGCTCAACTAAAAGTAACGCAGAGTCTTGTGCTTTTAAGAGTGAACTTAAGCTTTCTAATATTGTGTAGCTGCGATCTTCCTGACCTTGGCGTAACTTTATTTCATTACAAACATTGGCTGCGCAAATAAGCCAAGGCACAGCATTAAATTTTTGTATTTCAATATGCGCTGTTTCTAACTTTCCACGCACAGGGATAATTCGCCATGGGCTATTTTCTCCGGCAATTTGTGTAAAAAGTTTTTGTCCAAGTTGTAAGGGTTGCACTGCAGAGTCAATGCAAAGAATATTTAACTCTATATGATGCCATTGTGGTTTAGCAAGCCAAAGGGCTATGGGTAGTGAAAGTGGGCCACTACCTAAATCCACAAGCAATCTTGCCTTGGGCTCTTGACCCACTCGAGTAGGCATGGCTTTAGGGCTTGGAAGTTGCAAATTACTTAGCAGTCGGCTTAGGCGCAATATATTCCATGGTAAAAAGTACCATAAATAAGCCGATGTTAACCTTGGAGCACTCCAATAAGCTTGTTTAATGAGGCTGCGCTCTGTGGTTAATCGACTTGAAAGCTCTTCTATTGCGTAGGGTAGGGTGCGTCTATGCTTTGCTTGCAAAGGCATGACAGCCTCAAGTGCTTGAGGTAAGTTGTGTAAAGCTTGAATGATGCTTGCATTAATGTGTGGAAAAAGTTCTTTCATTTTAGTGGTTCACTGTATGTTGAAGTTAAAATGCATGTGTTGCATGTATTTTTGTATAAAGTCATTATGTTCTGCTAGTTGAATATGTGTGTATTGTTTGCTCCACTTATAAAGCCAATCCCTTTTTTGTGGTTCATTAAGCAAAAGAGCTGCACCAGCAAGGGATGTGTTACCCACCCGTTCTAGCCGTGTATTTATACCAAGTGGTATAAAACCCAAAGCTTCTAAAGCACTTCCTTCAACATAGCTGCCCATAGCTCCACCTAAATACAACGCTTTAATATCTTTTGCAGTAAGCTGTGCTGCACTTAAAAGCTCTTGCATAGCTAATGAAAAAGCCGCTTTTACTTTTAATATTTCTTCAATATCGGTAGAACTTATGTACATACCATGTTGACTAGCAATATGTGGCCATAATCTAAAAATTTGCTCACCGGCATGTGTTTCTATGTGGCTATGTAGTTTACGGCTTAGTGGAGTACTTAATTTTGATGCATCACAAAAATGTCCACTTTGTTCAAGAATGCCAATTTTCAATAGACAACTTAGTAAGGAAAGATAACCTGTACCACAAATTCTTTGTGGTGCACTGCCGTCAAGAGTTGTTGGTTCAAGCCCATGTGGGCTTATACGTACTGAATTTACAATACCACCTGCATCAGATTGCGCCATTTGCCCAAATGTTAGGCCAATACCTTCAAGGGCAGGGCCAAGCGGCACGCTGGTAATATGCGCATGGTCAATATCATGCGCCAGAATAAATTCTCCGTTAGTACCAAGGTCTACAAAAATGAAAGGAAATTCTATGTTGTCCTCTTGCATTAAAGCTGCATACCCAGCACTAATATCACCACCAACAAAAGGGGCTAATTGTGGTGGTATATAAATGGGGGGCAAATTTTCTAAATGCTCAATACTATTTCCGTTAAGGGGCACTTTGTACGGAGCAACGGCTAATGATTTGATGCATTTCTGTAAAAAAATACCACTCATAGCAGTGTTTGCAGCAAGACAAATTTCTGTAACAGGTGGAAGTTGTGCCAAAACTTTTTGCACAGCTTGAATGACTAGTTTTGAAAGTATTTTTGTACCTTCTGGCTCCATAGCATAAGCTAAACGAGATATAATGTCAGAACCTGCACCCATTTGTGGGTTAATTTGTTGACCTTGAGCAATAATTTCACCCTGCGTGTTGGTTGCCTGCCAATGTAATGACGTTGTACCAAGATCTATGGCTAAGTAAGCTGCATGATCTTTGGATTGTACTTTTATTGTTTTTTTATTTTTACTTAAGTGAGTTGGTATTGAAAGTTCAATGCTACCGTCACTGTTAGTTTGCAATGACTCTAAATTATGCCTGCACGCTAAGCGTAGACCTTGATCAAGCTCTTGAGGCTTAAGTAAATTTTCTTCAATTTCCAGAGCCTTAGGTGCTGGTGATATGAAAATGACCTTGCATTGACCGCATCGCCCAAGGGCAGAACATAAAGGTGGTGGGCTTAGCTTGCCGGAAAGCCAAATGGCTTTAGCCAAGCTTTGTCCTTTGTTAGCATCAATTTCTATTGTACCTTGATTGTTTATATGTATTTTAATGTGCATTTGTATTGTGTAATTAGTGATTTCATATGCGATTTAAATGTTTACTGCTGTAATATTGTACTTAATATTTAAGGAAACGCTGATTAAATCAACAATTCAAAAGACAT
>CAYJPT010000014.1:0-25256 GCA_964372165.1 uncultured Desulfovibrionaceae bacterium | reverse complement strand
CAGTGTGCCTTTCTGATTTATTCTGCTTGCAGAATAAATCAGCATTTCCTTAAGATATTATTGTTTCAAAATGGTACAAGCTTAGTGACCCTGCTATGGAAGAAATGCTTATAAATCACCTTGGTTTTATGCGTTTTGTAGGGCTTTCTGTTGAGCAAGACGTTCCCGATGAAACAACAATTTGTCGTTTCCGCAATGGCCTAGTATCTCATGGAATTCTTGAAAAAATAAATGAGATGGTATTGCTGCAACTTGAACAGTCTGGCGTTTTAGTTCGCGAAGGTGCTTTAGTTGATGCAACAGTTGTCGAGTCTGCTTGTCGTCCTCGTAAAACCATTGAAGTTATGCCAGAAGACCGCAAAGAAGATGACTTACCAGAAAACAATGCGGCACAATCAGTTACAATCAGCTTTTCCGCTACAAAATTTCAAACTAACAAAAACCCCACAATGTATATAAGGCTTTGTGGGGTTTTGTTTTTTTGTAGTTTGCTACTTTTGTTTAAGATAAGGTTCCTCCAATAAAGAGGGTAGTGGTTCTTTGCCAGAGTATTCCCCTTATAGTGGTGTATATATGCATTGAACGCTATAGTCTGGTATTGGATTTTCACCCTCATTTCTAGCGACTTGTTGATCTAGTGGAATAGTAATATCCATTTTAACAGCGGCTTTTGCTATAGGAAATTGCTTGCCAGCATTTTGAATTTGTGCACCACCAGGATGAAAAATCAAATTCGCATCCATGGATACAACAATTTCATTGTCAGTCTTATTTAATATGCATTTTCCATGCTCATATGCTATAATTAAATTGGTATCATAAATGTTTTTAGTATCTCCAATGATTTCATCAGTATCGTCAATAGTTGTAAAAGCAGGCATTTGCTGTAAAATGGGCTGTATTCCAACTTGATTAACCAAATATGACACAAAAGGTGTAAAATCATCTTTCTTGTCATCACCAATGAAATAATCAATGCAGTTCTTGTAATAGTGTATATCTTGCATTTCTGTGTTTTGGTAATCATTTATAGCTACACGAGCTATTTCATGAAATGCATTTAAATCTTGCATAGCCTTTTCTTGGTCTTGAGCTTTTGCATGATTATTATTAAACTCGCCCTTCCATTTTTGGGTGAACTCATCTGCATTGTCATTAATATTTTCGTTTACAGCACGATAAAGAGTTGCAATACCACGTACTCCGTGTTGTGGTAGCGGTGCTGCTCCTAAACTATGAATTCCATCCCTATATAAATCGAATTTAAGTTGTTTATAAAGATTGTCCAATGAGGACTCTTTTTGATATTGTTTATAAAATTCAACATCTAAAGTCTTTTTTATATTATTATCATTGGGCCTAAAAGAATTTTTAAAAAGCAATGTATTTAATAATTCTAATGTAGGTTGACTTCTTTGAAAGTCTAGTGCAAAGGCATTTTCATGTAAAAAATTAATAACATTAATTTTTTGTGTTGGTGTGATATTACTAACACTTACTTTGTCAATAAATCTTTCTCTAGACCAAAAAGCATCAAGCGAATTAAAGTTTTTACGCGATACACATACATTGAATGCTATTTTCATAGCTTTAATATGCTCTATAGCGAAAGGTATTTGGCCTTTATCCTGTAATACCGCGAGTTTCATGTGTGTAATAGTATGCTTTATGTGATGCATATGCTCTTGATAAATTCCATCGCTATCTTGGGTAACAAATGGCATGGCATTTTCAAACATGGCTAAAAGTTCATTAGAAATGGTATTAATATGATTTTCGCTTATACTTTCAGGGTTATTTTGCTTTAAAAAAAACACTAAAAAGTCTGTTACTGATTGATAGTTATCACCATGACTTATGGAATTTTTTAATTCTTTTAAGTCAGCTACTAAATTTGTAACCTTTCGATAATCATGACTTTCAATATTACTTTCTGCATTTTGCATAATATTTTTAATACTTAATTTAATTATTGCTTTAAGTTCTTTACTCAAATTAGAATTATTGAGATTTTCTAAAATATTTTCACGATAAACTTGCATAGATTTTTTAAGCATTTTAGCTTTATATTCCATATTACCAAGCTCATTAAACTCATTTTTTCTTAGCAAGACTATGGCTTCAGCAGTTTTTGCGTTTCGTAAAGTGATCGCATGATTTTTTGTAAATAAATCATTTATATTACGTACTATTTTTTCAAAAGTACCTAGCTTCCATACAGCACCATTTTGATCAACTTTATAATTTGATAGCTTCTTTATTGTACTAAAATCAGAAATATTTTTAACCTGTTTTGATAGGAAATTTGTTGTCTTATTTAAGTCTTCTACATTAGTTGTGTGCAGTAAATTGTCAATTCTAACCATAAAAACTCCATTTGTAAGGCACTTCAAAAATAATCACACTAATTTTTTGATGTGTTATATTTTTCTAAACCTTATTAGTCATTTACATGATATGTCATGCAAAGACATCTAATATCATAAGCAAATCATGCTCACTTTACTCTGCAGGAATTGTAACATCCACATTGTAGTCTATTCGCTTTAAATCATAGTGGCCAGTAGTAAGGCATTCTTGCTTCGTAGGCATAACCAACTTTAATGCAATATTTTGCTGTCTAAGTATTGGTACATCTGCTAGAGCATTATTCAAATTAGTAAAGCGTACTTGCATATTTAAATCAAGCGTCAAGGTTAAATCCTTCTTAGGATTAAGTGGCGTTGAATCATCGCTTTTTTGAATATCAAGAGCTGGTATAAAGTCTTGAGCAGTTTGTATTTCAATACCAATTAAATCCATTAAAGCTTTATCAGGTAGATTGAAATAACTCCTAAAAGCTTGTGGGCCTTCATTAGGCAATCCTTCTTGACTAGCAGCTACATGTACTAAATGTTTTAATCCACCATCAGCAACAGCCGAAAAGCTTCGAGTACAATCACTAAAAAAATCACGCTCAAGCTCTTGGTCAACAGCTACATTAGTAAGTGCATACTTCGGATCTTCGTCAGTACCTACATTTTCACGTGCCAAAAGGCTTTGTGGTAAATGAGTAGCATATCGCGCCATAAATGGCATATAGTGATCATCATAATTACTATTTTCATGTTGTTCAAGATATGTGTCACGAAATACCTTCACTCCACCTGGTCTAAATAATGCTCCACCTAAATTATAGCCATCACGCACTACTTTTACATAAAAATCATTTTCTTTTGCTCCAAGCGCTTTGGCATCAATCGCCTTGGTAAATGTTTCTTTAACAGCATCTTTTATTATTGTAGTATCTTGTGTGCTATTGTATACTCCATTGCTAAAAAGCAGTTTATTTAAGCTGTCAACACGTATAGCAGTTAGGTTTAAGCTACCTTCTTCTGTTAATGCATCTATTTCATGCTCGGTTAAAAAATCATCAGAATTTTTTAATTCATCATTTAAGGCTGTTGGTTTATTTGTAGTTTTCTCTTTTAATGCACTAACTATGTGCTTTTGTATTTTTGCATCAAATTGTGTTGAGCTAGTTATTTTTTTATTAAAGGCTTCAATCAAAGCCTTACTCAAGCTCTCATCGTTTGCCCTGTTTTCTCTAAGCAAACTTATACCAGTATCAACAATAACCGACATTTCTTTTGAACCTGCTTTTGCAAGCTTGTTCATAAATGTGCTTAGGTTGCGTGAAGCTTCAATAGCACCATCAAGCACTTCGTTATCTAAACTAAAATCATGCGCTATGCCTTGATGGAACTCCTGAATTTGGCAGTCAACAATAGTTTTTTGAAACTGAGGAGCATCAAGTTTTTGCATTTGTTCACTAACTTGTTGTTGAATTTTGTCAAATGAGCTATGTATAAAATTAAAAATCATTTCTTTCTTATCATAAGAAATTGTTCTATCTTCTAAAACTTTTGCACCAATGTTCATTAGGGCAACAGAGCGTGTTGAGCCATCAGAAGCAAGAGCTTTGTTCATTAAGCGCAACTTTTGTGCAATTTCTGGTAGTTGATCATGCTTATTGCCTCTGATTGCCTCATCCATGCTATTGCTGATCCTTTTAAAAAATGTGTTAAGCAATTTTTTTGAAGACTCATCTAAATTTGCATTATTTAAATTTTGTTCAATAGTCTGCCTACTTGTTTGCATAGAGTTTACAAACTCTTTTGACTTTGTATATTTAAAAACTGGAGCAGTATTTTCATAATCTGTTTGTCTAAGCTTTGATAGTTTTGCAGCTACTTTACTATTACGCGTAGCAATAGACGCACTAGATGAAAATATATCACCTATATTTCTTAAAGTTTGACGAATTGACCCTAGTTTTTTAAGCGAACCATCGCTACTAATTTTGAATGTAGATAACCCTTTAACGTTTACGTTGCTTAACGTACCAATATTCTTGTCATCTAACTTTCTTGAAAATAAGCTACTGCTTGCATTTAAGTCATTAGTTGGTATGTATGGCATATGGTCTACGCGTGTCATAATTATATCCTATTAAATTAAGTTGTTTGGTAGCAAAATTGAACCAGTTTCATCATTCTGCGCATTATTTTTAGTAATATCTTGTTTTAACTCCTCCATAATTAAAGCTGATGCAGTTAAAAATAAGTGACACTGTTCCATGAACAATTCTAATTCAAGATTAGAGTCATGTTCACTAATATATATGTTTTGCTGTGCAGTGATAACTTCACCGTCAATACCTAGGCAAACTCCATATGTTTTTTCAAAAAAATTATTCATCTTAAGAAGGCGCATAAGTGCCTCATTACTACCATCGTGAGTATCAAGAGATGCATGAAGCATAATGGCATTTCTATTTTCAAAATGGGCAAAGAAAACCTCAAATTCACCAATGTGTACGCTTAAGACGCCTTCATGTTCATTTTTAACGGTTTCAGATTGTACGGCCTTTGCAAATTCTTCCACAAAAAATACAAGATTCATAGTTGTCTCCATTGCTACTCATCGTTACAGATTATTATAATATCTTTACCACGCCAGCCAAACCGGCTGATAATTTTTTCTCCCTTATTGTCAAACAAAATTTAATACCTCATTGAAGTTTCAACACTATTTAATTTCTTTATACACTAATTCTCTTTTTTTTCAAGATAAAAAAAAATAGTTATGCGTAATACCGCAAAAAATAAGCTTTTCTTACAAGTTGCATTTTGCATGAACTTATTTTTTGCTTATCATTCTAATCTATTTTATATTTCTTGACAAAAAATTATTTGTTATGACATAGTTATGCAGCAAAATTTAGATTTTTTTTAGCTTAATTAACCAAATTTTCACAGGATTCTATTGATTTAAAATATTGAAATATTATATTTTTTTCATTGAACATCAATGTGTTTTTAAGACATTTATTGATAACTAATATAAACTTTGACAAAAGGTTAATAATAATATGCGATTACCTGCATTTCATCTGTCACAAAAAATCTCTGGAACAATTATATTTTTAAGCCTGTGCGTGGCTATATTAATAACCATAGTATTTGAAAAAGAAATTACCAAGGACGTTGAATATACTAGTAGAGAACTTATTGAAATAATAGCTGAAAATATTAAGAGTGAGTTGACTTTTAATTATCTTAATTATCAAAAATTAAAAAATGAAAATCCTGAAAGTAAGATTAACCATAAGTTTTGGTTAGATGTTGTTGAAAATACAGTAGCTCATCTTTCCCAAAATTTTGAAGCTATCATTCTTGACCATGAGGGCAATGTTATTGCTCCAAAAAACCTTAAGACAGACATTAGCCTTGCTATGCGTAAGGAGGCTATTGCCACTGCCAACGCCAATGCAGCTATAATCAATACACCACTTGGCCGAGCAACCCACATTACCAAGGTACTTAAAAAAAATGATTATTATTTATCCTTGTACTTTTTTCATAAAAATTTTGAAGAAGCCGTGTGGGATAGGCGTATGCAATTGATACAAGTTGCAGCAATTATAATGATTATTGGTTTAATTTTATCCATAATACTTAGTAAACATTTAACTAAACCATTGCAAAGCTTAAATAAAGCAGCCATACTCATACCTAATGAAGATATAACATCCCATAAAATTTGGAATAAAATTCCGGATCTTCCACTTGACCGTAGCGATGAAATAGGAACATTAGCTAATTCTTTTCACTTTATGGTCAACGCTTTGCAAAAAAATATGCATGAAACATTGCGTCTTACTGTAGTACAAGAAAAGGCTGAGAGTGAACTACGACTTGCTAAAAGTATTCAGCAAAATATCTTACCAAGAGATTTTCATACTGACTATCAGGAAAATGCACTTAATAAAAGTCTTTCCATGCACGGATTAGTCTTGCCTGCGCGTGAAGTTGGGGGTGATTTATTTGATGTATTTTGGTTAGATGATGAAAATTTTTGCTTTGCCATAGGTGATGTTTCAGACAAAGGAGTTCCGGCAGCTTTATTTATGAGTATGACTCTAACTCTTATTCGTGTTATTATGCGCCATACTGATAGTAAGAATAATCCTGCCAAGGCTCTGGAATATATAAATCAGACCCTTTGCCAAAATAATACTAGTAATATGTTTGTAACCCTAACTCTTGGCACACTAAATTGTAGCACAGGTCAAATAACCTTTGCCAATGCTGGTCACACTCCTCCTCTTTGTATACATGAAAATAATACATTAGAAAGCCTCCCAAGCCATAAGGATATGGTGGTTGCAAGCTTTGATGATGTGACCTACACCAATATTCAATATCAACTAACACCCGGTGACCGTATATTTCTTTATACTGATGGTGTAAATGAAGCCATAAATACTGAAGGAGAACGCCTAGGCTATGCAACGCTATATAACTTACTACAACAAGGTAATGATTTAGCACCAGAACAATTAAATAAATACTTGCTTGAGAAAATTAATTTATTTAGCACCGGCGTTGCGCAGTATGATGATATAGCCTTACTTAATTTCATATGGAAAACATAATATTAACTTTTAAGAAATATAATTATTACAAATAGGTACCTTGTTTTATGATTTTAATGAAAATTTTTTGCATATAACACTTTGAAATTACATTTAAAAAAAATAATTATTAATACTGACTTTAGTTACTTATTCTTAAAATATACAAAATAACGCTCTCATTGCAAAAGCGATGTGTTTTTTAAAAAATCTATTAAATCAAATAATTATATAAGATGATAACTACTGCAAGGCAAAATAAAACTTGCAAAAAGCAACAAGTTATGTAATAAAATAGACAATGAAAGTCGTCAAAGAATGTTTTATATATTTATAATTCATCTTAAATATCAACTCTAAATTATCGAGGTACACATGAACAATGCAATTACACATTCTCAAGAACTTGTTGATCGCTCCAAAAAAAGATTAGAAGAATTAAAAAATACTCTTGATGGTCAGCGAGACATGTTAAGTGGTTTATGCAAATTGGCTGAAGAACTAGTACCTAACTATGCTAATTCTAGTTTACCAGAAAATATGACTGCAGAACAGCAAAAGCAATATAATGATGTCTTACATGAAATTAATGAAATTAATAATACTTTAAGTGCTAATGCACCCAAAGTGTCCGCGACAGCTAAACTACGTAAGAACATGGTATAGGAGTATTATAATGTTATCTGTAACCTTAAATGATGATGGCAGTATTACCAACGAAAGTTTGGAAGCTATACAAGCGGCTGTTGACGATATAATGAAGGGTGAAAAAAGCCTAGCCGATGTATTAAACCTAAGCAATGACCAATTTGAAGCTTTATATTCTGTAGCATTTAATACATATAACGCTGCAAAATATGAAGATGCAGCAGGCTTTTTTGGAATTTTAATGTCCATACAACCTTTTGATGCAAGAATTTATGTGGGCTTTGCGGCATGCTTGCATATGCTAAAAAACTATGAAAACGCCGCTTTATTTTACCAATGGGCTTGCGGAATAGACAGAGAAGATCCAAATCCCATGTTCCACAGCGCAGAATGCTATATGGCCATGCGCGATATTCCGGCAACTAAATCTGCCTTAACCTATACCCTTAAACGCATTGACGCCAGTAAAAATGATTATTCTGCCATGCGTGGCAAGGTTGAAGTAATGCTTGCTAACATAGATAAATTATAAAGGTCATTAATATGAGTAATATAACAGTTACAACCACGCAAGGTGACAATACAGACTTGCCAAGTGCTATTGCAAATTTACTTGAAAACTCCACTGCTATACAAAGTGCTGCTGCCAGTGCTGCACAAGGAATGGGTAAGACTGAAAGCGTGACTACAGAGGATGAAAACACCCCAAGCCCAACTTTGCAGCCAAACTCTAGTGCACCTAGTTTAGACGCACCTAAAATTAGTGCAAGTTCTGCCATGATTTTGCTTATGGGTTTGCAAACAAAGGCTAGCAATGAGTCTGTGGAGATTGGCCTAACGAACAGTGAGCGACATCAAGAAGATGTGGCAGATCAAAATGAAATAAGGATGAATGATTCCTTAGATTATTTTGAAACCATGAGCCGCCAAGAAGATGTTAATGGGGCCATGGATATTGCGAATGTTATTATTTCAGCTCTGTTTTTAATAGCCTCCATTGCGGGGACAGCTGTGGCTACAGTAACTACAGGTGGGTTTGCAACAGCGGCAGGAGTTGCTGCTTGTGTGGCCTCGGCTGCAGCACTGGCCAATTCCATAGTGGGCCTACCCTCGGTGCAAGCTAATATGGATCCAGATGTGGCTAAAGGGCTTAGTATTGGACTTATGATCACAAGCTTCGTTGCTACTGTTGTTTCTGTGTGCCTTGGTATTGGTGCAGTAAAAGTTGCGGCAAGTGCAGGCACTAAGATTGCTGCTATGGGTATGCGTATTTCTACTCAAGCTATTAATACCACCATACAAGCAACTACTGCAACAATGGAGGTAGCCACCGTGGGCATAAACCTTACCAAGGGTGGCATCAATCTAAAGGCTGCTAGCATACAAGAGGATGTTTCTGAACTCACTGCTGAGCATGAAGAAACTCAAGCAGACCTTGATGCAACAATTAGTAGTTTAGATAGTATTATGAATAGCTTTGCTTCCATGGTTCAAAGCACTGCAGAAATGATTCAAAAAACAACTGAAGGCAGAAATAGTGCCGCTAGTGTTAGTGCATAGGAGTTTGATTATGACGAAAGTTACAGCAAATACCACTGTTAATGTAAATGCAAATTATAATTTAGAAGTTACCCAAGCAAGTAGTGCTACAAGTGTGCAAAAAAATACTGCTGTGCAAGATGCACCAAGCCCCACTTCGCAAGAGGTCAATACAGCTGCTCCAACGCTTAGCACACCTAGCACGACAGACTATAAGGGAGCAAGTAATTTTTCATCAAATTATTTAGAACTTATTGTACTCATGTGCCAAATGAACCGCGATAGCTACGAAGCAAATCAAGAAATTGCTCAAATGCAAATTCAAGCTCGCGTGGCAGACTTAAAAGATGCAGCGTCAAAACGCATGACAGCTGCTATTGTTGGCCTTTGCGTAGGTATTGTTAGTGCAGGACTAAGTCTTGGTGGGGCAGCAGTTAGCGGAGTAAATATTTATAAGAATACTTCTAGCTTAACAAAAATGAAGAGCAGTATGGCTGGCGAGGCAAAGCCTGCTACTGAAATTGAAATGACCGAAAATAGGCCAAATCAAGACAATCTTCAAAATAATGAAAATAGCTTGGCTATTGACAACCAAGAAAGGTCTGAGCTTGCCACCATTGAAAACAGAACAGCCATCAACCAGCTAACTACCATGCTTACAAAAACTTTAAGTGAAGGTACAAGTTCTGTTGGTAATAGCTCTGAAGGTATGATTAATGCTAAGGCCGATGGTATTCAAGCAGAGGCAGAAGAAGTGGAAGCCTCAAGGCAGCTATCTGTATCAAACAGACAAATGTTTCAAGATCTTATGAGCAAGTTTAATCAAATATTGCAAAGTTTTCTTGAGGCAGAAATTAAGTCTGCAGGTGCTGCAGCTCAAGCTTAACTAATAATTATTTATATAAATAATAAGGGTAATACTATGTCTAGTTACGTTACTGGTTCAGATTATAATGCAAGTACCGGTTTTTTTGAAATTACAACTACCGATGCAACAGGTGCCACAAGCACGCAAAGCGTAAGTTTTACAACCCTTTGCATGATATTTTCTTTAACTTCATTGCAATCTCAAGATGAAGTATTTAACACTCAATTTGAAGATGCAAGTAATCAAATTACTTCACTTACCCAAATTAATGATTGTATGCAAATGTTTAATGCATACAGTGCACAAGTGCAAACTATGGGTGAAGATGGTTTTTTAACACTCGATGGCTATGTAGGAATTAGTAATGATGGTGCACCAGCTGTTAGTAGTGATGGTTCACCAGTTAGCACTGATCTATCAGGCTGCGAATCTATTACTTATACCAATGATCAAGGTGGTACAAGTACCGTTTATTATACACCAGGTTCCGATGCGGATATGTGGCTTAACACCTACAGACCAGCACTTGTGGAAAGTGGCCTTGTGGTTGATGGTACTGGAGCAAGCAATTCTGGTGTCGGTACTGACTGCGCATTTACTAAAGCTGAATATGATTCCTTTATGGCAAACTTACAAACAGCTCAAACTACCATGTCTAGCCAAAATGAACAGCAAATGCTTGTTACCAATGATGCTGCAAGCAAGCGTTCTAGCATTTTGCAAATGGCTCAAAGTTTATTGCAACAAGCTGCAGATTCAAGAAAGTCTGCATCGCAAGCATAACGCTATTGGTTATTATATATTAGGAGCAATACCATGTCTAGTTACGTTACTGGATCAGATTATAATGCAAGTACTGGATTTTTTGAAATTACAACTACCGATGCAACAGGCGCAACAAGCACGCAAAGTGTTAGTTTTACAACCCTTTGCATGATATTTTCTTTAACTTCATTACAATCTCAAGATGAAGTATTTAACACTCAATTTGAAGACGCAAGTAATCAAATTACTTCACTTACCCAAATAAATGATTGTATGCAAATGTTTAATAAATACAGTGCACAAGTGCAAAATGCTGATGATGGCAGCGTTATAGAACTCGATGGCTATGTAGCAATCAGTCATGATGGTGGAGCGGTTGATGCCGATGTATCAGGCTGCAAGTCTATTACCTATGTGAGTGAGCAAGGAAATACAGATACCATGTATTACACACCGGGTTCCGATGCAGATATGTGGATTAACACCTACAGACCAGCCCTTGTGGAAAGTGGTCTTGTGCAAGACGGGACTGGCACTAACAATGTTGGTGTTGGTACTGATTGTTTGTTTTATCCTGATGAATTTAATGCTTTGATGGAAAACTTACAAACTGCTCAAACTACTTTGTCTAGCCAAAATGAGCAACAAATGCTTGTTACCAATGATGCTGCAAGCAAACGCTCAACCATTTTGCAAATGGCTCAAAGCCTCTTGAAACAAGCTACTGATGCAAGAGAATCTGCAGCTCAAACATAAAATATTGAAAGCAACAATCAATGAATATTTAAATCTTTTTGGAGAGATATATGTCTACCTATGTTACCGGATCAGATTATAATGCAAGTACCGGTTTTTTTGAGATTACTACAACCGATGCAACAGGTGCTACAAGCACACAAAGTGTGAGTTTTACAACTCTTTGCATGATATTTTCTTTGACTTCGCTTCAAGCGCAAGATGGGGTATTTAATACACAATTTGAAGAGGCTAGCAACCAAATTACAACACTTGCACAAATTAATGATTGTATGCAAATGCTTAATTCCTATAGTTCGCAAGCAAAAGATAATGGAGATGACCCAACATATCTTAATGGTGTTGTAGCTATTGTAGAGGATGGTGATGACTATGTTTATGGTGACGATGACACCAGCCTTGATGGTTTAATGTCCGTTACCTATCAAGCTGGCAATGGTGAGACTCGCGTAATGTATTATGAACCTGGAACAGATGCTGACAAGTGGTTAAATACCTATAGGCCAGCACTTGTGAACTCTGGACTTGTGGCTGATGGATCTGGATCAGCTGATTCGGGCATAGGTCTTGATGGTAAATTTACATATGACGAATTTTCATCCATTATGGAAAACTTACAAACGGCACAATCTACAGTATCAAGCCAAAATGAGCAACAAATGCTTGTAACAAATGATGCTGCAAGCAAGCGTTCAACCATTTTGCAAATGGCTCAATCGCTATTACAACAGGCTAGTGATGGTAGAAAGTCTGCCGCCCAAGCTTAATTAAAATGCACACCTTTGTATCCATAAAGATGCAGAGGTGTGCTAACAGTTTGTTTAAAAAGTTCAATTTACATCGACAGATTACTTTTTTTTCGTTTAATGGATTATAATAGTGCTATCCTTTCTCGAAAAAAATTATATTCCTTGCAGTTTACACTTTTTGAACAACTTAAGGAAAGATGATAGGTAAACAGTGAATAAATTTCGTTATTGTTTTAACTGTTTGTAACAGGCCGTCATATAATGCTTATAAAGGTGCACCAAATATCATGACTTGCAACTTAATGTTTTTTATGTCAAATTTAAAAAGATAATTGTTTAATACTTATAAATAAAATTTTCATCATTCCAACTGGAGTTTGTGCGGCATGTCTAAAAAATTGTTTTTATTTATTGTGGTGCTTGTTTTTATAACTTTTACACCCATACGTAGCACAGCAGCTACTTTCCACTACAGTGCTGACAATACCCCAGTAACGGAATTTTTATGCGCCTATGCCACATTTTTAAACCGTGCTTGTATGGTTGCTCCAGAAGTTGGTGGCAATATAACCGGTCAATTTTCATTTAACAATCCCCAAGAGTTTATGGGGTTTTTAGATCGCTCAGAAAATATCTCTACCTATCTAAATGCTTCCACCATGCATTTTGATAATAAATCTGCTCTGCAAAATGAAATTGTGGCTCTTGGTTTTGCCGGAAAATCAACCCTTACTTCCAATTTACGACAAATGGGAGCTTACGATCCACAATATCCCTTGCGCTCAGGTGAAGATGGAATGATGGTTATGGTTACAGCACCAAAGGCCTATGTTGATATTATTCAATCAGTTGCCAGTACTATTATTCAACTTGCTCCGCCAGTACCAAAGGTTACGCGAGTATTTAAGCTAAAGCATGCCTTTGCTGAAGATCTAACCGTAAATCTTGGTCAGCAAACTAAAACCTTGCCGGGTGTAGCCTCACTTTTAAGGCAATTAGTTGGTACGCAAGATATTGACCAAGCTAATACCTCTGCCTCCTCAACACAAGGGCAAGTTAATAGACGTATGGGGCAAGGCTTGGTGCGTGCTGGTGGCGGCACGCAAGGCTATGTGCCAACCCAACAAGATGCACAAGGCAAAGCCCAAGGTAGCATTGCCTCACCTGTTGCCACGACTGGGGCAAGAATTTTAGCAGATCCACGCCTTAATGCTGTTATTGTTTGGGATGAAGAACACCTCATGCCTTTTTACGATACTATCATTGAAGAGCTTGATAAGTCAGTGTTTCTTGTGGAAATTCGTGCAGCAATTGCCGATGTTAACGTGAACAGCATGCGCTCACTAGGTTTAGCTTATAATTTTAATCGAAATGTTGTTGATGGTACTTCTGTTTTTGGTGGAGCTAATACAGGCACTGCCACAAACCCACTTGATTTTGCAAGTACTATAGGACAAGGCTTGCAAGTGACTAGCGTATTTACTAATGGTATAGATACCTTAATGGCGAGAATTGAAGCCTTAGAAACAGAAGGCAATGCCTCAGTGCTTTCACGTCCAACTGTACTTACATCTGACCATATTGAAGCTGTGCTTGAAAATACAAATACCTTTTACGTTAGGGTAGAAGGTTATGAAACTGTTGACCTTTTTGATGTAACCTATGGTACAGTTTTGCGTGTAACACCACAAATTGTTCAGCAAGATAATGGTAAACCCTTAGTAAAACTAGTTGTTAATGTAGAAGATGGTGTAAGCACTCCTCCTTCTGGTGGATCTGGTCTTGATTTACCCCAAGTTGGCAAAACCACCATTAGCACTCAAGCCGTAGTGGGTAATCAGCAAGCTTTAGTCATCGGTGGTTATTATTATGAAACAAAGCAGGTTGTTGCCAATGGCATACCGGTACTAATGCATATACCGGTGCTTGGGCATTTATTTAAGACTGAGGAGGATACAGTGGGCAAGCAAGAACGCTTGTTTATTATTTCACCGCGCATTATTGATCCTAAAAATTTACCGGATTTACCAAGTAGCTTAGCCACTAACTTTGATAAAACCATGCACCCTCGTGTGGCTCCACCACCTCCGCCAAGCGGTGGGTGCTCTAAGAGAGTTTATAGCACTCCAGAAGCAAGAAAAACCATGCCGGCAGAAACTCCTACAGTATCAACAGAAGCCATGCCCATTGGTTCTCCTGTGGTGCGACCCATGCCGCCAGCTGTGAATTCTGATACACAAGAGAGAAACCTTTAGGAATTTGTAATAAAACAATAGGTAAGCATTGTGAGTATTATTTTACGTATACTTAGTGGCGTACATAAAGATGCCAAAATCGAACTTAGCCCAGGTGATTGGGAAATAGGTAGCGATGCTCTTTGTGATATCTTGCTAAATGACGTGGCAAGGCATCAAGCCACCTTAAAAGTTTACGATGATACAAAAATAATGCTAATTCCAAAGCAAGAAGCTGAGATTGTAGATAACTATATACAAGGTCAGCTTGTACCTGCTGAAGGCGTAGAAGTAGCACTTTATACTTGCATAAGTTTTGGGCAAGTGCATGCAGCCCTTGGTGCAGCTGAAATTAATCAGTGGCCAAGCATTAGCATACCCACTATGCAAGAAATGGAAAATCACTCAAACACTATTGAAACAGCTGAAAATATAGCAAATGAACAAGTGAGTAATCAAAGCCAAACCCTTAGCTTAAATGGTGACAATTTAACTATTAATACTAAGAATGGCTTAAAGGCTAAAAGCATTGCTCAACGCATTTTGTTGTTCTTTTTACTGATTGCCCTATGTGTTGGGGGTATTTCTTCTCTAACAGGGCCAAGCAAAGCAGAATTACAACGTCAAGATATCGAGGCCGTGTTAAATAGTCTTGATGCTCTTGACCTGACAATTAAAGAAGATAATGATTTTGTATGGCATGTTAGCGGTGGTGTTAAGGATAGTCAAATCCAAGAACAACTGGAGCAAGCCTTAAAAGGATTACCCTTTGAAGTAAAAACAGAGTTTATTTCTTTGGCAGATATAGCTCAAAGTTTAGAAACACGCATTAAAGCAGAAGGTTCACTCTTGCGTGTTCAAGTTCTATCTAGCGGCTTAAGTATTGCTGGTTATATTTACGATGATAAGAATTTACAAAGCTTACTTGCACCCATGCAAGATGCATTGGATAAAATAAATTTCAATAAGAACATAACTTATTATAACAAGATTAAGGATAATTTGCAGGCAAGCTTAGCAGCCTTAGGCTTACAAAGTGTTATACATTTAACCCCTGGCCCCTATGCAATTTTGATAGAAAATTCTGCACTTTCTCCTGAACAAAAAAAGAATTTAGGTATATTTGTGCAAGAAGTCGTTGGTATGACGCGCGGTGTAATGCCTTTTGTTAAACCAAAGCCTGTGCAAACCAGTAACTCTAGTGAGCCAAAAAGTTTAAATCAAACCCATGCTGTACAAGAAAAAGAATTTTGTTCGAGCTTAGAAATTGGCAGTCAAGGCTCTAAAATGTATGTTATTTATCAAGATAATCATTATAATCAAGGCGCACGCTTACCCAATGGTTTTGTGGTGCAAGAGGTTAGAGAAACTTATTCAACCTTTGTTAAAAATGACCTTTTAGTTTATTGTCCTAGATAGTAAACATTAAAAAACTAAACAATATGTTGAAAATACATTGTTTTTTTGCAAAAATGGACAAACAATAATGCCATAAATAAGGGCATGAAATGCACTTTTCTGGCATTATTATGGCACTAACGCACTTGCTTTTTAAGTGCCGGCTAACGAAATTTTTCTTACAGAAAAATTTCGCACGGCGTAAAATAAGCCAGAACTTGCTTCTGGCATCCCCAAAAGGGTATTTGAAGCCAGTGTGCCTTTTAAAAAGTCATTGGAAATGACTTTTTCAGCTACGACTAGATAATAACCAGTTAAACACCTGGAGGTAGAATGGATATTTATGCTGACAATTTTTCCCTGGACAAGGCCTTGGAAAAACGTGGAGTAAAAGCTTTAGAAACAATTATTGAAGCTTTGAGCAAACAAGTGGATATGATTGATGCAGACATTGCTAAGGGGCTTTCACCAAGAGACTTTAATCAGGCACAACATTTACGCAATGCCATCATGGCAGCGTATAGTATTGTTGCATTACGTTTTCATCAACAATCAAATAAAAGTTAAATATTACAAGAGGATTACATTATGAGTGATTTAGCCAACAGCGCATTAGATAGCATGACCGGTTCCATTAACGATCTTTCAACTCAAATTGCAGAATTTTCCAATAAAAGTGAATTAAGTGAAACAGATATGATTGAATTTAACATGCTTGCCACTGAATATTCTACTATGATGAGCCTTGCCAGCGGACTTATTAAAAAACTTACCGAGGCCGAGGAAAGTGTTGCCCAAAAAATGTAGGGGGATTTTATGCACATTAATGATGGAACTGCTAAATTATTAGGTAAAATAGCCCTATCTGGTCTATGGTCTGGGAACATACGCCTAAGTGAAGAAATTTTTAAAAATCTTATACCTTTACGTGAAGGACAAATTGGACCAATCTTGGGCCTTGCCATGTGCCACGCCCATAGAGGCAACTATGCAAAAGGTATTGAAGTGCTAGAAAAACAAGGTGCTAAATTCTTGCAAACAGACCCACACAGCAAAGCATGGTATGGACTTATGCTCTGCATGAATAAAAATAGTGCGCGTGGACGAGCTGTTTTAGAAAAACTTCTTGCTGATGCTGGCACACCAGAAGATGTATATGGTCTTGCTGAAGAAACACTAGCAAATATAAAATAATAATTAATTATTACCATAAGCCTTACTTGGTTGATTATGGGAGGTAATATTATGGTCGATCCATTAAGCCAACAAATAATACAAGAAATTGGCAACAATAGCGTTGGTGAAACTGCATCAACACCTAGTGTAGTTTCTGCAGAAGATGCCTCTTCTTTTCAAAATATGGTCACAGAACCAGTTGATATAAATTCCATTCAACCTGTTTCCATGGGGCAAGAATCAACAGTACAAGGTCTTGATGCACAAAATGCTGCTACTATACCAGATAGTTCTTCTGTAACACCAGTAAAGGGTGAAGTATCACTAGGTGACCGTATTTTGCAAGGACTTGAAAGCATACAAAATGATGCGAAAGTTGCTAGAGACAGCGTAACAACGCAAATACAAGGTGACAGTAGAGTTAATCAAATGCTTGATTTACAATTACAAGTTAGCCAACTTACAGCCAATCAACAAATTTTGGGACAAGTGGGCTCAAAAACCAATCAAGGTATGCAAACCCTCCTAAAGGGCCAATAATGATAGTAAAAAATATGCGAACCATATGTCTTAGTTTGCTTGTGTGTAGCACTTTGTTTTTGTATGGATGTCAAACTACTGTTTTTACAGATATATCTGAAAGTTCAGCTAATGAAATTGTAGCTTTTCTTGATGGCAAGGGTATTGTTGCACAAAAGCAACCTGGGCAGGCTGGACTTTTTTCTGTGCTTGTGGATGAGGTAGACTTTGGAGCAAGCGTGCAAATGCTCGAAGCTGAAGGTCTGCCACGAGCAAGCTATGACTCACTTGGAAATGTGTTTAAAAAAGAAGGTGTTGTTTCCACACCGCTAGAAGAAAATGCCAGACTTATTTTTGCCCTTTCGCAAGAAGTTGCCGGTAGTATTGCTCTTATTAATGGTGTATTGGATGCGCGAGTACATGTGGTGTTGCCAACTACAGATGCCTTTGGCAATACCTCAGCACCTTCTTCAGCCTCTATATTTATTAAACACAGACATGATGCCAGTATTGAGAATGAAGTTGCACGCATAAAGCAATTGGTTGAAAAAAGCATCCAAAATTTAAAATATGAAAATATTTCAGTATTTTTATTTGCAGCACCAGCTGTAAAAAATGCTTCCCCAACACAATTTAAAACAGTGCTAGGCATAAAAGTAGCGCCATCATCGGTTGGTCTCATTTGGGCACTTATTGGCCTGATTATTGTCTTATTATGCACAACCTTAGGGTTTTGGGCATGGCCAAGATATATGAAAAATAAAGGTTAATGTATGCAAGGTACAATGGGGCAAAGTAAATTTTATGAACATATTTTTCATAATAATCCTTTATTCTTAAGGGTATTAGCTGAATATTATGAAAGCTTTGTTTATAACATACCTCAAAGATTGTGCCACGTTAATGAAATTGAAACTAATGATAATTTAAATTTGTATAAGCTAGTTATGCAGTGCAAAAACCTTGGTGGACACGAGGAGTTTTTTTGCAAACCTCTTGGTATAAATAGCTTACGAAATGAAGATTTTTCAAATAGTATTACGCGTATAGCCCTACTTCCAAAGGAGCATTTATATCATCTTGTTCTTATGGCTGGTATGACCATTTGTGCAAATGAAATTACTAAAACAGTGTCTCGTAAAGACGTTGAAAAAATACGCGCACTTGAAGATATAACACCCTACAAAGGCCAAGCCAAATATATTAGTGCGTATGAATTTAGTTTGAAAAAATCACAAATGTATCAAAACCATGCTGCACTTGTACGTCAAAATGCTATGCAAGATGCAAGCACACTTGGCTTTGAGGGCTTAAAAATTGATGAATGCATTGTAGCATATGGTCTTTGGTCAGTGCTTAGCTGTGTGCAAGATGGTGGGCAAAACTTGTTTTTGCGCAGTTTAGTAATTTTAGATGAACTTTGTGCCTATGTACCAAATATTGAAATTTTTTCCAAGCATTTTCCAAGCAGTGCACAAAGCCAAATCAGCCCATTTAGCTCAACAAATAATAATGCTTGGCCACTCTTACGCGTATTATTGTACAAAGAGATTGCATGCCCTTGGGAGGAAGGATGGACAACATTTTTTGCTTAAAAAAGCAACATATTCAAATAGATCCCGACGCTTGCATCTTGAAAGCTCATGAGTACACAACCTTACTTGAGGCTAATGAAATTTTACAAGCCGCAAGGGACGAAGCACTAAATATTAGGCAAGAAGCACAGAAGACATTTGAACAAGAAAAAGCCCGTGGCTACGAAGAGGGCCTTGAAGAAGGCCGACTTGAAATGGCCGAACGCACCTTTGAGGCTATTGCTAAAGGTATTGATTTTATTGAAAGCCTTGAAAAAACCACCGTTGACCTTGTGATGAAATCTTTGCAACGCGTGCTTGATGAAATTCCCCCAGAAGAAAAAATTATTAGTGTTGTGCGACGCTCTTTAAGCTACGTACGTGGTCAAAAAGATGTTGTTATACATGTTTGTCCACAAGATTTGCAATTGGTACAAAATGAAATTGCAAGTATTGCAAATACTGCCTATGGTATTGATAATATACGTATTGTTGCTGATACAAAACTACCCTTAGGTGCTTGTGTATTAGAAAGTAATCTCGGAATTATAGACGCGTCACTTTCAGTACAAATGGCCGTTTTACGTCGTGTGTTTGAAGAACATTTGAAAAAGGTATAAACATGCGTCTTTCTTATATTAGTAATACCTTAGAAAATGCTCTCAAAACTTCTGTTTCGGTTGAGGTACGAGGGCAAGTTAAGGAAGTTACCGGTACAATAATAAAAGCTATTGTGCCTGGTGTACGCATTGGCGAAGTATGCCTTTTGCGTAATCCATGGGATGAGCTTCAACTTTACGCTGAAGTGGTAGGTTTTTCCAATGAAGCTGCAATTTTAACTCCCCTTGGTGAAATGCATGGTCTTTCCACTGCCACAGAGGTTATACCTTCTGGTACAACACATTCTGTAGCTGTTGGTCCAGAATTGATTGGGCGAGTGCTTGATGGTCTTGGGCAACCCATAGATGGTGGTCCTGCCATTGAGGGGCATAAGCATTATCCCGTTTATGCAGACCCACCATCTCCACTTAAGCGTAAAATAATTTCTAGTCCTGTCAACTTAGGTATTAAATGCATAGATGGTCTATTAACTTGTGGCACAGGGCAGCGCATGGGCATTTTTGCAGCAGCTGGTGGTGGTAAAAGTACCTTACTTTCTTCTCTTGTGCGCGGAGCTAATGTTGATGTGACTGTGCTTGCTTTAGTGGGTGAACGTGGTCGAGAGGTGCGTGAATTTATAGAGTATGACCTTGGTGAAGAAGGTTTGGCAAAATCTGTGCTTGTGGTTTCTACCTCGGATAGGTCCTCCATGGAGAGATTAAAATCAGCCTATGTTGCCACTGCCATTGCCGAGTATTTTCGCGATGAAGGCAAAAATGTTTTGCTCTTAATGGATTCTGTCACACGATTTGCAAGAGCTTTACGCGAAATTGGTCTTGCAGCTGGTGAACCTCCAACTAGGCGAGGCTTTCCACCTTCGGTATTTTCTTCTTTGCCACGCCTTATGGAACGTGCTGGCAATTCGGATAAAGGATCCATAACGGCTTTTTATACTGTGCTTGTAGAGGGTGATGACATGACAGAGCCCATTGCTGACGAAACTCGCTCCATTTTGGATGGGCATATTATTCTTTCGCGTAATCTTGCAGCTGCTAATCACTATCCAGCCATTGACATGCTTGCATCCATTAGCCGCGTCATGGGTGCAGTAACCAGTAAAGAGCATCAAAGCCTTGCCCAAGAATTTCGTAAGCTTTATGCCAAATATGAAGAAATTTCATTATTAGTACAGATCGGTGAATACAAAAAGGGCACTGATCATTTGGCGGATAAAGCTATTGAACATATCGAGATGATGCGTAGTTTTTTACAACAAGATAAGTATGAGAAGCATAGCTTTGAAGAATGTCTGCAAATGCTAAGAGATTGTATTGCGTGAATAAATACCCTTTGCAGGCTTTTTTACGTGTTTGTGCAATGCGTGAGGAGCAATCCCAAAGAGAGCTTAGTAAGGCGCGCGACGAAAAAATTGTGGCTGAGCAAGCCCTGCAAAAAGCCATAGAGGTATATAATTCTTTTAAGCTTGAGCGACCTAAAAAAGAAAAATTACTTTTTACAGAAATTAAGGGAGAAGTGGTTTCACAAAAACGCTTAGATGAATTTCATATTAAAGTCAAGCAATTAGTTGATAAAGAACAAATGCTTGCAGATGAGGTCAATGCAGCCAAAACAAAGTTAAAGTTAAAGCAAAACGAAGAAGAGCAGGCCCATGCCAAATGGCTACATGACAGAAAAGAGCAAGCAAAGATACTTGAACACCATAAGCTCTGGAGTACTGAACAAAAACTTTTACAGGAAAAAGCCGAAGAAGCTGAAGCGGAGGGCTTATGAACAAAATTAAAAGTGCTGATAATAATATCCATGAGGCGCAAAACATTAAAGCTGAACCTAAAAAGCAAGTTGGAGCTAAGGATTTAGAAAAATTTAATACTTTTATGCAAGATAAAGAACAAGGTAAGAAGATACTTCAACAAGTTGAAGTATCTGACCAAGCAAAAAATACCTATGGGCAAAATATACTTGCAAGCCTCATGGGTAACAGTCAAGACATAACAAATGTGCAAACAAGTGAACAAATTAATGCATCTAGTGTGCGTGAAATTGATACAGACACATTAAACAAACTTGTAGATAACATCTTAGTTGCAAGCTCTGAAAATAAAAATGAAGTTAGGATAAATGTAAAAAACGATATCTTACATGATACGCAAATTATTTTACGCCTTGAAGAAGGTAAACTTTTTGTAGAGATGCAAACAAAGAACAACGATAGTGCGTTAATATTACACCAAAATGTGGATAATTTAACCGCTCGTTTGCATGCAAGTTGCAAAAATACAGAAATTGGGGTTAGCATTGTAGAGCTTGATAGAAATACCGATAATAAACAAGGTGATAGTCAAAGTGATCAGCGTTCACGCGGTAACTTTTTGTGGAAAGATGAAGCATAAATACTGATTATTTCATCAAAGTTCAAAGGAAAGATAATTTTCTTTTTCGAGATAACTATAGTTAGTATGCTTTGCAAGCTTATACAAAAGAATGAGTCCCATTCCGCCAAAGTCTCGGTTTTTCAAGGGAATATCCGCTAGATTTGCTGAGGGTTTAGTTGAGGGCATTTGTGAATCACTATTTTGTCTAAGCGGATTAAAGGGCACGCCATCATCACGCATGAAACAATGTAGTGAAACTTTAGGCTCTTGGTAAGATAGATTATGTGCTTCTGCTTGATAGTTAACATATTTTTTTTGCAAGCAAAAATCAACATAGGTAGCATATTGACCATGCGTACATATATTAATAAAAAGCTCCTCCACCAAAAGACGCAAATGCCCGCGCCTTTCTTCATCTATATGCATATTATCGGCTGTGCTAAGGACAAATTCCTGCAAAATTGGCAAACTATCAATGCTTGCAACCACACGAATATGAACTGGAGTTTGCATAAGTCAACTTATTCCTCCGTATGCAAAATCATTAAATTCAATCATTTATCATATATGATTATTAACGCATTAAGCCATATGCAAAGCATCTTCATAATTAGGGAACTCCTTAAAATAAGAAGTAAATCCAGACATATCAAGAACTTCACGCACGGCTGGTACAATGCCCACAAAAATAAGTTGCCCTTTAAGCTTGCGCATGGTTTTAGCAACACCAAGTACAGAGCGCAGGCCGGCAGAGCTAATATAATCAACCCCATCCATACGGAAAATGCACTTACTAGGACTAAAGTTTGCAAAAGCATCTTGCATGGCTTTATCCACACTAGGCGCTGCCATAGCATCAAGAGATCCAATCATACTTACCACAAGAGTGCTTGGCAATTGCTCAATAGAAATTTCCATATTTACCCCATAAATAAAACATTTTATGCAAATATAATAGCGCATAGTGCGTAATAAGGCAAGATATGAACGTACAGAAATTTAATCCACAAACACTCTCCACAGTGTATGCACGCTTACAAAATGCAATACTTGCAACTAAGCCAAACATACTCATTAATGCTGGTGAAAAAAAATGGCAATGCGAATTACTTTTTGATGATAATATATTTTCACGCACTTGGGCTTGCGTAATGCAAATTAATATTGCTTCGCATAAATGCAATTGTTATTTAGAAAGCCTTGTCCCCTTAATTCTTCCACCACTTGAAGCAAAGCATATACCTTTTTTGCCTGCTGAACTTTTAGACATTATCATAGAAAATAATGCTACGGCGTTCTTGCAAAATTTATCTAAAATATTAGAGATTGATTGTTCACTTGTAACATTTAATCTTCTAGACCAGAGCTTTAATGGAAATAATGTACAATCTTTGTCTTTTACGTTAAATGATACTGCAAACGCTGGTAACTTAACCCGCGGTATTATAACTGACTTGCCCCAAACCTTACTGGAAATACTTGAGCAAAAAATCATAGTTTACAAGCAAGAGCATGAGTCAAACGCTGACTTAAACCTTACTCAAGAATTTGAAAATACAAAGATTAATATTGCGGTTGTCTGGCAAACCAAACCTTTGATGTTAAATGATATTGAGCAATTGCAAAGAGGCGATTGTCTACTTATGCCAACACAAACAAACAACATTGCCATTAAACTTTGCCCTGGTAACAGCTTTTTGCAAGCAAGGTTAAACGTTTTTACCAAGCAAATTACATTGGAGAGTAGTATGCAAGATGATATAATACAAAAAGAAATATTACCAACTGAAAATAATGCAGACATGCAAGAAGAACACATTGAAGAAAGAAAGCAAATTCTAACAAATCCCAAGGACTGCCATATTCCTGTGCAATGCCAATTAGGTTCTGTTTCCATGAGCATTGCAGATATAACAAAGCTTTGCTCTGGTATGGTTTTGGGTCCGCTTGAAAGTCTTGATGCTCCTGTAAGTATTTGCGTGGGTAACACACAAATTGGTCGAGGAAGTCTTGTGGACATTGAAGGCAGAATTGGCGTGCAAATAACAGAAATTTTTAAGTCTTAATTGTATTTAGGTGTGCATAAAAAAACAGCTAGACGAAGTTAGATTAACTTTTTTCAACGCACTTACAAAGGAAGATTTATGATTCAGACCATGGATCCCATAATGCTAGTACTGGGATTGTTATTACTATCACTTGCACCATTTTTGGTAATGGTTTGCACATCATATTTAAAAATTGTGGTGGTGCTTTCGCTACTTCGTAATGCCCTTGGTGTACAACAAGTTCCACCAACTGTGGTGTTAAATGGCTTAGCCATAATATTTACCATATTTATTATGACGCCCATTAGCATACAAACTTATAATTTATTAAAGCATGAAAATATTAGTGCTAATATGGGCATTGTAGAAATGGTTGAGACTGTACAAAAGGTTAAAGGGCCATTTCAAGAATTTTTAGTTACACATTCAAACCCCAAGACTGTAGCTTTTTTTCTAAACACAGCCAAGCGTATTTGGCCTGAGGAAGCGGCAAAAACCCTTGGTCCTACAGATTTTTCCATACTAATTCCAAGCTTTGCAGTCTCAGAGCTGACAACGGCTTTTGAAATGGGTTTTTTACTCTATCTACCTTTTGTGACTATTGATATAATCTTTTCAAATATTTTACTGGCTATGGGTATGATGATGATGTCTCCAACGGTTGTCTCATTACCATTTAAATTACTAGCCTTTGTATTGGTAGATGGATGGGCACTGGTGGTGCAAGGCTTAGTGCTTAGTTATAAGTAGTCGGCACTGGAAAACTATGCAAAATACTGAAAATAAATTATTTTTTAGCAAAAATGGACAAATAAAAATGCCATAGATAAGGGCATGGAATGTACTTTTCTGGTATTTTTATGGTACTAAAATATATTTTTCACGTGACGACTAACGAAATTTTTCTGTAAGAAAAATTTCGCGTGCTGTAAAATAAGCCAGAACTTGTTTCTGGCGTCCCCAAAGGGGTATTTGGAGTGGGCGTGCTTTATGCCAAAGGCGGTCTTTTGAACGCCGTGGTATTTATGCCA
>CAYJPT010000013.1:0-26268 GCA_964372165.1 uncultured Desulfovibrionaceae bacterium | reverse complement strand
TCAGCATTTCCATAAAATATGCCCATGCACTGTCATTAAATATTATCTCATACATGTGATATGTCAATATTACATTAATCCAAAGGTGCTCAATAAATTTTATCAATCCCACAATAATGCAATGAGTAACACTTACTATCGAAAAAATACGTACACAATGTTCATATGAGGATTTTTTTAAATTTCATGTTTATTTTATACTAGTTAAGCGCATAAGCAATTTTATTTGTGTGAGTGACAAAAATATATTGCTCTTAATGTAAATTATCATTAAAAAAAATGTATGAAATTTTTATCTGCCCAACTAACAATTTTTATGCAACAGCGCGGAGCAAAACGTAATGTTGCTTTTTTGTTACGTTTTGTCATGTTACTCATTTTGCTTATTGCTGCGTACAGTATTATTTTTCACTATATAATGCAGTTTGAAGGGCAATCTTATTCATGGGTTACAGGGGTTTATTGGACACTTACTGTTATGTCCACTTTAGGTTTTGGCGATATTACTTTTACTTCAGATACAGGCAGGATATTTTCTATTATAGTAATGATATCCGGCGTTATTTTGTTATTAGTTATGTTGCCATTTACATTCATTCAATTTTTTTATGCCCCTTGGCTAGAAGCACAAAGAAAGCAAAGCACACCTCGCTCATTGCCACCCTCAACAAAAGACCATCTTATTTTTGTAGGTATAAGTCCTTTAACATTAAATACCGTTGATGCACTTGAACGCTATGGCACTACATGCGTATTACTAACTAGTGATGCTCAAAGTACACTAGACCTTATAGATCAAGGCTACAATGCTATTGTTGGTGACCACGATGAAGGCACGGTCTATCAAAATTTGCATATTGAAAATGCTGCAATGCTTGTTGCCCTTGATAATGATATGCGTAATACCAACATTACTTTTACTGCACGTGATGTTAACAGCAATATACCTATAATTTCTAGTGTACAAAGTGATGATGCCATTGATATTCTTAGTCTTGCTGGAGCAACACATGTCATTCAATTTCATAAATTACTTGGAGTTGCGCTTGCAAGACGCATTATAAATGAGCAAGCTCCATCAAGTATTATCAATCAATATGGTGATTTAATCATTGCAGAAGCACCAGTTATGCGCACTTGCTTAGTTAATCAAAATTTACTTGAATGCGGTTTACGGCGTGATACTGGAGTCAATGTTGTAGGAGTATGGGAGCGCGGAAAATTTATTTTTCCAAAGCCAGATACAAAATTTACTGACGCCTCTGTTTTAGTAATGGCTGGAACAAAAGAACAAATTAAGTCTGTTGATAAATTACTTGGAGATCGCATAACCAACAAAGAAAATGGGCCAATTCTTATTTTAGGTGGTGGGCGTGTAGGTATAGCAGCAGCTCAACATTTAGACTCTACACAGCGTGAATATCATATTGTAGATAAAAACAGTCGCTTACGTCATAATCTACTTGCAAATAAGCTAATTGTTGGTGACGCGGCTGACATTGACATATTGGAAGAAGCAGGCATTCGCACCAGCCCATCAGTATTAATTACCACACATGATGATGATACTAATATATATTTAACTCTTTATTGTCGTCGTTTACGCCCAGATATACAAATTATTAGTCGTGCAACACTTGACCGTAACGTGGGTATTTTGCACGCTGCAGGTGCTGACTTAGTACTTTCTCTAGCTTCAATGATGACCAGCAGTATTATTAATTTGTTAGCTCCTGGCAAAATATTTATGCTGAATGAGGGGCTAAAATTATTTCGTAGCACTGTCGGCAAGGAACTACACAATAAACAATTAATGAGCAGCGGTATTAGAAGTCTTAGTCATTGCAGTGTTGCAGCCCTACGAGATAATAATGGAAAAATGCATATTAACCCTGATCCCAAGCATATTTTGCAGCAAGGCGAAGAAATGTATTTAATAGGTGATTCACAAGCAGAAAAAAGTTTTTATGAAAATTTTGCTTCTGAAGAGAACTTACTTGAAGAAGTTCTAGCTAAGGATCATCATAAAATGACCGCATAAATCAAAACTTTAAGCTCGCCAATATGATTTTATATGCATATTAAAGCAACTAGCATGTGAAGTTTTTAAGATCGAGCAACTCAAAGGATAAACATGTCAAATACTTTAGAAATGCCACCTAAAAGCAAAACAAAAAAAAGTAAACTTCCTTTTATTATTAAGTCATTATTTATATTATGTTTATTTGCCTTTTTATTTTGGATTTACAATGGTCGTGTTGTTAGTTTGGATGGTGAGTTGTCAGCAGGATTTATACCCATTACCTCACCTATGACAAGTACAATTAGCAGCATAATGGTTGAGCCAAATGCATATGTACAAGCTGGCCAGCTTATCGCAAGACTTGATCCAAATGATTATTTACAGCACATGATGGCTGCCAAAAACCTAGTCCTTGGTACAATAAATACAGCACAAAGCACGGCTGAGCATATTGCAGAGGTACAAAGAGCAGCTGAGGATATGATTAAACGCATTGCCCTTGCTCGTCATGAAGAAAGCATGCATAAAGCCAATATGGAGAAGTATTCCATTGAACATGCAAAAGCACAGTTTGCAAGGCGCAGTATGGATGCTCAAGGTGGTACTGTAGCACAAAAAGAAGTTGCACAAAAAGCAGAACTTTTAGCAGAAAGAAATTTGCAAAATTCTAAAGCAGCCTTTGAACTTGCAAGTCAAAGCAGAAGTACTATTGAAACAGAACTGCATAAAATTCGTAGCAGCCAGCAAGCTTTAGCACATAAAAATATGCCTCTTAATAATATTGACCCAAGTATGATTTACGCACCAGTCAATGGTTACCTTTCCAATAAAATACCACTTAATGGACAAGCTGTAAGCTTTGGCGAAACTATTTTTCAATTAATTCCCGAAGCTCAAACACAGCTCTATGCTTTGGCAAAACTGTCACATGCTGAGGCAAATAACATTGAAAATAGTTTACTTTGCTTTATCTTACCTAAGGATAATTGGTCAATTTTTGAAGGTAAAATACAATCTTCAAATAAAGACCAAGCAACTACATATGTAAGTATAAATTTGATAGGCGAAAATAAACCAAATAACATTATTAATAGCAATAAAATACGTACTGTCTTTTGGAATCATCCACTTGCAAGCTATGCCTTAGTTAAGCCTTTGTTTATCGTATTAAGCTATCTACCATAGTCAATACTTGAAAAATGCATTTTCATGCGCTTTTCAGAAAGGCTCCACGCATTGCCTTAAGGCTATACTTTGGCAAAAATATTACCTCCAAGTATCCCTCCGGGGACTTCAGAAGAGAGCAATGGATCAGAGTCGACCATCATAACACATTACAATAAAACATGAAAAAAGGGGCCGCACCATGCAGCCCCTCGTTGCTCCGCCACCGGAGAGGTTGGTAGCGGAGCGTTAGGGAAGGAGTTTCTTTTTTTCAAAACACCATTTACGACGCTAAAGTCCACTATGCACTTTAGCGTTTTATATGCACAAGCCTAAACTTGTTCATATAATTTCTCGCTGCGCAAAACATGCGCATTACAAGTACTTTGGCTTTTATGGCCCATGTTCCTTTTGCTCACGTCAAGAACAAATCCCAACATAACAAGCCCTACATAGCTAGGCACAAACCATAAAAAGCCAAGCCTTGTAAATCTTTATACTAATCTGCCCCTCTACGAATAAAGGCTGGCATTTCAAAATCATTTTCATCAATAACAAATTCTTCTGTACCCGGAGTATAATTAGTACGTTGTCCCATGCCCATAGCTTCACGTTTTAGTACAAATGGAGGCAAGTCACTTTTACTATCGTACCAAGATTCAACTTGACCACTACGATTATCCCTAACCATAGGTTCAGGTATATAGTTGACCTCACTTTCATTCTTTGGAACATAAGTAGCAGTGGTTTGCATAGGTGATGCCTGACGACGCACATTTTGAGCATTTGCATTTTGTGCAGGCTTTGGTCTAGAAAAACTGCTTACAGTGGCTTGACTTGCAACCTTTGGTAATTCTTGAGAATCAATACCTGTTGCAATTACAGTGATGCGCAAATCATCACCAGCATTTTCATCAAAAACTACACCAAATATTATATTGGCATCAGGGCTTGCAGCAGCACTGATAATATCACCAATTTCACCTACTTCTTCACCAGAAATATCCATTGATGCTGTAATGTTGTACAAAACTGCCTTTGCACCATCTAGTGAAACATCTTCTAATAATGGGCTCATAATAGCACGTTGTGCAGCCTCACGAGCACGATTTTCACCATTAGCCATTCCAGTTCCCATAAGTGCAAGACCTGCTTCAAGCATAACAGTTTGAACGTCTGCAAAGTCTACATTTATCATGCCTTCTTCCATAATGACGTCAGAGATACCTTTAACTGCGTAGTATAAAACATCATTTGCTTTTTTTAGCATTTCTGTAAATGGAGCTTTTTTCGGAGCAAAAGCCAATAGTCGATCATTTGGAATTGTAATTAAACAATCCACATGTTGACGAAATTCTTCAAGTCCAGCCTCTGCAGCAGCCTTACGCTTATTACCTTCAAAACTAAATGGCTTTGTAACAACACCAACAGTTAGAGCACCCATTTCTTTAGCAGCTTGTGCAATTACCGGCGCTGCGCCAGTACCAGTGCCTCCACCCATTCCAGCTGTTATAAAAACCATGTCAGCATCTTCTAATGCATCTCTTATGGCTGACACACTTTCAAGGGCTGCTTCTCTGCCGACTTGTGGGTTTGCACCTGCACCAAGTCCACGTGTAAGTTGTTCACCAATTTGTATTTTATGTTGCACTGAACTTCTATTTAATGCTTGCATATCTGTATTAGCACATACAAATGATACACCACGCAATCCAGATTCAATCATATATTGCACAGCATTACCACCGCCGCCGCCAACACCAACAACTTTTATTTTTGCATGTCCTGTCAAAGAGTTTTCAAATTCAAAAAGTTCCATACGCCTCTCCTTAAGCTAATAAGTTTGATTTAAGAAATATCCTTAAACCACTTTTTCATACGTGCAAGCACGTTATTAAACATTGTGGTCTCGTGACTGGTAAAGTTTTTTTGCCCTTGGTTTTCTTTCTCAGCACCATAGCGCAATAAACCAACCGCAGTTGCGAATTTTGGGCTATTTACTACATCCTTAAGCCCACCCACATTTCTTGGATAGCCAATGCGTGTTGGCAAATTAAAAATTTGCTCTCCAAGCTCTTGGCATCCATCAATTAAAGCTGTTCCACCCGTAAGCACAACTCCTGCTCCAATCATATTTTTAAAACCGGAGCGTATAAGGGTTTGATCTACAAGGTATAAAATTTCTTCCATACGTGGCTCGCATATTTCAGCCAAAACTTGACGTGAAAGATGTCTAGCATCACGCCCACCAACACTTGGTACTTCGATAAATTCATCCTGACTAATCAATTCTTTAAGTACACAGCCATACTTAACCTTGATTTTTTCAGCAGATGCCATAGGAGTCCTGAGTCCAAATGCAATATCGTTAGTTAAATTTTGACCACCAAGAGCAAGCACAGCAGTATGCTTAATGGCATCATTGGCAAATATAGCTATGTCCGTAGTCCCTCCCCCAAGGTCTACTAGAGCAACGCCAATTTCTCTTTCTTCCTCAGTAAGTACAGCTTTTGCGGATGCAAGTGATTCAAGTGCTATGTCAGCCACTTCTAAATTACTGCGATGACAAGAACGTACAATATTTTGTGCAGATGAAACTGCTCCGGTAACAATATGTACTTTAACTTCAAGTCTAACACCGGCCATACCAAGAGGATCAGCAATTCCGCGTTGATCATCAACTATATATTCTTGCGGTAAAATATGGATAACTTCTCTATCAGCAGGGATTGCAACAGCTCTTGCAGCATCAAGTGCGCGCTCAATATCACGCTGTGTAACTTCCCCACCCTTAACAGCAATTACTCCATGGCTGTTAATACCCATAATGTGACTTCCTGCCATACCTACATAAACTGCTTGTATGTCGCATCCGGCCATCAACTCTGCTTCTTCAAGTGCTTTACGTACCGAGTGTACAGTTTGCTCAATATTAACAACAACACCCTTTCGTAATCCTGTAGATACACTTGTACCAATGCCTACTATATCAATTAATCCATCTTCTGTGAGTTCTCCAACCACAGCACAAATCTTGGTCGTTCCAATATCTAGGCCAACAATTAGTTCGGATTTACTCATAATTACTCCAAAAGATGCTATTCACGATACTTTCCTAAAAATATTATTCATCTAAATAAACTATGTATTTCGAATAACCCACACATTACCACTTGCAGCACGAATTTCACGTACATTTGACAATTCATTTCGTCTTGCTAAGTCACCAATTGTAAGCGACAAGCGTTTTAAATTATTTTGCCAACTATCAAGCTCCAAACACAATTGTATTTCTCTATCATCAAGATACAATTCCAATCCCTTATCATGGCTAATCTTAAATGCTGATATTGCCCCATATTCAATTGGTAGTTGACCAGACTTTAAATCCTTTAAATACCTTGGAAGATTAGCAATATTTTTTTCTGCACCATGCTCAACTTCAAGCACTGGCAATGCTATAAAATTTTCTGTTTCTACAGGAGCAATAATATTACCAAGCTCATCAGCATAAAATAACACCCCGTCTTGCTTAACCCAAAATGACGGCATTCTTTCATTTAATGTGATAACAAAACTATTTGGCAAAATCCTTTTAACTGAAACAGCCTCGACCCAAGGGGTTTTGCGTAAAGCTTGCTCAACCTTAGTTATGCTAATGGCAAGTGAGTTATCACCTTCATGTATGCCAGCATAATCTTGAACCATATCCCTTGATAATCTTATATTACCTAGAACCTTAACATTTTGAGTTGCAAAATAATCACTGGTGGTTGCAGTATTATAAATCCAAATTGTCCCAGCCCCAATGCCAACAATAAAAGCACAAGTTAGAAACACGCATAACACTATCATTCCAAACAGCTTAAACACACTTAAACTTGGCATGGAAGGCATTGTAAAACCACGCTTCTTAATACTATTGTTTTTATAAGTATTACGAACGCTTCGCTTAGTTTGCGAGCTTTGTTTGCGTACATTGCGTGATTTATTTATGGACATAAAATCTTAACCTCAGGTGTTAATACAAGCCCAAATTCTTTTTCAACAGCTTCCCTTGACTCATTTAATAAATCAAAGGCAGCAGAAGCACTTCCCTTACCTTCGTTTATTAAAAAATTAGCGTGTAATGAAGAAAACTTCATTCCACCTTTACTTTTACCTTTAAATCCACATTGTTCTAATAACTTTCCTGCTGGTTGCTCCGTCGATGGATTTTTAAATAAACACCCAGCACTCCATTGTTTTATCGGTTGTGTAGACTTTTTCTTGAAAAAGTTTAGAACCATTTTTTCTTTGATGACATTATTTTTTGCATGCGTCAACATAAAAGTTGCATTAAGTACAAAAAACCACGTGTTAATTTTATCTATTTCAAATCGCCTGTAACTATAGTTGATGTCTTTTGCATCTATGTGTGCAATACCAGTTTGAGGTGAATATATTTTCAGAGATTGTAAAGTGTCACAAGTTTCCATTCCAAATGAACCTGCATTCATTGCAATAGCACCTCCAACACTGCCAGGTATTCCACATAAACCTTCTAAACCTTGCAATCCTAATTTAGCACAATTTCCTATTAGTCGTGGTAAACGAACATTTGAGCCAACAGTAACCAAGCTTTGCGTACTATTTTTTTTTATTACATCAATTTTATGACTAAAGTGAGGTCGTATAAATGTATAAGGTATTCTCTCGTCACTACATAAAAGATTACTTCCTGAACCTAATACAAATATTTTACCGCCCAATTGTTTTAATGTTTCTTCAAGTTCACTAACATCAAAATTATCTGATATGCGTACTTCAGCTATAGCTTTTCCACCTAGTCTAAGTGTAGTTCTTTCAGATAATTTTGGTTCGTTAATTACTTCTAACATTATAATAACCTATAATTTTGCTGTAAAAATATAATTTTAAAGATTTTTTTTTGCCATAAAATATATTTTTTTATTCACTATTATATGTTTTTTATTCGCTCAAATACCTAGGTCCAATTCGTGTTATATTCCCAGCACCAAGAGTTAAAAAAACATCTCCTGGGCGCAAATACTTTGCAGCTTCGTCAAGTAACTTGTCAAAATTCTTACAATAAGTCACATCTACAGATGATACTTGGCGTATACCTAAAGCCAAGCTTTGCCCACTCACTCCGGGAATTGGATTTTCAGAAGCAGCATAAATTTCACTTAACAATAATTTATCTATTCCATTAAATACCTTACAAAATTCACCAAAAAATGCTTCTGTCCTGCTAAAGCGATGTGGTTGGAAAGCAACTAAGATGCGCCTGTCAGGATATACTTGCTTAGCAGTTTTCAAAGTTGCCGCGATTTCAGCTGGATGATGACCATAGTCGTCAATTACAACTACGCCATTTTTTTCACCTTTGTATTCAAATCTTCTGCCAACTCCATCAAAATTTGCTAAGCCTTTGCAACAATCAGCAGCACTTATATCTGCTTCAAGTCCCACACCAATTGCTGCCAAAGCGTTTAAGACATTATGTTCACCTGGTTGTTTTAGTTCAACAATTCCTAAACTATTGCCATGCAGCAACACTTCAAAACGACTTGTTTTGCTGCATTCTATGAGTTTAGCGCGCAAAGCATTTTCTTCTTTAAAACCATATGTCAAAACAGGTCTGTTAATATGTGGTAAAAGTCTACGTACACCTGCATCATCACCACACACAATATTGCGCCCATAAAATGGAACCTTATTCATAAAATCGATGAAAACCTTGTCCACTTCTTCTATATTGCTATAATAATCAACATGATCCAAATCGACATTGGTAATTACATTTACAATAGGAAACAAGCATAAAAATGATCCGTCAGACTCATCAGCCTCAGCAATCAAATAATTTCCTTCCCCAAGTCGTGCATTTGCGCCATATGCATTAATCAAACCACCTATAATTACTGTAGGATCCATTCCTGCAGTATCAAAAATCGATGCCACTAATGAGGTAGTAGTTGTTTTACCATGTGTACCTGCAATGGCTATACCTTGGCGAAGTCGCATTAACTCAGCAAGCATCTCTGCACGAGGTATAATAGGTATAGCTTTTTCTTTAGCTATTTGTACTTCTGGATTTTCATCACTTATAGCAGTTGATTTAACAAGCACTTGCACATTACCGACATTACAAGCATCATGACCGATAAAAATTTCTGCTCCAAGATTGCGTAAGCGGCTAACAGTGTTTGATTCACTTGCATCTGAACCTCGCACCTTGTATCCAAGATTTAACAAAACTTCGGCAATACCACTCATACCTGATCCGCCAATGCCAACCATGTGAATAGTGCGTATTTTTGTATGCATATTAACCTACCTTCATCATGCAAATTTCAGCTATTTACTTAAATTATTGCCATAATATTCTGTACAATATTTCTAGCCGCTTGCCCCATGCTTAATTCTTTAGCTTCATTTGCCATTTTCTGTAATTGCAATGGATTTTCTAATAACTCGATAATTTTTTTAACAATTCCTTGTGAAAGCATATCCTTTTCAGCAAACATTTGTGCTGCACCTTGCTTAACCAACAACTCTGCATTGTGGCTTTGGTGGTCATGTGTAGCAAAAGGAAATGGTACTAATATAGCCCCACGCCCCACTGAAGCTAGTTCTGCTATAGTTGATGCGCCTGAGCGGCATAAAACTAAATCTGCAAAATCATATGCTTTTGTCATATCATCTATAAATGCACACAAATTTTTTGTTGACTGATTGCCTTCAACATAAGCATCTCGTACTCTCTCAAAATCGCTTTTACCACTTTGGTGCAAAATGCTTATGCCAGCGGCATTAAAAAGCTCAAAATTATTGATAATTAAATCATTTAATGCTTTAGCACCTTGAGAACCACCTACAACTAATAATCGTCTGCCAGAAAAATCATGCTCTATTTTGCCTAAATTACTTATACTTGAGCGCACAGGATTACCTGTGACTATAGTTTTTTTGCTGTTAAATCCTTGAGTATTTGGCAAAGCCAAGAATATTTTTTTTGCAAAAAATCCCTGTATTTTATTACTTAAACCTGCAATTGCATTTTGCTCATGAACAATAGTTTTAATACCAAGCAATTGTGCTGCAATCATTGGTGCAAAGGCTGCATATCCCCCAAAACCCATAACAGCTTGTGGCTTAAATTTGCGCATGATTGCAATTGCCATTACAATAGCACGCAGCATAGAAACACTAGCACCAATAGCATGAATTCCACGCCCAAGAACACCACGCACCGGCAAACCTTCAAATGCTAGTTCAGCTTGAGTTGCCATTTTTTGCTCTGGACCATATTTTGACCCGACAAATAATATTTGCATATCTTTAAGTCGCTTAAGTTCTTCAGCCACGGCTAAAGCTGGGAAGACATGTCCCCCTGTTCCACCCGTAGTTAAAATTATGCGATTCATATCTATGCCTATTAATATACAAATTTATTGTATTTGCTTCACAGCATTTGCTTGAGCAGTGCGTGAAAAATTAAGTAATAATCCAACACAAAGTAATGTTGCCAATAAACTACTACCACCATAACTCAATAATGGCATTGGAATACCTTTTGGTGGTGCAAGTCCCATAACAACGGCAAGATTCATTGATGCACCAATTGCAATAATGAGTGTCAATCCAAAAGCACAAAAGCGATCACGTAAATTGCTTTGACCAACAATAATTTTATAACAACGCCAAAAAAACACACCAAATAGTGCCATTACAAAACTTACACCCAAAAATCCTAATTCTTCACCCAATACAGAAATTATAAAATCATTGTGTGCCTCAGGCAGATAAAACATTTTTTGTTTGCTTGAGCCAATGCCCACACCAAAAAACCCTCCAGAACCAAGAGCATATAATGATTGAACTAATTGATATCCACTATCTTGAGCATCTTTAAATGGATCAAGAAAAGCAGTTAAGCGGCGCATACGATATGGTGAAGAAATAGCAAGTGCGATGGCTCCAGCAATAGCCATGCCCACAGCAAAAAACAAATATACAAAGCGTGTTCCACCAGCAACACACATAAAAAATAAGATAGCAGTTAATATTACAGCGCTACCAAAGTCCGGTTGCATCAATAACAAAATACAAAAACAACCTGTTACTGCAAATGGTGGAATTACACCTCGACTGAAAGTTTTGATTAAATTTTGCTTGGCACTCATAAAATAAGCCAAGTATAAAACTAGCGCTATCTTTACAAATTCCATTGGTTGCAGCGAGAATGGACCTACAGGAAGCCATCTTTGTGCGCCATTAATAGTTGGTGCTAATGGCGTAATGGTAAGAAAAAGAAGCACAAATGTTAGAAATAATGCCGGATATTGTAATTTATATATCCATTTGCGCGGAAGTATTGCTGTTATCCATAAAGCAGTACCCCCTATCATTACAAATATTAATTGACGTTTAAAAAAGTAATATTTATCGCCATTTAATCTTTCTGCAACTACTCCGCTGGCACTTAAAACCATAATAAGGCCAAGACCTAGTAAAATAAAAACCACTGTAAACAACCACCAATCAAATTGATTTTCGCTTTTGGCTTGTTCCGCAGTGACAGCTGAATTATTGTTTTTTTCAATGTGACTTGGTAATATTTTACTAACAGCTTTAAGATATGTATTAATTTTTTTCATCACATCGCTCCTACCAAGTTTTTAAAATCATCGCCACGGGCCATATAATTTTTGTATAAGTCAAAAGAGGCGGTAGCAGGAGCAAGAAGCACAACATCATTTGGCTTTGCATGCTTACGAGCTATGGTAATTGTTTCAGCTAAATTTGCAGTCCAAGACATTGGCACTATGTCTTGCCAAGCTTGTTCAAAGTAAGTTCTGCTATCACCAAACAATGCAACATGCTTAACTTTTTCTTTAATCAATGTGCGTAATGAATGTAAATCGCCACCTTTAAATTTACCACCACATAGTAAAATAATTGGTGTATCAAAAGCCTCTAAAGCAACTTTTAAAGATGATGTAGTTGTACATTTTGAATCATTTACATATGATACACCTTCAAATTCGCGCACCATTTCCAAACGATGCGCTAGAGGCAAAAAATTTGCTACAGCTTTAGCGGCACTTGAATAGCTTATACCAAGCTCTTTACAGGCAAGCCAAGCTGCTTCTATGTTTTCAATATTATGTTTACCTGCTAAATTGCTTTTTTGAAATTGATTTTGCGTTTTTTCTATGCGAACTAATCGCGCATTTATGCCATATTCATTTACCAAATTCTCTAAAGTATAATGAGCAATGGCTACATCACTATTTTTTTGTTTAGCAAAAATATTGAATTTTGCATCAATGTATTCTTGCATATCTCTATGATAATCAAGGTGATTTTCTGTAATATTTAACAACACTGCTATATTTGGCGCAAAATCAGAACAAGCTTGCAGTTGAAAACTTGATACCTCAAGCACCAGTACATCAGCTTTTTTGCCATCAAGAATATACTCGCTTAAAGGTGTGCCAATATTACCACCTAAAAACACCTTTAGCCCATGTTCTTCAATCATTGCTGCAGCAAGTGAGGCTGTAGTTGTTTTTCCACTTGTTCCAGTGATTGCTATTACTGACTCCCCTTGTAAGCAACGCCAAGAAAGTTCCATCTCTGCTAAAATTTCTATTTTTTTATTTGCTGGGAGCAAGGGTAAAATTGTACTAATTGGTATACCCGGGCTTGGAATGATATAATCTACATCTATAAAATGTGCTTCGCTATGCTCACCATGAATTACTTTAACACCGGCTGCTTCAAGTTCTTGCCGCAATGTTGAGTCAATATTTTTAGCTTCTTTTTCAAGCAAGCAAACTTTAACCTCAAGTGCCAGCAATAAGCGTAAAGCTGCAATGCCAGAACGCCCAGCGCCAATAATTATTGCTTTTGAGCCTGCGTTTATTACTTGAGGGATTATATTTTTTGTATTTTTTAACATTTGCATGCCTTTATATTCCTAGCGCAACTTAAGCATTGACAATGCTAATAGTCCCAATAATATTGAAGTAATCCAAAATCTTATGATAATTTTTGACTCAGGTATGCCTTTTAATTCAAAATGGTGATGTAATGGCGCCATGCGAAAAATTCTTTTGCCCCCTGACCATTTGAAATAACTTACCTGTAAAATAACTGATAAAGTTTCTGCTACAAATAAACCACCTACAACTGGCAATACCAATTCTTGCTTACACAAAACAGCTAAAAATCCTAAAACACCACCCAAACTTAATGAACCTACATCACCCATAAATACTTGAGCAGGATAAGCATTGTACCACAAAAACCCAAGTCCTGCTCCTACTAGAGCCGCACAAAATACTGTCACCTCACCAACACCAGGAATATAAGGGACAATCAAGTATTGTGAAAAACGCAAATGTCCGGTTACATATATAAATACAGATAAAACAATAGCAGCCATTATGGTTGGACCTATGGCTAAACCATCAAGACCATCAGTTAGATTTACAGCATTTGATGAACCAACCATAACAATTATAGCAAAAGGCACGTATAACCAACCAAGATCAGGAGCTAAATCTTTAAATACTGGTATGACCAATGTTGTTGTAAATTCTGGCTGCTGCACTAAAATCATCATGGCTGCACCAGCAACCAAAACCTGACCAAAAAACTTAACACTTACACTAATGCCTTGGTTCTTTTTTCCTCTAATTTTTACCATATCATCAATAAAGCCCAAAAATCCAAACCCTACAAAGACATATATGGTAAGCCAGAGGTAAACATTGCTTAAATCACCCCATATTAGCACGCTTATAAGCAGGCTAAATATAATTAGTAATCCACCCATTGTAGGTGTGCCAGCTTTTGCACTATGCGTTGCTACATCTTCATGAATATATTGACCAAATTTTAACTTTCTTAGCCAATTAATAAACATTGGACCAATTATTATTGAAATAAGCAGCGCTGTAATTAAAGCCCAAGCAGAACGGAAAGTAATATAGCGGAAAACATTTAATGCAGACCACTCATTGGCTAATGGTACCAACAGATTATATAACATGTTATCCTCTCCACTTATCTCTTTTTATTTTATTGCTATTAATTTTTTTCTTTATTTTTTTACGTAAATTCTATTTTTTATTTCTTATTAATAAGCTTCATTACAATTTCAACTAACTTTTCTAAGGCATTACTACGAGATCCCTTAAATAACACAGTACCTGGGCTTAACTTTGCATTTTCCCATTGCTGATTAAAGTCGTCCTCATCTAAAATTACTGAAAATTCACCAGCATAATGATTTTTTTCTAGACCTTTCTGTACATCATTTGCATGTGCGCCTTTCCAAAAGATTTTTTTAATCGGAAGCATTGCAATATTGCAGCCTAAATTTTCATGTTCAATTTGCGCTAAGTCACCAAGTTCACCCATTGCACCTAATACTACATAGCAAGGATTTGATTTTGCTTTTTGAACTGTGGCTTCAAGCATACGCTGCATTGATAGTGCATTTGCGTTGTAGCTATCATCAATAATTGTCCATGAATCAATATAATGAGTGTTAAATCGCTGGCTTGGAAGTTGAATTGTTTGCAGACCTCTTTTAATATCTTCCCATGTAAAATCTAAATTATTTGCTACGGCAACCATTGCAGAAATATTTTCAGCTCCATAACTACCACAAAAAGGCGTTAGCACCTCAAAACTGCTTTTTCCGTCACTTACGCAATATTTACCTAAAAATTTATTAGCTGCATTTTCAAATTCACATTCAACTAATTCAACATAGTTTGTATTCCACTGCACATTATTTTGTGTATTATTTTGCACACCTGAAAAAAAGCATATATTGTCACATAATTTTTTAGCTTCCTGCACCAAAAGTTTATAATCAGCACAAACAAAAGCCTGAGTTCCGGAATTTTCTTTACGAATATATTTTAATAATTGCGCTTTATGCCAAGAAACACCCTTTTCTCCTAAGCCCTCAGTATGAGCAGCCCCAGCATTCAATATTATTGCCATATCTGGTGTTAATATCTCTCCAAGTTCCTGCATGTCATGAGCTTGACTTATGCCTACTTCCATTACCCAATAGTCTTCTATTCCAGATGTTGCTAGTATTGATAGTGGTAAACCAATTTGGTTGTTATAATTAAGCATATTACATGCGACTTTTTTATCATTGCTGCCTAATAATTGCGTTAGGCAATCCTTAAGAGTTGTTTTGCCAGCACTACCAGTTATGGCAATAACCTTCCCTATGAATTGGTCACGCCAAGCTTTAGCTAATTTTCCAAGAGCCTTTATTGTGTCATCCACAACTAATTGCGCCACATCAAGATGCTCTAGGTATCGCTGTACAAGAAGAACACTTGCACCACTTGCCACAGCTTGTTCTGCAAAGCTGTGTCCATCAAGCCTTTGACCAACAATACATACAAAAAGAGAACCGACAGTTACTTCCTTACTATCACGGTAAACTTCATGTATTATCATTTTGTTAGCATCAATATTCTCATTTTTTGCTGGATTATATTGTGCTTGCAAAATGTTTTGTATCTGGCCAATAGTTAATTGCACTACAATAACTCCTGCACTGTTTGCTGATCACTATATGGATGCTTAATTCCTTTAATTATTTGGTAATCTTCATGCCCCTTTCCTGCAATAAGCACTGCCGTCTTATTTGTTTCGCAGTTTTGTAATAACTGTAATGCTTTTTGCGTAGCTAGTTTGCGGTCTACTTCTACTATAATTTCTAATCCTTGACGTGTTTTTAAACCTGGTAGTACGTCATTGATTATTTCTTGTGGCTCTTCAAAGCGAGGATTATCAGACGTTAAAACAGCAACATCTGTATAATCAGCAACGGCTTGCCCCATTAATGGTCTCTTGGTTCTATCCCTATTACCGCCGCATCCAAAAACTGTTATTATTTTGCTAAATCCAGCTCCTCGTAATGCTTGTAAAACATTAACTAAAGCGTCGGGTGTGTGCGCATAATCTACAAAAACATTTAAATTTTGCTTATTTTGCACTCTCTCTAAGCGACCACACACACCATAAAATTCTTCTAAGCACTTAAGATCATCACTTTTAACACCCATTGCCAAAGCTAAAGTTTGCACTGCTAATAAATTTGATGCGTTAAATGCACCTACCAAGGGTGATTGCAATATCCATGTTTCATTTTTACTATTCATTTCTAGCAGTATGCCATCTGGCGACATATTGTTAACTTGCCCCTTGATTGATTCATTTGCCAGCTGCGAGTCTTGCAAGGAAAATGCATGAGCATGCGGGCAAATGCTTAATAATTTTCTACCCCAGCTATCATCAGCATTTATTGCAATGGCTTTTTTTTCTAAAGGTAAAACAGTAAATAGCTTTGACTTTGCTTCAAAATACCCCTGCATTTCCTTGTGAAAATCTAAATGATCTTGTGTCAAATTTGTAAAAATTGCTCCGGCAAATTCAATACCGCCTACACGCTCTTGATCAAGTGCGTGAGAAGATACTTCCATTATGATTATATCAACATCATCACTTAACATTTTAGCAAGCGTTGTATATAAAGTTATGCTATCTGGAGTAGTTAAAGGCGCTGCAATTTCATTATTTGGCCAGCGATAACTTACTGTACCCATTACACCAACTTTGTATCCAATTCTTGTGAACAAATGTTCCAATAAATATGCACAAGTTGTTTTACCATTTGTTCCTGTAATACCTATTATGCGTGCATCATTAATTTTGCTTAATGTTTCAATATTATAATATATTTTTGCCAATTGCCATAAAGCTTGACGTGGACTTTCATGTATTACAAATTCAACTTCTTTATTAGCTAGAAACTCTTTTAATAAACCATCTTCATTACATACTACTATTGAGGCACCAGCTTCAATAGCTGCAGTGATGTATACATTGCCATCTTCATTTGTCCCTGAAATTGCAACAAAAACATCACCCTTTTTAACATTGCGTGAATCTATCTTTATCTGTAGGTCAGAATCATTCTCACGATTTTGTATTTCATATATTAATTCAGCAAATTTCATTAATTTTTCTCCGAAAGCCACAAGATAAATTCTGTGCTTTGCTGTTCAGACCACTTACTACCAGGAGCAGGTATTTGCCTAATAACTCTTTGCCCATCACCTTTGAGTACCGGTACTATACCACCTCGTGCAAACAATTCGACAGCTGTACGCACAGTTTTACCTACTACATTTGGAACAACCGCACTTGCCTTGCTCATATGACCAGGTAATTTGCTATATGTTATTGACTTTGTGCTTGCTTTTTTTAAGTTTGCAAACATAGGCATGGTAAACATTGGTGATGGTTTGCTAGAAATCTTATATTTCCTATCTCCATCGTCTAATTGCGCTCCACGCTTTATTAAAGGACTTTGTGTGGCATTAGCAAAAACAACATCCGGCAAGTCACCACCATATGTCATTGCTAAGCGTGTAACCTGTTGAAATACCGGTGCTGCAACTACACCACCATAAGAGTTACGTGTAGGTTCATCTATCATCACTAAAGTTAAATACTTAGGCTTCTCAGCAGGGGCAAAGCCTACAAATGATGCCATGCGGCCATCACCATAAGTTCCGGTTGCTTTATCTGCTTTTTGTGCTGTTCCTGTTTTACCACCAACTTCAACACCATTTATGCGTGCTCTTTTGCCGCTTCCATCTTCTTGCACAACATCCCGCAGCATACTAAGTACTTCTTTGGCAACGCTTTCACTGTAAATGCGCTGTGCTTTAGGCAAATTTTCCTCTTTTGTATCCATAACCAAGCGTAAAGGTTTATAAACACCATTATTGACCAAGGTTAAATATGCTTGAGCCATTTGCAAAGCTGTGGTTGAAAAACCCTGCCCAAATGATGCGCTTAATAAATCAACACCTTTCCAATTTTTTGCGCTACGCAATATGCCTTTGCTTTCATAAACCGGCAAAGCAGTGCGATTCCCAAACCCAAGCTTTGTTAAATACTTATGGTAAGTAGGAGCACCTAAAACTTGACCAATTTTTGCAACGCCTATGTTACTTGAATACCTTACTATATGACTTACTGACAATTCTTTATGATAAGATGTATCCCTAATGCTAATACCCATAGTTTCCCATCTTCCATCTTCACAATCAAAAAGGCTATCCTTTGTTACAAGTTTCTCCTCCAAGGCTGCTGCCACCAAAAATGGTTTTATGGTAGAACCTGGCTCAAGGGAGTCAAAAGCTAGTCTGTTTCGGTACTGGCTTGGAGCATAATTGCTAAATGCATTGGGGTTAAAAAATGGATACTGCGCCCAGGCTAATATTTCACCTGATTCAACATCAACTAACAAAGCACCACCCCAAGTTGCACCAAATTCATCAACTGCCTTTGCAACGGCCTCTTCTGCAAAAAACTGTATTTGTGTATCAATGGTTAAACGTAAATCCCGACCCACTGGCTCTGATTGACCTTCAGAATGTAAAAAGAATTTACGCCCCATGGCATCACGCTGCACAAGCTGTTTAGTGCTGACACTTGCAAGATGCTTTTCAAAAGAACGCTCAATACCTTCAAGACCTTGGTCATCCACACCCACAAAGCCCAACAGTTGCCCAGCCATATGCTTAAATGGGTACACACGCTCGTATTCTTTTGACAAACCAATGCCTTTGAATTTTAATTCTTGAATTGCTTTGGCTGTATGATCATCAACCTTACGGGCAATCCATATAAACTTGCGTGATTCATTTGAAAGACTTTCATAAATTTTTTGCTCTGAAATACCCAAAATACTGGATAGTTTTGCAGCAGCAACAGCAATATTTTCCACTTCTGAGGGACGAGCAAATATGGAGCGACTCTCAACTGAACGTGCAAGCACTTGTCCTTGTCGATCAAGAATTTCACCCCGTTTACCGGTTACTAATATTGATGTAATATGTTGATTTTTTGCTTGATCTGCAAGGTATGAGCCTTGTACAATTTGCCAATACCAAGCTCTTCCCCATAAGGCTACCCAAAAAATGATAAAGCCAGCCACTACTACATTAATGCGAATTACACCCCAATCCAACTTACTAAGCTTTGCACGCACTGATTTCTTGGGTGTGGTATTTTTAATACCTTTTTTTATTTTATCTTTAGAAGCTACACGCTGTGTATCACGTCTATTTCTAATTTTTCTTTTGAAAAGTGCCATACTTTTCTCCAACTTAGCTTTATCTTAATACTTTCACAAAATTCAATGCACACTATTTTGCCACATCATCACGCCAACGCACTTGCCCAATCTTTGGCTGGTATAAACCCAAGGCCTCAGCTTTGCGTCCAAGCTCATGCGGAGATAATAAATACTCACGCTCCACCTCAAGTTTAGCTTTATGCGACTGTCTTTCTCTTATATCTATCTGCAATGTATTTATAAAATAGCTAGTATCCATGCGCTCAATATTTACCCACACCAAAACAAGGCTCATAAACATAGCTGACAGCGTCCCAAGCACAATAAATAAATTCCAACCGCTACTTCCACGCTCTATCATGCTTTCACCTCATAAATTTTCTCAATGGCACGTAGTTTAGCACTACTTGCGCGTGGGTTTTGTGCTAATTCTTCAGCCTGAGCCACTGCCGGTTTTTTATACAAAATTTTAACTTCCGGTTTGTGCCCACATGCACATCGCATAATATGCCGAGGACAACGGCAAGATTCAGCCCAATAGCGCATAGTTTGCTTAACCATACGGTCTTCTAAAGAATGAAAGCTTATGACTACCAAACGTCCACCAATATTTAAGCGTTTAAGTATTAAATCTAAAAAACGCTTAAGCTCACCAAGTTCATCATTAACAACCATACGAAAAGCCTGAAATGTCCTTGTTGCAGGATGATTTCTGGCTTTAGCCCTCCAAGCCGGCGGATAAGCATTGTAAACAATACGAGCAAGCTCAGCTGTTGTATCAATACTTTTTGTTTGGCGCGCATCTACAATGGCCCTTGCAATGCGACCTGCTTGAGGTTCTTCCCCATAGTCTTTTATTATATCTTTCAAAACTTCAAATCGTTCTTTATTAACAATGTCACGTGCCGAGCGTGTTGAGCCATCAAGCATTTGCCTATCCATACGCATATCAAGCGGTCCATCGCTGTTAAAGCTAAAGCCACGCTCAGGAGTATCCAAATGTAATGAAGACACACCTATATCTATTAAAGCACCATCAAGCTTATCCCATCCAAGGCTTTGTAATGCATCTTCAAATTTACTATAATGTGTATTAAAATAATGTATCTTGGCACCATTTAATGACAAAGAGTTAAGGCGTGCCTTGGCAAGCTCCAAAGCATCACCATCACGATCTAAAGCACAAATTTCTATATTTTCTGCTGATTGAATAATGGCTTTGGTATGACCGGCAAGACCTAATGTCCCATCCAAGTAACGCCCACCAGCTTTAGGAGCAAGTGCTACCAATGTTTGCTCAAGCAACACGGGAATATGTACAGATTCTAACTGTTCATGGTCTTTTCCCATCATAATAGCACCCCAATTACAAAGATAATTCTACGTTGTTTAAGCTTAACTCTTCTGCCACATCTCCAATTTCAATATCTTCAAAACGACTTTGATCCCAAATTTCAAACTTATTATCCAAACCAACAAGCACAATGTCTTTTATTAGCCCTGCTTCTCGCATTAACGGTTGGGATAAACGCACTCGTCCCTGCCCATCTGGCACAAGTTCCTCTGCAAGACCACGCACTTTACTCAAAAAAAACTTAAAATTTTTGGTGGGGTTTTTAACCTTAGCAAGTTGCTCCTTAGTATGTTGCCACTCTTCAGGAGTATAAGCCACAAGACGCCCATGAAAACCAGTAAGCACAAAGCTACCAGTAGTAGAGATAGCACTTAAAGCCTCTCTATAATCTACCGGAAGCATCAATCGCCCCTTGGCATCTAAGGTTCTATAATGACTTTTTTCAAACTCTGGCTTCATTTACCACTCCACACCACTTTGTTCCACTTAATACCACTTTTTTCCATTTATGACCTAGTTTATAGGACCTGTCAACATCTAAAAAAAAATAAATAAGTACTGTCATTTCAAGTAGAAACTTCATTAAATAATGTAGAATGATTTATTTTGGGTAGGATTTGAGCAAACAAAGGAAAACACAAACATCTAACTATTTGTTATTTAATGTTTTTAATATTAAAAAATTTGTTAAATTTGTGATTTTAATGTGATAGAGATTTTGGTTTTCAGTAATTTTTTTGATAAAAAGTTTTAAAAAAAAATAAATTATTGAAAATGTAAAACTTTAAACCTTGACTATATGAAATTTATAGACTAGCCCTAAATTGTGTTCAGCGCAGTTTTTCCTTAAACTATACTTTGGTGGTATTATGAGTCTCACACAACAATATACCGCTAAATCTATGGACCTTTTATTATTTTTTTTAATCTTCAAAAAATACAAAGAGTTTTTTTGCACACATGACAAAATAATTTTGAAAAAACTTAATTCTTGCAATAAAATACAAAAAATTGTTGATATTTAGTACTATCCAACAAAAAACTTTTAGTGTACTACTACAAACAAGTGGGAGGTAAGCATCGCTTTGCCTGACTTTATAATGCAAAAATATTCAAATTGTTTTAAATAACATAAATCATAAAGTAACAACTTAACACAATATTACAGAGAGAACCATGAAAACTAAAATAATTGCCACCATAGGACCAGCCTCTGATACTAAAGAAAAAATGACCGCCCTAGCCCTTGCTGGCGTTCGTATTTTTAGACTTAACTTTTCACATGGTGATGCCTCAATGTTTATGGACATTATTAAGCATATCCGTGAAATTGAACAAGAAATCAATATTCCGCTTACCATAATGCAAGACCTATCCGGGCCTAAAATACGTCTTGGTAACCTCAAAGATGATCAAAAAATAAATGTAACAAAAGGCATGGAGTTATTGCTTGGGCCAAAGTCTATGGAGACTGATGAAATGCCCTACCTACCTTTTGACCATACTGTCATTTTGGAAAGTCTTGTGCCTAATGACCGTTTAGTGTTGGCAGATGGAGGATTACAGTTTCACGTATCAGAAAGACGCGAGGATGGACTTGTTGTCCTTAAAGCCAATAATGCCGGCATGGTAACATCACGTAAAGGACTGGCCTTACCTGGCAAGGCAACAAAGGTTGCAGCCTTAACCGAAAAAGACCGTAAAGACTTAGCTCAAGGACTTATACTTGGCATTGATGCAGTAGCCATATCTTACGTACAAACACCTGAAGATGTAATTGATGTAAAAAATGTTCTCCTTGCTGCCGGAAAAAATTTGCCTGTTATTGTTAAGCTTGAGCGCCAAGGGGCTGTAGATAGGTTAGATGAAATTTTACGTGAAGCTGATGTCATCATGGTTGCGCGTGGTGACCTTGGTGTAGAATGCCCACTACCCATGTTACCTGGCATACAAAAACGTATTATTAGGGCCTGCAATGAAGCATCAAAACCAGTAATTGTAGCAACACAAATGCTACTATCCATGGTTTCTAGTCCGGTGCCAACCAGAGCAGAAACTACTGACGTTGCTAATGCAGTGCTTGACGGAGCTGATTGCGTGATGCTTTCAGAAGAAACAGCTATGGGTAATTTCCCAGTAGATACAGTTTCTTACATGCGTGAAATCACAAGACAAGCTGAAGAAATTTTGCTAGATAGGCATGAGCTCAAAGAGCCTGGAATAGACAAAGGTATCAATGAATTTTTGGCATATTCCGCTTGCTTGCTTGCAGAAAAATCCCAAGCTGTGGCTATTGTTTCTCATAGTATGAGCGGTTCATCAGCAAGACAAATTGCATCATGCCGCCCACCACAAAGAATTTTCGGACTTACTCCTGAGCCAGAAGCATTAAAGGCTCTAAATTTTTCTTGGGGAGTAACTCCAATTTTCATATCTGGTGCAGAAGAACAATTTAACCACACTGAACGTGCGGAAAACTTTATTGTTAAAAATCCAACATTTAACCTTGATGAACGCATTATTATCACTGCAGGGCAGCCACAAAAAGGTGGTCGCTCACGAGGCACAAACCTTATAAAAGTTTACTGGAAATAATTATGTCCAAAAAGGGTAGTAATGTTCCTGGTAATATTAATGAGCAATATTACCAAATTAGTTGTGAAATTTTAGGATCATTTCCTAAATATCGAATTCCTATTGACTTATTTATTTTTAAAGAAGACATCTTGCTGCTTGTTCCATATAGCCGCAAAGAGCAACGTCTTACAAATGAACAAGTTGATGAAATCAAAGTCTTATGTGCTGCAGGTTTATTATTTGTGGCACGCTCTGACCATCACATCTACTCACAGCACATAGTTAAACAGCTTGACTTAGTTTTGCAAGATGCAAACTTAAAAGAATCTGAAATTGCAGACATTTGCATGCGTGCATTGATTATGCATTTTGATGAGTTTAGCCAAAATCCCATTAAAATTGCTTTTGAACCACTTTACAAGGCTTTAATGGTTGTAACCGAGTGGCTTTGGATAGATAGACATAGAGTCAAATATCTAACAAAACGCTTATACTTACCCTATAGTCAGTCACATCACGCCATTAATTGTATGTCTGTAGGATTATGGCTATGGCTTGAAACTACTTCAAAAGACAATTGTACACGTCGTGCCTTTGACCGCATGGCCTTGGCTTTGTTATTACACGATATTGGTATGACAAAAATACCAAGCTTTATTTGCTCTAAAACTGGCAAAATAAATAAAGACGAGCGCGATAAAGTCGTGATGCATCCTTTCCTAGGGTACAAAATGATGCAAAAACTTGATTTAGCATTTGATGAACTTACAAAATGTATGCTTGAGCATCATGAAAGGCTTGACGGTTCTGGATATCCGCAGCGCTCCAAAGAAATCAGTGTCACTGGGCGTTTATGTGCAGTGGTTGATGCCTTTTGTGCCATGGTTGGAGATCGCCCCTATGCCCAAGCCAAAGACTTTGACGTTGCAGCCAAAGAGCTTGCAAGCTCACAAACGAAATTTGATAATAAATTTACCACAAAAATTTTAATGGCTATCGTAAACAAAGACTTTGGAATGATGAAAGATTAATATTTTCTCATTTTAGTTGTATGATTGCGTATGGCAGTTGCATAGGTAACAACTTGATTATCATTTTGTTTGTATAATGCATATATTAGAAGTAACTAGCGTTTTTTTTGCAAAAAGCTTAGCATAACGTAAAATAAGCCATAAATTACTTCTGCCGACCCTAAAGGGAAATTTGGAGTCAGTGTGCCTTTCTGATTTATTCTGCTTGCAGAATAAATCAGCATTTCCTTAATAAATTTTAAATTTACTTGAGCAGTAAGTTTCTAACATAAAGCTCTATCATAATAAATTATGCTTGAATTTGTTATTTTCACCAGTGGCGCACTTATAATGGTGCTTGAAATGGTTGGGGCAAGAGTTATGGCTCCACATCTTGGCACTTCGGTCATTATCTGGACAAGCCTTATTGGCGTTGTTTTAGCATGTCTTGCCATTGGAGCATGGATTGGTGGACGTATTGCCGATAAAACCCTTTCAAAAAATGTACTGGGGCGTATTCTAGCCGGTGCAGGTGCAGGTTGCGCCATAACTGCTCTTGGGCATCGCTTCATGGGTGTAGCTGTTACCAGTGCTCTTGATAACATATATCTTGCTGCAGTAGTTGCCGCTCTTGGCTTATTTGCTTTGCCTGCCGTACTATTTGGTATGGTTTCACCCTATATTATTCGTTTACGCCTTGCTGATATAGAAACGTCAGGCGCAACAGTTGGACGTTTGTATGCGCTGTCAACAACTGGTAGCATTGTTGGTACATTTTTAGGTGGTTTTGTTCTAATTTCTTTCTTTTCAAGTACACACATCTTATTAGGTGTTTCCGCTGCAATGATTGCATTATCCTTATTGGTTAGCTTCTCAGGTGGTCCAAGCACGCTAATGCCACGTATTTTAATTTTGGCTGCAATTCCAATGATTGCAGCTTTTAATACAAGCCAAGAACAAAGCTTAGTTCAACAAGGCACACCACCTCCGGTAGAAACACCACATAGCAATATACGTTTAATGTATGGACGCACTCCAGACCAAAGACCGGTACTTTATATGGCCACAGATCCTGGCTATGCTCAGTCAGGTACATATTTAGATAATTATTCTGAATTATTGTTTAATTATACAAAATATTATGCACTGGGTACTGTGCTATTTCCAAAAGCAAAAAATATTCTTATGCTTGGCGGAGGTGGATATTCAGTGCCTAAATGGCTTTTAGCAGGGCATGGTGGATTAGATGGAGATAAACTACGTCTGGATGTTGTTGAACTTGATGCAGGTATGACAAAACTTGCCAAATCATCTTTTGGCTTACCTGAAGATAAACGCTTACAGATATTTCACGAAGATGCACGGCGCTTTATAAATGCCAATACAACAAAATATGATCTTGTTTTTGTAGATGTTTTTAATTCGCATTATTCTGTACCCTTTCACATGGGCACTGTAGAAGCTGCACAAGCTTTACGCAAATCCGTAGCAGAAGATGGCGCAATAATTATGAATATTATTTCTGCCTTTGAAGGGGAAGATAGCTATATTTTTCAGGGTATATATGGAGCTCTAAAGCAAGCCTTTCCTGAAGTTCTTGTCTTTGCAGTTACTCCCAATACCCCTTTACAGAATGTACAAAATTTTATGGTCATAGCTTTGCCTAAGGTGCGTACCGATATATTATCTGCCATTAATCAGCAAAGTGGTATATTTTCAGCAAATATTACACAAATGTTTAAATCGCTAATTACCAAACAACCTACATTAGATGTCAGCCCACTTTATGATGATTTTGCACCTGTAGAAAAATACGCCCAAGCATTATTGAAAAAATAGCGTGACTTACGCTTTTTCATGTGCAGCTCTCTAAAAAATACTTCTTAAGGAAATGCTGATTTATTCTGTAAGCAGAATAAATCAGAGAGTGATGACA
>CAYJPT010000012.1:0-26734 GCA_964372165.1 uncultured Desulfovibrionaceae bacterium | reverse complement strand
CTTTTACATTTTTTTAAACTTATTATATCATAACATTATGAAGATACGTATTAAATTTTTCAATATAGTCATTGCTATGGTAGTAGTGCTACAGTTTTGCTCACTGAGCAATGCTTTTAGTGCTGTTTTGAATAACATTGAGGGAATGAATGTTAATACTGAATATGCACAGAATAACGATTCAGTATGGGCCATTGTTTGGTTAAATATTGCTCCCAATTATTACACTTATGCTCCGACAGATATTGTTGATGATAGTGTAAAACCAGTACAATTCACATTTCGTGATGCATCTGGTAAGGCTTTGCCAGTGCGTTATCCTATGGGAGTAGAGCGGCGTGATTTTTATGATACTGCAAAAATAATATCTTCTTATTCAAGTAGCACACCATTTTTTATATCGCTTGGTAAAGCAAGTACTGGTGAAGAGTTCAATGGAACGCTAAATTTGCTGCTTTGTTCTGCCAATCGTTGTCAGCCTGTAAACTTTTCTATAAAATTACAAGTTCCAAATGTGATTTCAGAATTAAATAAACAAAATTATTTTCAAATTTGGCAAGACTCTATTGTACGTGCATCTAATGTATCAGACATTTCAAGTTTTGAAAGCTTGAATAGCGTAGTTGCACAAACTGATACGCTAGATGATAGTACTATTACATGGGCCTTTGCACCTAGAATTTTTACGCAAGAACTTGAAGTATCCGGACTTGGGCGGGCCTTGCTATTTGGTTTTTTAGCAGGAATTATCTTAAACTTTATGCCTTGTGTCTTCCCTGTATTAGCATTGAAGGCCAATGCATTTTTGGCCACACATAAAGGATTACATGAAGAAAGTTTAGCGGATTTTCGTATTCAAAACTTATTATTTGCAGCAGGTATGTTGACCTTATTTTTGATATTGGCATTATTTTTGGGCACAGCGGGTTTTATTTGGGGTCAGTTTTATCAAAATAATATTTTTGTTGCATCTATGGTTGTGCTTATTTTTACATTGGCCTTATCAATGTTTGGTGTTTTTTCCTTACCTATGATAGATTTAAAATCCGGTAGTGCAAAGTCTCCTAAAACACAAGCATTTCTTACAGGTATGGTCACAACACTTTTAGCCACGCCCTGTAGTGGTCCATTGCTTGGTGGTGTGCTTAGTTGGGCCTTTACTCAACCTTTGCACCTTTTGGTATTAGTTTTTGTGTCAGTTGGTTTGGGTATGAGTTCCCCCTACCTAATTTTGGCACTAAAGCCGCAATTAAGTAGATTTTTACCACGTCCAGGAAGCTGGATGCTCATTGTTGAGCGTTTAGTGGGTTTCTTCCTTGTAGCTACTGCGTTATATTTATTGTCAATTTTGCCGTCAGGTATGCATATTTCAATGTTAGCAGGTCTTGTTATAATTGCTTTTTGGGGCTGGTTATGGGGACAATTTGGAGGTCTTAATGCAACATGGTTAAGGCGTAAAGCTCTTGGTTTAGGTTTTGTGCTTTGTGCAGTTTTGGCTATAAGCTATAGCACAAGTCCTTTGCCTCGTGATGCTCAATGGGATAATTTTGATGCACAAAGCTTTCAAGAAGATCTTGGCAAAGTTCCTATGTTAGTAGAGTTTACGGCTGATTGGTGCCCAAATTGTAAATTTATTGAAAAAACGGTGCTTACATCTGATTTTTTAAATGAAATTAAGAGTACTTATAATCTTAAACTAGTAAAAGTTGATATAACAAGGTCGCACCCACAAGCTGAAGCACTTTTGCACGCATTAAATAGTAGTAGTATTCCTTTAACAGCTATTTTTACAACTGGTTTTACATCTGCATCGCCCATTGTTTTACGCGATATTTATACACAAGATACATTGATTGAAGCTTTGGAGAGTGTATTTTAAACAATTTATGCAATTTTATTTTTATATAAAAAATAAATAGTTACAATAAATATAATTGCTTTACAAATATCAAAACTATAATACAATGCCCCTCAACAAAAGTTCCTTGTATAATGTAGTCGACAATGAAAAACATGGTAACTGTTTGTAACAAAATATTTTTATAGTTAAAATGAATTAATAAACTTGCTAGAAACAAGAGCATAATATGCGAACTTCTGGCAAGCTTCTTACGTCCATGAAAGGATATTTATAGTCAGTGTACTTTTCAAAAAGTCATTGTAAAATGGTGTTTTTAGATTAGACTAATTTAGGAGAAAATATGCGTTTTACTTATTACATTCCCACTCGTATAATTGTTGGAGCAGGTACGCTTAATGAATTACACAAACAGGCTTTACCGGGCAAAAAGGCTTTAATTGTTATTTCTAATGGTAAATCTATGCGTGCCAATGGCTACCTTGAGCGCACTGTAGCAGAGCTTGATAAAGCTGGTGTTGGGCATGCTATATATGACAATGTTCAGCCAAATCCTACAGCGGTTAATGTGGCAGAAGGGGCTCTTTGCGCGCGTCAAAATGCGTGTGATTTTGTACTTGGTCTTGGTGGTGGTAGTAGTCTAGATTGTGCTAAATCCATTGCAATTATGGCAACAAATGATGGTGAATATTGGGATTATATTCATGGTGGTAGTGGAAAGGGTATGCCAATTCTTAAAACTCCTTTACCAATTGTAACCATAACAACCACAGCAGGAACAGGTACAGAGGCTGACCCTTGGACTGTGATAACTAAGGAAGACACTCAAGAAAAGATTGGTTTTGGCTATGATGCTACTTTTCCAGTTCTTTCCATTGTTGACCCAGAGCTTATGTTAAGTGTGCCACCACATTTAACGGCTTTTCAAGGTTTTGATGCACTTTTTCATAGTACAGAGGGTTATTTTGGCACAACAGCCACACCAATTAGCGATCTTTACGCCTTAAAAGCTATAGAGCTTATAGGACAATGGTTACCAGAAGCTATTAAAAATGGTAATAATATCACAGCTAGAGAAAATGTTGCTCTTGCTAACACTCTTTCCGGTATGGTGGAATCTACTTCATCTTGCACCTCTGAACATTCCCTTGAGCATGCTCTAAGTGCGTTTAAGCCTGATTTACCACATGGTGCTGGTCTTATTATGATTAGCTTGGCTTACTATACTCATTTTGCTTCGGTGCATGCTTGTGACGAACGTATGATAGCAATGGCTAAAGCCTTGGGTAAAACAGATGCAACACAGGCTATGGATTTTGTTGATGCTTTGGCAGCTTTACAACAAGCTTGCGGAGTTGCGGATTTAAAAATGTCTGATTATGGATTTGTATATGATGACATACGAAATTATGCTCAAAATGCAAGGCATACTATGGGTGGACTTTTTAACTTTGATCCTGCACCTTTATCTGAAGATGATTGTGTGAAAATTTTACAAAGTTCATTTAAATAAATGTAAAATGTGCATCAATCGGTTTTAATTGCTTACAATAACAATTACGATGTTGTTGAAAAACAAATTATGTATATGCTTAATTAATACCGATTGATGTTTAATTATATGTCAATTCTTAATAATATATTACAACAAAAGCACTGCCATCTTACGCACAGCGGTATGGCAAGTCGTTGCCGCTTAGCTTTGCAATGCCTACAAGATGGCTCAAGTTCAGTTCTATTGGTACGCAATAGGGAGGAATTTGCTGCTGCACGTGGGCTTTTGACTCTTTTTAGCCCAGAATTATCTCAAAAAATTCCAACTATTACCACTGCCCGCTGGGAATCACCTTTATTATTTTTACCTCCTGGTGCTTTGCACACAGGTCATGGTTCTGCATGGACTGAGCGCATGGCTACACTTTATGCTTTGCAGTATGCTAAAGCTTGCTGCTTAGTATTAACTGTTGATAATTTATTAATTAAATACATGCCTCGTAAGTTTTTTGCTGAACATGAAATTGTGCTTAGTGTAGGTATGGAAATGTCACCTGATATTTTGATTGAACAAGCCATTTCCTGGGGTTTTGAGCGCGTGCAAATGGTGACTCGCCCTGGGGATTTATCAAGGCGTGGTGACATTTTAGATGTATTTCCACCAGGTTATGAAAAACCTATTAGAATTGAATTTTTTGGTGATTTACTTGAAGAAATGCGGATGTTTGACCAATCGTCACAGCGTTCACTTGAAAATATTGCTGAAATAACTCTTATACCACCTGTTCCCATTGCTGCTGGTAATATATGGCATGATAAAGCCATAGAACGTTGGGAGCGTATGCTGCATAAAAATTTATTGGATGAAAATTCAGTTCATGATTTTAAAAAAGATCTAAGGCAAGGTGGTTACAATCTACTTCCCGGAACTTTTTATGATGCCCCAACCATATTAGAAGAATGGCTTGATAAAGATGTTACGTGGCTTTTGCCGGGTAAGGTTGACATAAAGGAAGAAGTAGAAAGGTCACTACGCACACTTGGTGAAGGCATTGAAGCTGAAGATATGCCAGTGGCACAACCAAAACGCCTTGTGCTACGTGAAACTGAAAATATTTTAGCTATGTGGGATAATTCTTCTGTTGTTTATGAAGAACCCATGGTCATGGGTGCAGGAACATTTACAGGGCAAACTTTTGAGTTAAAAGAACGACAAATTCGTGATTTTTCAAGTCTTTTTCCTAAGGTTGGTGCACAGGATAGACCTTGGCAACATTTAGTTGCTGGCATTAAAGAATGGCAAAGAAGTAAAAGACAAGTTTTGTTGTCATTTAGTAGTGAACGTAGCCGAGCTAAATTTCTTGCACTAGCTGAACAAGATGGGCTTGTGCCACATTTGCGATATATGCCACAAGCACAAGGTTTATTTGCATTAATTGCACCTTGGCGTAGTGGAATAGAGCTTTTGTGGGATAATGTTCTTATTTTGGGTGAGGATATAATTTACCCCAAAGCTGAAAAAGTTGCTCGCACCGCTGCGGGGGCTTTTCGGGGTTTAAGTAATTTTAATGATATAAATGTTGGTGATTTATTAGTTCATAGAGATTACGGCATTGCGCGTTATGTTGGTTTATTTCGTATGGAAGTTGGCGATGCTGCCAATGATTTTTTATTACTTGAATATTCTGGCGCGGATAAACTGTATGTACCTGCGGATCGCTTAGGATTAGTACAATTATTTAAGGGTGGTGACGCTGAACCGCCATTGGATAAACTTGGCGGTGGTAATTGGCAAAGTAGTAAAGAAAAAGCGCGTAAAGCCATTGAACAAATTGCCGCAGATCTTGTAGAAATGTATGCCTTTAGAAAGGTAGCAAAAGGTTTTCAATACAATGCACCTGATGAGCTTTATGCTGAATTTGAGGCTACCTTTGGTTTTGAAGAGACACCAGACCAAGCCAAGGCTATTCAGGATGTACTAGATGATATGGAAAAGCCGCAACCAATGGATCGCCTTGTATGTGGTGATGTGGGTTTTGGTAAGACCGAGGTAGCTTTGCGTGCTGCCTTTCGTGCTGCTGCTGAAGGTCGTCAAGTGGCGCTACTTTGCCCAACCACAGTGCTTGCAGAGCAGCACTTTCAAACGTTTAGACAACGTCTTGCAGGTTTTCCTGTAAATGTAGGTTTACTTAGCCGTTTTGTTACCAAGCAAAAGCAAAAAGAAACTTTGCACGCCGCTGCACTTGGGCAATTAGATATTTTAATTGGTACGCATCGTTTACTTTCCAAAGATGTAACCTTACCAAATTTAGGTTTGTTAATTCTTGATGAAGAACAGCGCTTTGGAGTGCGGCATAAAGAAAAGCTTAAAGCCATGAAGAAAAATGTAGATGCTTTAACCTTAACCGCAACACCTATTCCGCGAACCTTACAGCTTTCCATGTCAGGTATTCGAGATTTATCAATTATTGAAACAGCTCCACCGGAAAGAAAACCTGTTGAAACCGCAATTTTACAGCGTGATGGGGCAATACTTAAACAAGTGCTTGAACGTGAGATTGCTCGAGAGGGACAAGTTTTTTGGGTTTATAATCGTGTACAGGGTTTAGAAAGAACAGTTGAATATGTACGTAATTTAGTGCCTAGCGCGCGCATTGGTATGGCGCACGGTCAAATGGCTGAAAAACAACTGGAAGAAACCATGCACGGTTTTTGGCATGGCACATTGGACGTGCTTGTATGTACATCCATTGTTGAATCTGGATTAGATTTTCCCCGTGCTAACACTCTTATTGTTGATCAAGCGCATATGTTTGGTTTAGGTCAACTCTATCAACTAAGGGGTAGAGTAGGTCGATCGCATAGACAAGCCTATGCCTATTTTGTAGTACCTGAAGAGCATAGATTGTCAGATATAGCGCGCGAACGTATGCGTATTATACTTGATTTAGATTATTTAGGGGCTGGCTTTCAAGTGGCAATGGAAGACTTACGCTTACGTGGTGCGGGTAATATTTTAGGAGAAGTGCAATCAGGGCATATGACTCGCCTTGGTTTAGATTTATTCCTTGAAATGCTTGAGCAAGCAGTAAATAGACTTAAAGGTACGGATGTGGTAGTAAGCCACGAAGTGGAGCTAAATATAGGTATTATGGCTCATATTCCGGAAAATTATATTCAAGACGGGCGTGAGCGTTTACGTTATTATAAAGCTTTAAGCTCTGCTGTTGATAGTGCAGCTAGGGAAGACCTTGCTTTGGCTATGCGTGATCGTTTTGGAGTTTTTTCTACTGAATTTAAGAACTTTTTAGCAGTACTTGATTTAAAACAAAAATTAAGCACCCTTGAAGTGAGGCGTGCTGACATATTTAACAATAAAATAACTGTGCATTGGGATAAAGATCAAAGCATAATTGATATTGCTAAAGTAATGTATTATATATCTAAAAAAGATAACTTGCGTCTTATACCTCCTGCAAGTATTGAAGTAAAGTTTGAGCAGCATTCACCAGAGCAATTAGCACAAAAACTTGTTGATATAGGTGACTTTTTATGTACTTTAAAACTTGAAAGCACCAATAGTGAACAGTAAAAGTGCTTTAATATTAAAAATTTTTCTAATACCTTGATTGAATATAAAAATGTGTTTTTCAAATGTCATTAACAAATGTAGGGTGCATATGTTCTATATTAAAAAATACATGGGTTTATTTTGTGTTTTAACCTTACTTACGGGATGCGAACTTTTTCCCATTGCAGATAACACTGTAGCAATAGTCAATGGTAGGAATATAAGCTTAAGTACTATTCAATATTTACAAGAAGTTGATTTTGTGGAATTTAGTCTTACAGATGCTCCTTCATTAAATAAATTACGCAAACAATATGGAAAAACATTATCTGTTGCCATTTTGTATGAATTAATAAGCCAGCATTTGGAAGAAGTTGGACTTGTTATCACGGATAAACACATTGATGATTATGAAAATACTTTACGTAGTAATTTTCCTCCAGAAGAATTTGAAAAATATATCACAGAAAATGCCATTGATATACATGCATGGAAATTACTACTGCGCTATCAATTAATTTTAGACTTATTCAAAGATGAAATACTTATAAAAAGCTATGTACCTTCTGATGAAGATGTCGAAGAATTTTACGCTAAACATCGTAATAGCTTTAAGCTACCTGAATCATACAATTTGCAAGTTGCTCTTAGTGAAGACAAAGCTAAACTTGAAAAAATAGATTCTTTGCAAGATTTAAATGCTCAAGCAGATATTTTACAATATACTGTGGACATGCAAGGTAATACCATACAAAAATCATGGCAAAAAGCTATTTTTGCATTAAAAGAAAATCAATGCACTAAGATTTTAGAAAATGATTTAATGTTTACACGTATGTGTTTGATAAAAAAATATGCTAAGCGTGATTTATCGATGGCTGAAGCTTATGTATATATTGAAAAGCAATTGGCGCAAGAGCATTTAGGGGAAATTTTTAGCACTTGGCTTGAGGATAACCTCCAACATATAGATGTAAAAGTTTCTAAGCATCTTACTAGCGAAATTTTTTAATTTTTTATTTGCTTTCAATTTTTGTATAGTAAATTTTGTAAATTAGATCTTATTTTTCTATGATAAAAATGGCATTGCATATCACAAAAAAAGAGTGTATTTTTTTGGGAGTTAGATGCAATAATTTGTTAACTAACTTAACATAATGTTACAGGGAGTTTTATTTTGAAAAAGATAGTTTTTACTGCATTTTGCTTGTTATGCTTAGTATCAGTTGCAAAAGGTGCTTCGGTAGGACAAATTGCAGCTGTGGTTAATGGCGACATGATTTCACATTTTGATGTACAACAAGCCGCTTTGCCTGAAATTAAAAAATCCGGGCTTGATTTTAAAAAAACCTCAGATCAAGAAAAAATTAGACAGATATACAACCAAACCCTTGAGAACATGATTCTTGAAATACTCATTTTAGCTGAGGCAAAGAAGTATCAAGTCACAGCCAGTGATGATGAAGTTGACGCAGAAATATCACGTATTATGCAGCAAAGTCGCATGTCTAAAGAAGCGTTTGAAAAACACATAGCTAAAGAAGGCTTAAATCCTAATTCTTTAAGACTCAAAATACATAATACAATTTTACGCCAAAAACTAATGGGTATGATGGTTGGACGCAAAATTGTTTTGCAGCCTGAAGAAATTAGCAATTATTATGAGGCTCATCGCCATGAACTTAAAAATAGTAAGCAAACTCAGCTGGCTTTGCTTGTATATCCAGACAATGTAAATGCTGAGAATTATGCTAATCAAATTAAAAAAGATGGTAAAAAGTTTGAAGAAATTGCTCGCAAAATATCCATTGGACCCAATAAAGAAAACGGTGGGCATTTAGGTAATGTACCTTTTGACAAATTAGATCCTAAATTGGCAAAATTTCTCAAGTCTTTAAAAGAAGGCGAATCAACACAAATTATTGTGCTCAACGGTAAAAGATCTCAATTTAAACTAGTGCAAGCAGCTTCAGAAGGTGAATTAATGACTTTTGAAGAAGCAAAACCTATGATTGAGGGAATTTTGCGCGAACCACTTTTGAAAGAGCGTTTTGAAGAATATATTTCACAGCTTAGAAAAAAAGCTATGATTGATATTCGTATGTAACTATTTAAATATGGTATTAAGTGAAAAATAATATGGCTATGACTTTTGAAGAATTAGGGGATGCATTGCGCATTGAGCGCGAAAAGCAAGGACTTAGTATTGATGACGTTGCACATCGTTTAAAAATTAGTGCTCGTGTGTTACGTGCAGTTGAGTCTGCTGATAGTTCATCTTTACCTCATTGTGTGTATGTGCGTGGATTTGTACTATCTTATGCTAAGCTACTTGAGATTGATCCAACTGAATTTTTAACTGTTCAAGAGCTATATGATTCAAGTGAAGACCCTGCTGTTAATGATCCATACTATGTGGAATCACGTACACCAATAAAAAAAGGTACAGTATTATTGGTTCTTTTGCTATGTGTTTGTTTAGCTGGTGGTGCTGTTGTGTGGTTTTACAGAGATGCTATTTTATTTTCTCAAATAAAAACAGATCATTTAACTACAGCACAACCTGCACCACCCGTAAATGTTGAACCTACCGTGCAAGAGCAACAAACTCCTTCACCACCACAAGATACCGATAATGTTGATAATTCTCAAGCTCAAGCAAGCATTGAAGAAATTAAAGAAGATTCAACGCAAAGTGAAATTGTCGTTACTGAAGAAGGTGATACTTCAAATCAAAGCTCTGACGGTGTAGTTGAAAATGTAGAAGCACCTGCAATACAAACAACGCCTACTGACATTCCTAACAATAAAGAAGAAGAGGTTGAAGCAGTCACAAACATTGAAAATACGCCAATAATTGACGGCCCACACCGGGTTATCATTACAGCAGTTGCAGAGTGTTGGGTTCATTCTATTGCAGATGATTCTGATACCAGACAATTTTCCTTACGTGCTGGTGACACATTTGCTTTAACCTTTGTTGATACATTGAGCTTAAAGCTTGGAAATGCCGGTGGTGTACGTATTCGATACAATGGTCAGGAAAGACCAATACCTGGTCGTGATGGTGAAGTTAAAACAATTGCTTTTCCCCCTGAGCAATAATATCGATATTTGAGCATCAAATGGAGTGGAATGATTCTGCCATTGTGCTACATGTGGGACGTTTTAGAGAAGCGGACATGTGGCTTAAAATTTTGTCACGTAAACGTGGTATAATGACAGTTTTTGCTTTTGGTGGCAGTCGCAGTAGACATCGTTTTTGCGGCTGTCTTGATGTTTTAAATACATTAACTTGCAGAGTAAAAAGTTCACGTAATGGGCAATTTTTGTCACTCGAAGAGGGTGTATTGTTACGTGGTCCGCAAAATTTGCGTAAAGACTGGTCTCGTTTAGGTATGCTTATGAACTGCATACGTTTTTTAGAGGTAATTGGCATTAGTCAAGATGCAAGCCAAAACTCATATGACTTAATGCAGGATATGTTTAGTTTTTTTGAAAAGTTTGAAAAACCACATGCCTTATATCCCATGCTATTTAGATTACGCATGGCATGTGAACAAGGTTTTGCACCTGCATGGCATACATGCGCATCATGTGGAACAGTTCTTAAAGAAAAGAATGTGATTTTTCATATGGATGAAGGTACAACAGATTGTCAGCAATGCGGAAAAAATAACTTTTCAAGTTATACAATTAAGTTACCCGCTTCATCACTTGCGGTGCTACAAGATGTTGAACAAAACTCGCCATTGGATTGGTATGTAGATAACTTGTCTTTTGAAGAACGTCAGGCTTGCTTTCGAGCCATAGATGGTTTTGTACAATATCATCTTGGTATTGCATGGAATGAAGGACGTTTTTGTAGGGTGTAATATTATTAATATGTTTTTATGTAAGATAAAGGATATATAATGCATTTTCAAAATATTATTTTAACGCTTCAAGATTTTTGGGCTAAGCGTGGTTGTGTTATAGAACAACCAAGTGGCGTTGAATGTGGAGCAGGTACTTTTAATCCCCATACTTTTTTACGCGTTCTTGGGCCTGAACCGTGGAGTGTTGCCTATGTTGAGCCTTCACGTCGTCCCACAGATGGTCGATATGGCGAAAACCCTAACCGTTTACAACGCTACTTTCAGTATCAAGTTATTCTTAAGCCATCACCTGATAATGTTCAAGAATTGTATCTTGAAAGTTTAGCTGCCCTTGGTTTTAATACCAACGAACACGATATACGCTTTGTTGAAGATGATTGGGAATCACCTACTCTTGGCGCATGGGGGCTTGGTTGGGAAGTTTGGTTAGATGGCATGGAAGTTACTCAATTTACATATTTTCAACAAGTTGGCGGCATTGACCTTAGCCCTATTAGTGTTGAATTAACCTACGGACTTGAACGTTTAGCAATGTATTTACAGGGTGTTGAGTCTGTATATGATTTAAAATGGAATGATAATGTGCTATATGGGCATATTTATCATCAAAATGAAGTTGAGCAATCACGCTATAACTTTGAAGAAAGTGATGCTAGTATGCTTTTACAATTTTTTAATTCTTGTGAAGCTGAGTGCAAAAAATTAATTGAACTCAGTTTACCATGGCCGGCTTACGATTATTGTTTAAAATGCTCACATACATTTAATTTACTTGATGCACGTGGAGCTATATCCATTACTGAGCGCACAGGCTATATTGGGCGTGTTCGTGCTCTTGCATCAGGTGTTGCCAAGCTATATGCCGAACAACGTGAGAGCATGGGTTATCCTATGCTAAAATCTTAAGAAAATGCTGATTTATTCTACAAGCAGAATAAATCATAAAGGCACACTGCCTTCATTCGCCCTGTGGGACAAAAAAACGCGGCTTTTTGCTCTCATTCGGCGTGCAAAGTAGGTACAATTGCTTACTTTGTAAGGAAACGCACAATACGTTTTTTGACTTGTTGATTTAATCAGCGTTTCCTTAACATGATATTGTTAAGTTTAGAGTAAACGTTGACGAATTTAATTTTGATTAAAGTGTAAGATGAAATTGACTTGTTTTAAATATTTATAATACATAATAATTTTTTTTACAGCTTAGAGGAAATGGTATGTCCTTATTTGTTTTGGAAATAGGTAGCGAAGAACTGCCGGCTAGATTTTTATCGGCACAAAATACTGATCTTTTTAATGCCTTTACTACGGCTTTTGTAGAAAATGCAATTGATTATAAAGAAATAAAGGTGTTTAGCACACCGCGACGTGTTGTGGTTATAGTTGAAGGAATTGCCTCAGTTCAGCAAGAAAAAGAGGACACTATCTCTGGTCCGCCTGTACGCATAGCTTATAATGCTGATAATCAGCCTACAAAAGCTTTGGAAGGATTTTTGCGCACTAATGATGTTCTTCTTGAACAAGTCTTCACTGTAGACACTGACAAGGGTGAATATGTCGCTGTAAAAAAACGTATTGGTGGTGCAAAAGTTTCTGATTTGCTAACTCAAATATGTCCACAGATTATTACAGCACTGCATTTCCCAAAAAAGATGCGCTGGGGCGCACATAGTTTGCAATATGCAAGGCCATTACGTTGGATCTTAGCTTTATTTAATGATGAAATTGTGCCATTTAGTGTTGATGCTATACAATCGGGACGCATAAGCATGGGTCATCGTGTGCATGCTTTGCAACAAGATGGCAGTATTAACTTAACAATCAACAATGCTGCAAATTACTTTGACATTATACGTAATGAAGGTGGTGTAGAGCCAGATGCTTCTTTACGTCGTCAAACTATTATTGATGAAGGTAATAAGCAAGCTTTAGCCATAAATGGTAAGATACTATGGGAAGATAGCCTTTTAGATGAGGTACAAGGTTTATGTGAGCATGCTGTACCAATTTTAGGGTGTATTGATGAGAGCTTTCTTGAAGTACCACGAGAAGTACTATTAACTAGTATGCAAAGCCACCAAAAAAGCTTTGGTGTGGAAGATAAAGACGGAAAACTTTTACCATACTTTTTAACTGTGTTGAATGTGACACCCAAATGCATGGCAACCGTACAAAAAGGGTGGGAGCGTGTGCTGCGAGCACGCCTTGAAGATGCACGTTTTTTTTGGCGCAGCGACCTTGCAGATTCTTTTGATAGCTGGCTTGCCCGTTTAGATAATGTTATATTTATCGGACCACTTGGCTCTATGGGAGATAAAACCAAGCGTTTAGAAATGCTTTGTCCTTATATTGCTAAAGTGTGTGCAACCACAAATTTAGATGAAGCCGCAAGAGCAGGGCGTTTATCTAAGGCTGATTTAGTTTCAGGTATGGTTGGTGAATTTGATACTTTACAGGGTATTATGGGCAGCATATATGCTCATAAACATGGTGAAAGCGAAAACATTTGTAAAGCTATAGCCGAACAATATTTACCTGCCGGACCAGAAAGTCCAGTTCCCTCAAGCTTGCTAGGTGCTTTGCTTTCCATAGCAGATAAAGCCGATACCCTTGTGGGTTGCTTTGGTCTTGGTATGATACCAACTGGTACTGCTGACCCTCATGCTTTGCGTCGTGCAGCTCTTGGCATTGCCCGTTGCGTTACCGAATTTTCTTTGCGCATTGACATTCAAGAGTTATTTAAAACAGCCTATACACAGTATGGGCAAAAAGCTTGGAAGCTTGAAGAAGAAGATTGCCTTAATAAGCTCAATGATTTTTTTGCCGCACGGTTAAAAAACTATTGGCAAGGGCAAGGTACGGATACTATATTAGTAGATGCAATATTAAATGCAGGTAGTAGTGATGTTTGGGCTGCTAAAAAGCGTTTAGAAGCTTTGGAAATTTTACGTAATAGTGAGCGTTTTACTGAAGCTGTGCAAACATTTAAACGAGTAGCAAATATTGTGCGTAAACAAGGCGGAGAGTATGCCTTAACCGGCAACTATGATACTGCTTTATTACAAGATGAAGCAGAAAAGCAGTTAGCGAATGCTCTAAGCACAGCTTTACCACGTTTTGATAAATTATGGCAGGATGATAATTTTGAAGCTATTCCGCAGTTGTTGCTTGATATTCGCCCTGCTGTTGATGGATTTTTTAATGATGTAATGGTAATTTGTGAAGATGAAAAATTACGCATTAATCGTCTTAATATGCTAAAATCATTAATGGATAGAATGAGTAAATTTGCAGATTTTTCTGCTTTGCAAGTATAAAGTGCAAAAAAATATTGACAAGGATTGAAAAAGAAGCTACTTACTCACGTTCGTTAAATCTGTTAAAAATACTTAAGCGATGTATTTTGCTTGGGTGTATTATATTTCAACCATTTGGAGGAAAATGTGGCTAACCATAAGTCTGCCATCAAGCGTCACAAGCAAAGCCTTGTACGTGCTGAGCGTAATCGTGCTGTTCGTAGTCGTGTAAAAAATGTTGTTAAGCAAGTTCGTGCGGCTATTCAAAGTAATGATAAAGAAGCTGCTGCCAAGGCACTTGTTGTTGCTAACTCCGTTTTGGATAAAGCATCAACTAAGGGTGCTATGCATTGGAAAAAAGCAGCACGCAAGATTTCTCGTCTTGCTGTTGCCGTGAACAAAATCGGCGCAGAAAGTTAATATTTTAGATATTTATTTTATTAAAAAGACCCGTTTATGACGGGTTTTTTTGTTTATGCAATTTGTATTTGCACGGCGTAAAATAAACCAAAATTCACTTCTGGCGACCCAGAAGCGGTATTTGTAACCCATGTGTATTTTAAAATTTTTTGGAAAATGACTTTTTCAAGGCTTGATTAAGCAGTCGGCGCTGAAAAAGATGATAATCACCGAAAGCGAATATTTTTTAGATCAATGAAAATTGCACATCATAATTTTCTTTTGCAAGAAGGCCTTTTGGCTTTAGGAGCCACACTATATCCTCTATATAAGGATAAAAATATTACTCTATATGATGCATTAATAGCATTTGATAAGGAATTTGGACAACCAGATCTGGTTGTTATCGAATTTCTTGGCATTTATCCTTGGAAAATTAGTAATCTTGATAAACTTTTACATTACCCTGTACCAATTGTTGTCTTTGCTGCGGATTCTCCAATAAATATTTTTTACTATAAATATTTATTAAAATTTTTTGATTATGTTTTTGTTGATCAACAAAATTCAGTTCAAGAATTAAAGCAATTTGATATTAATGCACAATGGCTACCATTGAGTGTAAGTGAAAATTATTTTCGTGATGAATGCCCTAAAACATTAGGGATTAGCTTTGTTGGACGTAAAAATACTAAACGTATCAAAAGGCATAACTTATTACAAAATCTTGCAAAGCATTTTCAAAACAGTGATGATTTTCAAATATTTGAAAATGTACATTTTACTGAGATGCAAAGTATTTTTGCTTCATCACAAATAACAATAAATGAAAATTTATTTAATGGACTTACGTGGCGTGTTTTTCAAGCTTTAGCATCAGGAACTCTTTTACTAACAGAAGCAAATATGGATGGACTTGAGGTTTACTTTAAAGATCAAGAACATTTACTATATTATACGCCCGATACTTTAGTAAAACTTTGCCATGAAATATTAGAAAACCCTGAAAAATTTAAAAATATTGCAAAACGTGGACAAGAACTATGCCGTAAGGAGCATACTTCTACAGTACGTGCAAAGCAATTAATGGAATGTATTTTAAAAGAAAATGTAGATTCAAACTTTGATGCTGTAAATACCTACGATACATATACAATGCAAAAAAACTCGTTTTTTCATCAAAAGGATGCGCATGCGACAAATCAAAGTGAACTTAATGATGAAATGATTTATACTTGTGCTGCATGTACATATTATTTTGTTCAAATGCATGGGGGGTCATATTCTGATGCCATTTATAATTTAAAGGTACTTATACAAAGTGCAAAATCTCTTTTTGTGCTTGCCAAAGCAGAGTACTTGTTAGCGTATATTTCGGCTAATGAACAAAATACAAAGATGGCAGAAGAATTATTCTTACGTAGTATTGCAAACTTTGAAAAGCTAATAAGTGAAAAACTTACTACTGTTAAGCAACATTCTTGCCTGAAAGCACAGTCAAAACTTACTGCTGAAATCGAAATTTATTATAGGTGGAAAATCAAAGTTACGTGTCATTTAAGTATTTTTTACCTATCACAGCAAAATTATGATGATGCTTTGAAAATTAAAAAACTTGCTCTTTATACTTTACGGTGTATAAATCAAGACCCAAAAATACAAGAACTTTTTAGTACAACAAAACGTAAATTTTCTAAGCTTCATGCTGACGAAACAAAATCACTTGAAATAAATATACTTTTTACAATAGCTCAAATTTATGCAAATATTGATATAATTTTTGAGCTTGGTTATAATAAACCTCCGAATAGCCTACCAAATAATGCTTTATTGCTTGGTATCTTAGCTTGGCAAAAATCATATCACACACAAATATTAGATTTTATTTTACCATATATTATTCAATTTGGCGTAGGTGGAAACTTTTTGCCTGAATTAACTAAAGCACTGGAGCTAAAAAAAGTTACTAATGCACAAATTGAACAAATACATGATATTGCCAAAGCACATTATTGTTTTATTTAAGTATCCGTTCGCTATAATGATATAATTGAACATACTAAATCATATGTAGCATCAAGCATTTTTAATAATAATATTCAAGTTTTTGTTTTTTGGTCTCATTAACTAGCGTTAACGCTACAAATCCTCCACGCTATGAATTGAACATAGCCAGTTTATGGTTATGAAAAATGCTATATTACTAACATCATAGTATTTATGTCTTGCATAAAAAATCTTTATGTGTTTGAATACATAACTCCGTATTTATAAGAAAAATTTATTTTTGCGCCTTTACATCATGGCGTATTAAGAGGTATAATTTAGCTAAGAGTTAGGAGTAACTTAAATGAAAAAAGCTAATGTATTACTGTTATTTATTTTTAGTATTTTTTTAATGTCATGTAATAGCCTTAAACGTGGGGTTGATGGTAATACTTATGTTTCAACCGCAAAGCCAACTTTTTCTGTAACTGTATCTAATCTTCCTTTGCGAACAGCAGGTAGGTTAAACGCCTCAATAACCACTAGTAATGCACTTGGTGGCGTTAAAACTGATGCATGGGTGGCTGTTTATGGTGGTGAATCCATAGAGCAACCCATGGCTATTATTTCTCAAGCCAGTCTTGATTTCCCATATTATTTTGATTATGATTTGACAAAACTTGGTAGCATTAACCATGATGATGTACCAATGGGCAATTTTAAGTTTAAAGCTTCAACATATTTAATAAAAAATTTCAACAGAGATGCCTTTGCTCCTTTGCTTGCTGATTTTTCAAGCCTAAATAATAAAGATCAAAAAACATATTGGATTGTACGCCGCTTTGCTACGCGTACTGATTTTAATAAGGGCAAGATTACATTTGAATATAGAGAAAAAGCTCCTGAAAATTTTGAAGATATCAAAGCATTACCCTTTGGGGCACAAGCTTTCTTAGAAGGATTTGAAGAGCGCGCACAAGAAGTTTTTGTATTTAATAGTTCTTCACCTTCTTTGAATGATACGAAGCAAACTTATTCTAAGGGTATAGCTACTCGCTATTTAGATAAAAACTTTTTTGGCACTGTATCATATCACGAACCATATAATTAATTTATACAAGTATTAATGTCTTTTAAAATTTAATAATAAGGTATAGTAATGCAAGATAGTAATTTGAATTATCCTTTAGATATTACACAAGCTTGTAGCAGCAAAATCTTACACAATTGTGAAATTGGACTTTGGAGGACAATAGTTACGCACGAAACTCAGCTATGTGAAATGTTCATAGACGATGTGATGACTCGCTTAATGGGCATAGAGGAAGACCTTACACCTGCTGAAATTTATCACTTTTGGCTTTCACGCATTGATGCGCGTGATAAAGATGCAATGAAGCTTACTATAGCTAGAATGTTAGCTACGGGACTACACCATGAACTTGAAGTATTATGGGACCATCCAAAGCTTGGCTTAATACATGTACGCTGTGGTGGCACTGCTAAAGTTTCCGATGACGGAAAATATTCATATTATGAAGGATTTTATCAAATTATGAAGGAAGTACGTCAAGTGCGTACTTCATTACGTGAATCGCTTGATTATATAAAAGTCATGTTTAACGCAACTCCTATTGGGGCTGCATTATGCGATGATAAATTTCGACTTTTAGAATGTAACCCTGCACAATTAAAACTTTTTGAACTAAACTCTTTTTCTGAACTTGCCGAAAACTTTTTTGAGTATTGCCCTGTGTTTCAGCCATGTGGAGCAAATACAGCTGAAAAAATAAAAGAATATGGTGCAAAGGTAAATTTAGAGGGACATGCAAAGTTTGAATGGCTTGCTCTAACTAGTAAAGGCAATCCTTTGCCTGTTGAATTGACCATGCAATGCATTAAGATTGGCAATGATAGCATGGTACTTGTTTTTTCTCGTGATTTACGTGAGCAAAAAAGCATGATGGCTGAGCTTGAAAATCAGTATAGTAAATTGCAAGAAGCACTGCAAAAAGCAGAAGCGGCAAGACAGTCAAAAAATCTATTTTTTGCAAATATAAGCCATGAGATAAGAACACCTATGAATGCTATTTTAGGTATGAGTTATCTTTGTTTGCAGCACACATCTGATAAAAATATTCGTCATTATGTTGAAAATATTCAAATTGCAGGAAAAAATTTATTAAATATTATTAATGATGTATTAGATGTTTCCAAAATAGAAGCAGGTAAGTTGGAGCTTGAGAGTGCATCATTTAGCTTAAACACCTTACTTGAAAATTTACGTGGTACTGTTTGTACTCTTACAGGTGATAAACCAATTGAAGTGCTTTTTAATGTAGACCCATCTTTGCCTGACATTTTTGTTGGTGATAGTGTACGCCTTGGACAAGTTTTGACCAATCTTTTTAGCAATGCTAATAAATTTACGGAAAATGGTTATTTGCTCTTAAAAGTATATGCCAAAAGTAGGCATGGTAATATATTTACAATAGGTATGGATGTGCAAGATACTGGCATTGGCATGAATAAAAAACGCCTTGATGGCATATTCCAACCATTTGAACAAGAGGATCAAACGACAACGCGTCGCTTTGGTGGTACAGGTCTTGGTCTTACAATTAGTAGAAATATAGTAGAATTAATGGGAGGAGACATAACTGTTACTAGTGAGCTAGGTAAGGGTACAACATTTAGTTTTACTGTTAATTTACTAACAGAAGAAGAGTGCAACTGGCTTGATCAATCACTTTCTAATCAGGAAAAGATTTTGGTGGTTGATGATAATAGTATGGCTATTGAAGTAACTGGAAGTATGTTAAAAGTTTGTGGTTTTTTAGCTGATGGTGCATGCAGCACTGATGATGCTTGTAAAAAGCTCATTGAAGCCGATGCAGCGGGCAGTCCATATCAATTAGTTATTGTAGACTGGAATATGCCGGATATGGATGGTTATAAAAGTGCCTGTAAAATGAGAAATTTAGATATTAAAACTAAACCTAATTTCATACTTACATCAGCATTTACAACAAAAATGTTTGATAACTTGGAAGATATCTTTTCATGTTTTATTTCTAAACCAATTCTTCCTGTTTCACTTTGGTCGGCTGTGATGAATGGCTTGCATATTCCTATTAATACAACAGCGCAAGATCAAGTAGAGGAAGATAATACTTCTTATGAAGCATTGAAGGGATGCCGTGTCCTTCTTGCAGAAGATAATGATATTAACCAAGAAATTGCTATAGCTTTACTTAATGATTTGGGTATGCAAGTGCTTTTAGCAGAAAATGGACAACAAGCTTTAGATATTTGCAAAACAGCAGAATATTTTGATTTAGTTCTCATGGATATACAAATGCCAATTATGGATGGTTTTGTTGCAACTGCAGAAATACGCAAACTACCTGGAAGAAGTGCAGCCGAGCTACCAATTATTGCTATGACTGCTCATGCTATGCAAATGCATAAAGATCAGAGCATGCAAGCTGGTATGAACGACCACTTATCTAAACCCATTGATCCTGTCATTCTACGGCAAACATTATTACGCTGGATAGAGGGATAAATATTAAACAGATTTGAAAAATTTTTAAGACTCTGTGAACTCGTTTTACAGAGTCTTTTTTTGTGCCAATGTATTTAAAACATGATATCTGTTTGTAACAAAAAATTGCTGGGAAAATATGTAATACATTTCCCAGCAATTTTATTATTTATTTTTCAACTTTGGCTAACTATTTTTTAAGTTATCAATAATTTTTGATAACTCTTGAGCTTGTGCTGAAAGTTCAGACACGGCCATAGATGCTTCATTCATTGCAATGCTGGTACTTGTAGCAATGTTATTAATTTGCTCTATACTCTCATTCATTTCGCTAACTGTTGCAGATTGCTCTTCACTAGCAGTGGCAATGGCTCGCACTTCGCCAGCACTATGCTCTGTGATTTCAAGTATCGTTTGCAAAGATTCTCCACTCAAGTTAGCAAGTTCCGTAGCTTCCTCAATGCCTTTAACGGCAATATCAACTTGTTTTACGTTACTTTCAGTACTAGCCTGAATGGCAGCAATGGCATTGGCAACATCTGTAGTAGATGAGATAGTTTTTTCTGCAAGTTTGCGGACTTCATCAGCAACCACAGCAAAACCACGTCCGGCTTCGCCAGCGCGTGCGGCTTCAATGGCGGCATTTAATGCCAATAAATTGGTTTGATCTGCAATATCAGAAATAACACCCATAACAGTGTTAATGGACTGTGCATGCCCTGCAAGATCACCCATATTTTTACGTAAAGTCATAGAATCTTGTTGAACACGAGTGATAGACTCTTTACAATTTTTTGTTATTTCAGCACCTTTTAATGCTCTTTCTTTAGCGCTCTCAGTAAGTTCAGCACTTGAGCTCGAACTTTTAGCAACTTCAATAATCGTTGTATTCATTTCTTCCATGGATGTTGCGGTATGAGCTATGCGGCTTGCTTGTTCATTCACACTTTGAGACGAGGTTTCAACTTGTTCTGAAAGCCTCTCTGAAGCAGAAGCTAATACATTAACAACATCTTCCAATTGATGGGCTGCATCAAGCAAACCCTCACGGCGTGCTTTGCTTGCTTGTTCTGCTGCTTCAAAAGCCTCTTGCTTTGCATTTTCTGCTTCTTTAACGGCATTTTGTGCTTCAGCGGTAGCATTTTTTGCTTCATTTACCATTTTTGCAAGATTAGTTATCATAGCTTTAAGCCCAATGGATAAAGTAGAAATCTCATCTCCACGCTTAATGCCATCGTTTAGACTTTGTTCTTGCTCATTAGTTAATTCTAAGTGACCTGCTGCAACATGTGTAGCAAGCTGTGCTCCACTGTTTAGAGCATTAACAATACCTCTGGCCACCACAAAAATGACTAAACTTGTAATTATCGCAATTACAGCAGCAAGCATTAAAATTTGATAAGTAAGAATGTTTGCAGATTCAAGTAGTTCTGCTATGGGTGTATCAATTATTACATACCAGCCTGATACAGGAACATATGCAAAAAAACCTATCATCTCTTCACCTTCAAACATATAAGTGGATGAGCCATTTTTTACTGATGCAATATATTTACTTTGTGGCTCAGCAGAATCATCAGTACCTACATATTCGATTTCTCTATCCATTATGACAGTAAATTTAGAATCATAAACATAGGGGGACATGTTTTCTGTCAAAGAGATACTTCCTACAGAGTTTTGGTTTAATGATGCAAGATCAATCTTAAAAATTAAAGAACCAATGACTTGACCATTTTCAGCAATTGGTGCACCAATAAATGCACTTAATTGTTTAGTTTCTCCAGAGACCCTTGTTTCAACAAAATTTTTGCCTTGTAAGGCTGCCTTAACTGATTCATAATTTGCAGCACTATCACCCATACGATTTGCAGCAGTATGTGCAATAATTTTCCCTTGAGTATCAGTAATAAAACTAGAAGAAATATCCCTATACTCACTCACCATTCTAGTAAGGTAGGCAATAATAGTTTGCTTTAATTGGTCATGCTCAAAACTGACATCTTGATTTGATTCTTGAGCGGTAAACCTTCTAAAAGTAGAAATGCTACTAGTTGAGTTTGCTGTATTAATGATATAGCGAATAATATTATCTAGTTCACTAGCTTGTACACGTGTTAGTTCTTCAATTTGTACACGTGCAGTTTCTAAAGAATCACTTTTAGTCTTAATTCCTGAAAATATTGCTAGTACTACAAGTCCAATAATCGCAGGTGCCAAAATATAAAGCATCATTTTGGCTAATAGTTTTAGACGCATTGCACACTCCTCTTAATGTCTTAAGCAATAAATGTTTTATACAAGTATTTTATAAAAAAAAATTGCATTATGATAATGCTTATCGACAGATTATATTTGATACTTAGGGCATATCTCATAAAATGTCTACCAATAGAAAAGAAACAAAAGTATTCAATTAAGGAGAATATCATAAAGTTTATTGCACGTTTTGTGAAAAAAAATCAATAATGATGCCATTAAATGTGATTTCATTGGATTTTTTTAAAATATTAATATATGAGGGATTTTTTACTAAGAACCAATTTTATTTGAAATGTATCGTTTCTTTTTTAACCTAGTCAATTATATTGTATATTATTTGCATATTATTGTGATACACGCAAATCCCTTCAAAATACTATTATCTTAGCACACAACAGTGTTTTGTGTGGTTTTATAAGATTTGAGAGTGGACAATGTATTAATTTTTCATTATTCTAAAAAAATCATGCACTTTTGAACTGATGCTCTGCTGACTAAAAAATGATTGTTGGGTGGAAAAAAATGCTTTTAGATTGTACCTTAAAAAATCTTGATATGGTAAATCTTTCTATAACAAGCTCATGTGTGTTACGTTGCCCAAGTTGCCCTACTGGAAGGTTGCATGAAGAGCAAAGGTTAAATAAATCAAGAGCACCAATAGATTATATGCCTCTTGAAATGTGTACAGATATTTTCAAAAAAGTTTATGATTTGTATGGTTCTACTTTGTTTTATCTGCACATATGGAACGAACCCCTTATTCATCCCCAAATTATTCAAATTTTAAGAAGCCTTGAAGATTATGGGCATAGTGCTTATCTTAGCTCTAATCTTAATGTACGTATAAACTTTCAAGAGCTTTTGAGCTGTAAAGCTTTAAAAACCTTTGTAATATCTATTTCTGGTATCACTGAAGAAGTTTATAAAAGGGGGCATCGTGGTGGTAACCTTAAGCTTGTACTAAATAATTTGGCTGAGATAGCAAAGCACACTGCACATTCCTCCACAAGTGTTATTATGAATTTTCATAAATACAGCGATAATGCTCACGATGCTGAAAAATTAAAATTGTTATGTAAAGATTATGGTATTACTTTTGGACCATATCCGGCTGTGTTATTGCAAAGTAATGTGCAGCAATCCATAGAACTTAGCAAATTTGAAGCATGGCAACATATAGAAGATGTAAACAAATATGTTATTCCGCGTATTTCTATGCGTCCTTTTCCTTTTACTTCTATTGAAGGTATAGGAGATATACCCTGTTTTTCACAAAGCCATATTTTGGTACTTGATTATGAGGGTAATATTTGTACCTGTACACATCGTGAAAGTAATATAGTTGAAAGGGTGGGTAATTTTTTAGAACTTTCAGTTGATGCAATTGAAAATCAAAAAATTAATGCTGCATCTTGTACTACTTGTCGCAGTCTTGGTTTGCATATACAATATCCACTTGCGTGTTTTTTTGAAAAACCTTGTGGTCAAGAACAGGATATTATTAATTTTATAAAAATGAAATCATGTTCTAAACAATATAAAAATATACCAATTTTTATTGGTGGCGCTGGTATGGATGGTGCCGTTATGGGACCATTATTACGACATAAAAATTTTAATGTTCAAGGTTTTATTGATGACGATGTTGATAAAATAGGCAAAGCACTCTACGACATACCAATTTATTCCTTTGAAGATGTTATACCAATGATGCATAATGCTTATGTGTTAGATACAATTCGTTCATTGGTATTTTTGCATCGTATAAAATCACAAAAAATAAAATGCCTTGCTAGTATGAGTGCAGAAAATTTTATTGCTTCAATAATGGCATCAACAAATGGGGAGCAATAATGCGGCGGGTATCTTTTGAAATAGTTAATATGTGCAATTTATCATGTCCATCTTGCCCTGAGGGACGAATTAACTATGCAAAACTACATGATTCTTTTGCTTATGCTGATATAGATTTATGTGAGCAGATTTTTAAAAAAATGCATGATAGCAATGAAACTTTTGAAATTTATTTATATCAGTTTTGCGAACCACTTTTACATCCACAACTTGATGAAATTTTGTCCATTATGGATAATTATAATCTTACAGCATATATTAGTAGTAATTTAAATATCTCACATGATTGGAAAAAGCTTCTTGCACACCCAGCTTTAAAACGCTTAACTGTATCTGTATCTGGCTTTACCCAAGATGTTTATGAGCGTGGACATCGTGGAGGCCGAGTAGAGCGTGTTTTAGAAAATTTAAAACAAATTTCAGAAGTGCTTAAAAATAATGATGCCGCTACAGAAATAACGATTTTCTTTCATCAATATGTTGATAACTTTGAAGATGAACAACAATACCAAAATTTATGTGATGAATATGGTTTTTCTTTTGTCCCGTCCCCTGCATGTGTTATTTATAATCCTTGGGAAGCTACGGATTTTTTTCAAGGAGAACACAAGCATGATTTGCAAGACGCTGTAACTCAAACTTTACCACGCATCATTTTGAATAAAGATCTTTTCATGCGCAAAATACATGGTCTTGAGGCATTACCCTGTTTTATAAATACATCTGAAGATTTTTCCATAGACTGGCAAGGTAATTTACGTCATGGCTGTTGTATGACAGTTATGGACAAGCAACCTCATTTAGGGAGTATTTTAGATTATTCCCTGCAACAGTTACCTTTAATTGCAAAAAATTCACCCTTATGCAAGGATTGTAAGCAATCTGGGTATCATATTCAATTTTCTCTTATGCCTTATGTTGAATATTCTTATCTTGCAAAACGTCGTAAGCATAACCATGCAATTTCCATTAGCGCTGAAATTCATAATTTTATTAAAAAAAATAAATCATTACAATTTTTACAAGAGAGTACGATATACCTTCATGGTATTATACCAGCCGTTACAGCAGGCATGGTAAATATTTTGCTCAACCAAGGATATACAGTTAAAGTTATTGATGACAGCCAACGTTTACAAAACACAACTTTTTGTAATTTACCTATTTTGCATAGTTCGCAATTAAGTAGTGAAGACTTAGCTCAAGGTTGCATTATCATGTGTTTTATTCGTGACCAACACGAAACACAAACATACAAGCAAGCTTTTCTCGCAAAAGGTGCTCGCTTTGTTTATGCTTTGCATGAATTTATTCGATTAAATGATGCAGGTATTGTGCGGGAGTAGTTATGAAGTTTAAACATGGCGTAACTGCAGTTATACGCTCTCTTGGTGGTGGGGGTGCTGAAAGAGTGCTTACCACTATGTTAAATTTTTGGGTTGAGCGTGGCATACCTTGTACTGTAATAACTACCACCAATGTATGTGACCATGCTTATTCACTTAATCCGGCTATACGTTGTATTACTATTGCACCTATAGATTACCATTCAACCATGGATGATTGTCCTTGGAATATTTTGGAACTGCGCCAAGCTATTAAGGCTGAACGCAATTCGTTACTTTTAAGTTTTATGGAAAAAAGTAATATACCGTGTATTTTGGCAAGCTCAGGTTTGCCTGTTACTCTCATTGTGAGTGAGCGCACTGACCCTAGAACTCAACTTAATCATAGCGAATATAAAAAAGCGCTCGTTAAACGCCTTTACCCTTTGGCAGATGCTTTGGTTGTTCAAACATACAAGGTGAAAGAACAATGGGGTGATACATTTATGCCACAGCATAAAACTCATGTTATTCACAATATGATTAGTGTTGATGACAACATATCTTATGAGCATTTGCAGTTACCACAAAACTTTTTATGTTGTATGGGACATTTATCAAAAACCAAGGGTTTTTTACACCTTATTGAAATATTACCGGAAATTTTTAAAAAATATCCTTTGTTGCATATGGTAATTTTAGGTGAAGGGGCAGACAGACATTTGTTAGCAAAGCGCAGCCAAGAGCTTAATATAACAGAAAAACTTCATATGCCAGGTTTTTTGTCATGTCCACACGGAATATTGAAACAAGCTCAAGTATTTATTCTTCCGTCCATGTTTGAAGGATTTCCCAATGCTTTAATTGAAGCTATGTTTTTAGCAGTTCCGTCTATTAGTTTTGATTGTCCATCTGGCCCTTCAGAAATTATTGAGCATGGTTTTAATGGTGTTCTAATTCCTAACCAAGACTACCAATCTCTTAAAGAAGGCATTCTTGAACTTTTAGCGAATGAAGAAAAAAGAAAATTACTAAGTGTAAATGCCATGCAATCGTCTGCATATAAATATGCTACAACAAAAATTATGGAACAGTGGGATTGTCTTTGGAGTTCATTGGAACTATTAAGGAAACGCTGATTAAATTAACAAGTTGAAAAATATATTGTGCGTTTCCTTACAAAGTAGGCACTTGTGCCTACTTTGCACGCCGAATGAGAGCAAAAAACCACGTTTTTTTGCGTCCCATAGGGCGAATAAAGGCA
>CAYJPT010000011.1:0-26960 GCA_964372165.1 uncultured Desulfovibrionaceae bacterium | reverse complement strand
TTTGTAAGGAAACGCACAATATGTTTTTTGACTTGTTGATTTAATCAGCGTTTCCATATATTTGTCGCTTGTTATAGTATAGAAAAAATCAAGCGACTTGTTCCAAATTATGTAAAGTTGTATCTTGCAAACAAAAGCTGGTGCATTTGATGCCAAGCAAATTTTCCTTGTGGAAAAGTATTTTTGCGCACGCAGAAAAATTATTTTACGTGATTCAATAGTTCAAAATATAAACATATTTTGCTTTTGTTTGCTTGGCATCTTTCATTGTCTAAAATAAATATAATTTTCAATGACAATTGCTTTAGTTTTTATTGGCCGCCATATGTTGTAACCGTGCAACACGCTCTTCAATGGGAGGATGTGTACTGAAAAGATTTGTCATGCCCCCACCAAATAGAGGTGATACAATAAACATTTGCTCGGTACTGGCATTGCCGTTTTGCATGGGAATGCGCTGATTATAGTTTTGCAATTTGTGCAAAGCTCCAGCCAAAGCAAGAGGTTGCCCACTTATGGCAGCACCGGTATCATCAGCCAGATATTCACGTGAGCGTGAAATAGCCATTTGAATAAGGGCTGCTGCAACGGGAGCTAGAAATGCCATTAATAACCCACTTAATAAACCTCCGGAATTGCCTTCCCCGTCATCACTTCGTCCCACACCAAAAATAGCCGCAAATTGCATCATGTTGGCTATGGACACTATAGCAGAAGCTAGTACGCCGGCCACAGTTTGAATAAGAATGTCACGGTTAGCAATATGGCCAATTTCATGTGCTATAACACCGCGTAACTCTTCCGGAGTTAAAAGACGCATAAGTCCTTCAGTGACAGCAACAACACCATGTTCTGGGTTGCGGCCTGTTGCAAATGCATTTGGAGCTTCTTCGGGAATAATGCACACGCGCGGCTTAGGTATGCCAGCTTTTGCGGATAATTCTTCTACCATACTATGCAAGGCTGGTGCGTCAGTAGGTGATAGCTCTTGCGCTTTATACATGGACAAAACAATCTTATCAGAATACCAATAAGAACCAACATTCATAAGCAAGGCTAAACCGAAGGCTATAAATATGCCAACTCGTCCACCAAGCGCTCCACCAAGGACAATAATAAGGCCAGAAAGTAAACCTAAAAGTAACACGGTTTTTATTTGACTTGTCATTATATTTTCTCCTGCACAAATCTTAAACTTTATTTGCAACTATAGTAACACATTATACGCTATAGACTGCGTATGCAGATATTAATGTTGCAATCTTTGATTAATATAATACCTTTTTTGCTGCTGACCACTGCTTATGCATAAAATCTTAACCAATATTCATATAATAAAATGTATTTTTCATTTAGTAAACTTTTATATACCTTGATTTGTTGGATAGATTTGTATACATTTTAGGGCGTGAGTTGAGTATTTTATTTTGTTAAAGAACAGAAAATGCCTTTGAAGTACGCAGTATGATAACCCTGTGTGTTTTAAAATCAAGTTTGTGATACAAATATAAAACAAAATTGCAGTTGGTTTTACTATGCTGTCGTGGTATGTGTGTAATATTGCTACAAAATAGTGTTTATAATTTAAATTGAATAAAAACTTAGGCGATATGATGAAAGCAAGAACAAAGCATCATAATACAATATATTACAGATATAAAGTATATTTTTTTTGCGCTACTTGGAAAGAGATGCAATAAATGCGTATTTTACAAAAAATTATTGTGCAGGGTATTTGTATCATACTGTTATGTTGTTATGGAAATCCTAAAATAGCTGATGCAAAAAATAATCATGAAGATTTGCTTGATTTTAGCCTTTTTCATATTGGGAGTAGCGCACCTGTAATGTTAGTTATAGGTGGGATACAGGGCGATGAACCGGGTGGATTTTCTGCTGCAACACTTATAGCTACACGCTATACTGTTACTAAAGGCGCATTATGGATAGTGCCTAATCTAAATTTTCCTAGTATAATCAAGCGATCACGTGGTGTGCATGGTGATATGAATCGCAAATTTGCCACACTTTCGTCAAATGATCCTCAATATTCAACTATAAGCCGTATTCAAAAACTTATCCGCGCTTCAAAAGTAAATATTGTTCTCAATTTACATGATGGAAGTGGTTTTTATCGGCCTAAATATAAAGATGCTTTACATGGACCTGCTCGTTGGGGACAATCTATTATTATTGATCAAGAATATATGCCCAACTTTATAGGGTCTAATACACCATTTGAAACTGCGGATAAGCAAGACCGTTTACAATATTTAAATGACATGGCTCAATCTGTTGTTAGTCGTGTTAACAAAAATTTACTACGTGATAACCACTATTTAGAGGTTCGTAATACGCATACTGCCAAAGGCGACCGTGAAATGGAAAAAAGTCTTTCATGGTTTGCTGTCAAGCATGGCAAACCGGCTTTTGGTTTAGAAGCTAGTAAAGAATTTTCTGTAGTTAGGCGTGTTTACTATCATTTGCAAATGGTTGAATCGTTTGCAAAACTAGTAGGCATTGAGCTTGAGCGTGATTTTCCTTTAACTCTTAAAGGAGTTGAAGAAGCCCTATACACTGGATTAAGTGTAAGCTTTGTTAATAGCAAGATAATGCTTCCCTTGGAGGATGTCCGCTCACGCATAAACTATTTACCTTTGCCAAGAACAAACTATACCCCCATTGCTTCAAAGCCCATTATGGCAGTGCTTCCCAATGGAAAAAATCTTTATGTTCATTATGGTAATCGCACTCTTACAACCATTATCCCAGATTGGCATGACATGGATAATAGCCTTGATGCTTTGCGTGTGGTCATTGATGGCGAAGAAAAAAATATTAGCTTTGGTAGTATTGTGCCAGTGCGGAATGATTTTAAAGTATTGCCTCTTGATGGGTATAGGGTAAATGCCATTGGCGCAAATACAGGTATTGCCAATGAAAGCAATGTTGTATTGAACAGAAAATCATTTATAAAACGATTCTCTGTGGACAATAGTGGCAGTATTTTTAGGGTAGAAGTATATAAAGGCAAGAGGTTTTGCGGTATGTTTTTGGTGCGCTTTGTAAATGCAAAATCCAGTAAAAAATAAAAATACAACACAACAGTTTTTTCATGATTAGTCTGAAAAGATATCACTAACTGTAATGCTAATTCATATATTTTTACAATTAGGGAAATGCTGATTTATTCTGCAAGCAAAATAAATCAGAAAGGCACACTGCCTTCATTCGCCCTGTGGGACGCAAAAAAACGTGGTTTTTTGCTCTCATTCGGCGTGCAAAGTAGGCACAATTTCCTACTTTGTAAGGAAACGCACAATATGTTTTTTGACTTGTTGATTTAATCAGCGTTTTCTTAGGTTTTGCTTATGAAGTGCTTGTCGGACTTTGTTTGCCACTAAGAGTCAAAATATCAATACAGATTATAGCTGTTCGAGCAACCATTTTGTCCGTGGCTGGGCATTCACAATTTGCTTCATAGCGTGTAGCAATAGCGTCAAGGGCAAGACGTTTTTCTTCAATATCATCTACAAGATGTGCTTGTCCTGTTCCACATACTGAGCGAAATTTTGTAGTTGCATCCTCCCTAAGTATCGCAATGTCAACAGCTGTGCAAAAACCTACTTGCGCATTAGCTTTGATGCAATCAATTTTTCTACCATTGTGGGCACAGTGCACATATATTTTACCATGCATATATGCAAAATTTAGTGGGATAACATAGGGTGCATCGGCACTTGCAAAAGCAACATAAATTTCTTGTGCCTCATTAAGCACGGTATCCATAAATTCCCTATCAAGCCTTGCTTTGTCTTTTCTTCGCATGATAATCACTCCTCTAAGTTGATGAAACACTTTGCTGTAGTTGCTCATGATTATGCGTGTTGAGCACAAGATAATGCTATCCACTTGTGCGTTTGATATTGCTTATACATGTCTTCTACATAACTATATAGCTAGAACCTAGCATTTACAATTCTTTTGCCATCTTTTTTACTTCACCAGTAGCTGAAGGTGTTATGGCATAGCCAAAATGCGAAACAGGTTTAGCATGCGTGATATCTTCCCATCCTTGTTTGCTAAATCCTAGTTTTTTAGCACAATGGATTTTAATGTTCTAAAAAGAGCTATGCATCGTGGATGGAGTATACTTTACCGCCATGAAGAAATCACCAAAGAAAGATTTGAGCGATTTCGTAAAAGATAATCTCTCTACGGAACTGTGGCCAGCGTGTATCTATGGACTATTGCAGGAGGAGCAATACCGGAGCTGAAGGGCCCCAAAAATAAAAATAAACTTAGAACATGCTTGACTAGATAGTGTTTATATACTACCGAAAGCAGCTAGAGATGATACAAATAAAAATACTTTGAAGTCGTGTACGGCGCACTCTTGAGGGATTTTTATTAGAGCCCTTACAAAAATAAATCAATTAATATATCTCTACATACAAAATGAAAATTAAAACTTTTGGTACACGTAAACTAGCATATTTTTTTTCTATTTCTAGTATTTTGTTAGTGTTTGTACTGCTTTATGTGTATAATATGATTGCTCAAGATGAGCTGCACGCTGTTGCAGCACAAGAAATTGAGCAAATAAAAAAACAATTAGACGTTGCCTTTGAAGATAGTATTGAAGAAAGTGAAGATGACCTCTCCCTCTTAGCAAGCTATGTGGCAAAAAATATCAAGCCTAATGAAGATGTAATTGATTTTTTAAATACACAATCTCAAACAGAGGAGTTTGAAAATCTCTACCATGTAAATCTTGATGGTATTGGCATATCTACGCAGCGCATAGAGAGAAATTTTTCAAAAAATTCTGTATTTTTAAGTGCATTAAAAAATGAATTCATCCTTTCCCCCCCTTACAAATCGTCTATTACCGGTGAAATAGTGCTGGATGTGGCTGTACCGGTGATAAAAGATGACAAAGTAATTACAGTTTTATTTAGTGAGCATTCCATTGAAAGTCTTTTCGAGCGTATAAGTGAGCTTATGTTTGGTATTGGTTATGCTTATATTTTATCCAAAGATGGTACAGTACTCTTTAGTACTGAGCAAGATTTTATACGTTTGGAAGAATTGAGTGACGATAGCTTAAAAATATTGAGTGATAGTACTTTTGAAGAAGTTTTGGATGATATTAAAGATGGGCAAAGTGATATTCTTTATTATGAGCTAGATGGAAAAGTCAGCACTGTTATGTACATTCCCATAAAGTCAGCGGACTGGACATTAGTGCTCACTGTAAACGAAGATAAAATTCATTCATCATTATATTCCGCCGTCGCTGTTACAATATATCTTAGTGCATTTGCTTTTATTGCATTAATAGCATTTGCTTTTTATATTTGGTATTCATCAAAAATTAAATTTATTAGATCTATTGAAAAAATTGCTTATACCGACTCCTTAACAGGCTTACCAAATCTTGCCTGCCTCAAAAAAGATATGGAAGAAATTTTAAACAAGAACCCTGATGTTAGATACACTATTATAAAAATTGATATTGAAAACTTTAAGGCCATCAATGAAATTTTTAATTTTCATGTTGGTAATGAAGTATTACAAAGGTTTAAGCATATAGCTCTCGTAATTAATGAGCCGTCGCTTATTGTTGCACGAACAGGTGTGGATGAATTCATGTGCTTTTTTAAAAGTGAGCGTATGGAAGATATAGATAGAATAACGCGCTATTATGAAGTATATTTCAAAAGAACCATGTCAAAACTTAGAAATTATAACATAGCGTTTAAATATGGTAGATATAATATATTACCTGAAGAGCGAGATGTAAATACCATTATTAATAATGTGAATATGGCTCATACCATGGCTAAAGAGCAAAAAGGTTATAAAATTTGTGATTATGATGATAAATACAAAGAAAGAATTTTGAAAAGTATAAAAGTTTCTAATCAGATGAAACATGCGCTTAAATCAGGAGAGTTTCAAGCATTTTTACAACCCAAAATAAGTGTCATAGATGAAACACTTATTGGGGCAGAAGCATTGGTTAGATGGATTGAACCAAATGGTAATATTATTTTGCCAGAGCAATATATTCCTATTTTTGAAAAAAATGGATTCATAGTCAATATTGATAGGTATATGTTAGAAACTGTTTGTGCTACCTTAAAAAAATGGAATGAAAGTGGATGTGCTTATCTGCCCATATCTGTAAACCTCTCTAGATTGAATTTAAGTGATGCAAATTTGGCAAAAAATCTTGCTAAAATAGTTAATAAGTACAATATTCCCCATAACTACATAGAGTTTGAATTGACCGAGTCTACAATGATTGACAATGAAAGTATCTTGGAAGCACTTTTTAACGAATTACATAGTTATAACTTTAGAGTGTCCATTGATGACTTTGGTTCGGGTTATTCATCATTAAGTTTATTAAAAAACCTTTCGGTGGATACCATAAAGCTTGATAAAAGTTTCTTTGCTGACAAGAAACATATTGAACGTGGTAATTTAATTGTGAACTCTCTAATTCAATTGGCTCACAGTCTTAATATACATATAGTAGCAGAGGGAATTGAAGAATTACATCAGCTTCAATTCATTAAAAATAGTGGTGGTGATGCTATACAAGGATATTATTATGCAAAGCCAATGTCTATTGCTGATTTTGAGGAAAAATACACTGATGAAATGAAAAAAATATAGCTTCGTTCGACTACACTAATATTGCATTATTATGTTCTGCAGTAAAAACTACGCTCACGCAAAACTTAAGCAAGAAATCAACTAATGTAGTCGGATGCTGAAAAACGCATTTCCATGCGCTTTTCAAAAAATACCACGCATTGCCTTACGGCTATGCTTTGGCATAAAACACGTTGCCTCCAAATACCCCTTCGGGGACACCAGAAGCAAGTTCTGGCTTATTTTACGGCACGCGCAATTTTTCTTGCAGAAAAATTGCATTAGTCGTCACTAAAAAATCGTATTTTAGTATTATAATAATGCCAGAAAAGTGCATTCCATGCCCTTATTTCTGGCATTATTATTTATACATTTTTGTAAAAAAATAACGTGTTTTCAGCATATTGTTTAGCTTTTCAGATGCCGACTAATGTATTTTGAAAATATGAAAAAAACCGCCTGCTGCACAGGCGGTTTTTTGACTAAAAACTGTGTTAAATAGCAAGTTTGAATATGATTTAAAATGGTATATCGTCCATATCACTGGCTTCTGAAGGAAACGCTGGACCCATATCTTCATTTTGCTGTGGTGGAGCGGATTGGTTTTTATTGTATTGTTTTTGGCCTTGATAACCTTGATTACCTTGACTACCTTGATAGCCTTGATTATTTTGGTTACCTGCAGCGTAGCCTTGGTTTGCATATCCGCTGCTTGCACCTTCTTCTCCGCCACGGCGATCAAGAAATTGTACCCGTTGGGCTCTAATTTCTGTTGTATATCTGTCTTGCCCTTGTTGGTCTTGCCATTTGCGAGTATTTATACTGCCTTCAATGTATACTAGGCTTCCTTTGCGAAGGTATGTTGCACAATTTTCTGCAGCACGTTGAAATACTGACACACGATGCCATTCTGTACGGTCTACCTTGTTGCCATCACGATCTTGATAGGACTCTGATGTTGCAATGTTTAGGTTGCAAAGGGGCACTCCGCTTTGGGTATATTTAAGCTCGGGGTCTTGCCCTAGTCTGCCAATAATCATAGCTTTGTTTAACATGTTGTCTCCAAGTGGTTGATATTATGTTTTAAATGCAATCATTTTCTAATGTGTTGAGTATATCTTCTAGTTGGTCGCTTAAGGTATTAGCTTCATGCGGATTCCAGCTGGCAAGGGCATTCTCAATACAGCGTGTTATATCAACAGCTTTTTCAATGTTAGAACCTAATTTTAGTTTACGCTTTTCTGGCCAGTCCATAAAGTTTAACCCATCGCTTAGGCTTTGTACCATTTCAAGTACGCCAAACTTTGTATGTTTGTTAGGTATACTTGATGTAAGTTCACTAAGCCTTGGCCAGAGTTTTTTAACTAAGCTTTCATTCCAAGTAACAGCACTAACGCGTATTTGTAAAGCTTTGCCCATTTAATGTGCCTTAAATTTCCTGCCACTCAGTTTGCACACGCATAACCACTTCTTCAATAATATTAATTTGATCTTGTGGGCATATGCCAATCAGTGGTTGGCCTGCGTCGATATTTTCAGTATGCTTAAAATATATTGCATAAATAGCACCGCTTGGCCCACTGTAATGCAGTGGAGCTTCGCGCTTCATGCGTGACATGATAAAAAGTTCCATTCCGTCGTGAATGGATATACTTTGTGCACCTGATGCACGTATTTTTTTGTCAACTTCAGGTGTAAAATAATATTTTGCTCGTTCGGGTGCAACAAAAAGGTGTAGAGCGCGCTTTAAGATAATTTGTTGAACTTCATCTTTACTGAGCGGATGACGCACAGTAAGTAATTTTGTTCCGGCTTGAACAAATTTACCCTCAAGATTTTTGTTAATCTCACATATCTCACCCTTTTCTGGTGCATAAATTGGCTTTGGGTTATGTTCCCTTTCAATGGTTACTAATAGCGAACCTGGTTTTTCTTTCCACATTCCTTGTGGTCCATGCACCATGCTGCCTTTATCCAGAGATGCAAAGGTGATTGTGCCGGTATGTGGTGCCAAAATATGTACTTCCTCATATGGAGAGGATTTTATTTCATCAAGTAGTGCAGTAACATCTAGCATAATAATTCCTAAAATTAACGATAATAAACATTACGCCCACCGATGGTGAGTAGGGCTTGTTTTAAATTGGCACGAATATGCCTGCGATCCCAAATCCCTTGTATATGTCCGCGTGATAAAGCTTTGTCGGAACGGTGATAGCGTGGTGGAATATCAGTACCTGTAGTTTCTTTGATAACGCCTGGACCTGCAAATCCAATATTTGAAGAACGCACAGCAAATTGATAAGGGGAGCATCCTAGGAAGCTTGCTACGGGGCCGGCAAAGGAATTGGTATCATAAAGTACAAGATATAATCCGCCGCTTTCAATGTAACGACGCACTGCAACAGTGCAGCGTGGCATTTGTATAACACCATGTGTACCTTCTTGAATGCGAATGCCTGCTGTTCCATGTACATAAGCAATAAAAGGATATCGCTTTTTCATTGCAAGTTCAGCAGCTTCTACAAACTTTTGCCCTTCTGCAGCACCCACAGAGCCACCACGAAATGTACCCATGAGCATGGCAACAATGATTTTTACTCCATCAATGCAGGCTTCAAAAGTCATGCAGCCACTTTTTGATCCTGTTCTTTTTTGCGCATCAAGAATACGCTCTTCAAAGTTTTGGAAGTTAAGCGGATTGCCTGCCTCAATGGCATTATTAAACTCATATACAGAGCCTTTATCAAAAACATTGCGTACATACCATTCTGGTTCCATGGGGAAGTGGTGCCCACAAGAACTGCAAACTCCTGCAAATTCGGCAAAAAGGTCAGGACCCCACAAGTCTGGGCAACCTGCTTTAGCGGCATTTGGGCAACTAATTGTGCGGTCAATTTTATAACGTGGGGAAATATAATTCCATATTTTACGGCGACCTTCCCCGGCCCAAGATGATAGACGCGTTAAATCCTCAAGAGCTGTATTTGTGCTATGTTTCTTTTGTGGAGGAGTGAGTTTTTTAAAAGGACTTGCAATGCGTGCTTTTATCAAAGCCCATTCACTCTCTGTTTCTTCTACAAGTGAGGTTATCAAGCGGCGATATCTGCGATAGAAGTCATATTTAACTCTATTCCAACGAATAAGCATTGCACCTGCAATATTGCGCCACCACTTTGAATACCATGGTCTGCGGTCAAGGAAAGCTGTTTGAGAAAGTTTTAAGTATTTTAACTGTCTATTTAATACTAAACGATCTTTATTGGCCGAAGAAAGTCCCCAGCGTAGATATAAATCCTCAAGATTAATATGTGGTTTGCGTCGTCTTGCTAAGGCCATGCCACGAAAACCAGGTGCTGAGCGACATGAAATGACTACCTCATCAGTTGCGCGTAGTATTTCTTGACGTAAATCACGGAAAAAATCAAAATGTGTAGGTCTTGCACCCAAATGTGGCTCTTGAATTATTTGGTCAATATATCCAAATTTTAAGTTGTCATCGGCTGTAATTTGCAATGATTCGGCACAAAATTCAATAAGTTCAGGGGTTGCACGCTCACCCTCTTTGATGCGTCCCTCAATGGCTGCAGCACCTTCTGGAGAAATAACAGAATAGTAACCATGCGAGAGCATAAGCCTTTTGTCTGCAAGGCCAATAGCTTCAGCTCCACCAGAACCACCTTCAGATATAACTGCCACAATGGGTACACGTAAATTAGCCATACCATAAATATTGCGAGCAATTTGCTGCGCAGCACCAGGGTAATCTTCAACCGGAAATGAGCCAGGTGTGAATATAAATGTATGAATTGGTATGCCTTCGGCCTCAGCAACACGCATGTATTGTAATGCTTTGGCATTTCCCCAAGGCTTTACTGAGCCACCGTTGCGAAACTCTGCCCCATGGCCTTTTTCTTGCCCAATAACCATAATTGATTGATTATATGTTTTTTTGCCACGCTTTCTTGTGATAATGGCGCGTGCAATTAACATGCTTGGATCTATGCTATATTCATCTTGCCCACCAATCTCTGTGAAATTATCATAGACATTTTCCAAAATATCACGCAAGCATATGCGCTGAGGATGGCGTACAATGCGCACCTTGTCCATGGCTGATAAATCTTCTTCAAGCTTGCGCTCCATGAAGATAAAAAGATCTTCAATTGTAACAATTTCAGCATTTATATCTTGGCATAAATCTTCACTAATGCGCTGATTTAGTTGGTCAAGTCTTCCGCTTAAAAGTTCTACAATATCTTGATGTTTATGGGCAAAGATATCTTTAATATATATAAGTCTGTCACTTAAGTTTTGAATGCGTTTTTCAAAAGAGGTATTCATGCTAAACCTTTGTATATGCTAAAAACGTAGGATACGTTCAGTATTTGAACGTAAAAAATCAATATTGGATTTAAGACTTTCAGCGGCAGCGTTTTGACCTTTAAGAGTGAGTTCATCTAAAAATTGCCTACCGCGTACTTTTACTTCTGCTATGTCTTTACCCCAAACAATGCCTAGGGCAAGGTTTGGGTCAAATTCTGTTGGTATTTCATAAGGTACATCAGTTGGAACGTGTGTTAGCATGGTTAGCCAATCATGTTTACGCCAGCCAAATTTTTCAATTTTTCCAACCCATGGAGCAAAACGATTGTCTGGATCTTCAGCAATTAGCCTATATTCAATACCGGTTCCGACAAAAGATATATCTTCTTGAGTATATCCTAATGGGTCACCAAGACCAATACGAATTTGCTCCGCAATAAGGTCAACATCACCAAGGGCTATGCGATTTTTTACCTTTGAAATACGAGCTGAAACGCCATTTTCTACCTGAATACGTGTGTTAACTTCCATTAGAAATGGTTCACCATCACGTGTTACAATCCATTCCCAAGTGCCCACATTGTCGTATCCAACTTTGCGGGCCATGGCTAATGAGTAATCTGTTATGTCTCGTAAAACTTTTGCAGCATCAAATGAATATTCAATGTTTTCTGGGTCAAATCCTGGTGCAATTTCAATACGTTTTTGTAAACCTGTTGACTGTATTGAGCAGTTGCGTGTACCAAAGTGCACAGGGTTTTTACCACTTCTATCTGATACAATTTGCACTTCTAAATGGTTAAAGTCGGTTATTCTTTGCTCAATAAGTACACCTTCGTCTTTGAATTGACGTAAAGCATAATTACGTATGCGACGATACACAGAACGAAAAACGTCAATGTCGTATACTTCTTCAATACCCATGCCGCCGCCGCCAGCTGAGGCTTTGACTAATACTAAAGGTTGTTTAACCCCACGCTGAATTTGAAAGTCAAATACCGAACGTGCAATTTTTTCGGCTTCTTGCTCATCATAAATTGGACGGTCAGAACCTGGCACAGTAGGAACATTAAGGCTGCGTGCAAGGCGTTTAGTATTAATTTTATCACCAAGCTCACGAATAATTTTCCACGAAGGGCCAATAAAAATGAGTTTGCGATTGCGTTTTGTGACACGTCTTGCAAAGCGAAAATCTTCTGCAAAGAAACCATAACCGGGGTGAATAGCCGTGCACTCTGCATCATCGGCAACAGCCATAATTTCATTGGCATCGTGATATGAAGAAACTCGGTATAAACTTTTGTTCTTACCAAGTTCTTTAGCAAGACGCACATGCCCTGAGGCATGATCCTCTGCTGTATAGACACAAGTAAAAGGCATACCAAGTTTATGACATGCCCGAACAATGCGAAGTGCAATTTCGCCTCGGTTTGCAACCAAGACTTTATGTTCCTTTAACTCCATATCTCTCCTCAAGACCACGTATCATTTATGAAGTAGAATATTATTTAGTATCACTATCAACTTCTTGTGATGTGGATAATAGCTTACTTATTTTATGTTTAATGTTTTTTAGACTCTGTTTAAAGCAATTATACGTTTTTGAATTTCAAGCACAAGTTTGTCCAAAGCATATTCTTGTTTTTCACTAAGTCCTTCAAAGGAGCAAGCTACAACATTATTTTGTGTTGCACGTACCATGCGTGCCTTTATGCCACCTAAAATTATACGACCTTTCACCTCAAGTTGCAAAACAAAACGTTCATTAATTGACCATTCTATCATTGGAACTTTAAATGAACAACCGGAAACACTTATATCTGAAAGACCATAACATGTCGATTTTTTATTAACTCGAGCCTCGATACCATACACATGCGCTCTGTATGAATGGCGGTTGGAATTACCGTCTTCATCAATGAAAAAATCATATTGTTTTTCTTGCATCATAACATCCTTACTGTAAGCAATTTGTCCAAAAGTCAGTAAATAACATTAACAATTTGATAATTTATGCTTTTAAATTACTGTTACACAAACATGGTTTTGCTTATAGTGCGTTGGCGCACGAATCTAATACCCTTTGTACGCCAATAAGGCAAGAGTTTAGAGCTTGCAAAAATAAAATGCATGTTTTTATGTGATAGCAAACAAAAAATATGATATATTACTATGTTATAGGTTGTACATTGTTGTAGCTTAATGAGCTGTTGACACATGAGTGCGTACTTTTGAACAAGCTTTGCATGCAAGATAAAATGCTATAAAATTAAAGCTATATCACAATGTATTACAACTTTTACAGTTGATAAAAGGTCTTTTATATCGCTGTGACTTTTGTACCATTGCTTATTCTTCATTTTTGTTAACATCACGCTTTAGCGTAAATTCAACACGCCTATTTTTAGCTCTATTTTCTTCTGTATTATTAGGCAAAATAGGACTAAGCGAACCAAAGCCTGTGGCAGTCATGCGTTCAGCATCAACACCTTGAGATAAAAGATAGCGTAGTACTGTTACTGCACGCAAAGCAGAGAGTTCCCATGCATCTTTAAATCTGCTCCCAGGTTGAATGGGGGAGTCATCAGTATATCCACGTATATCAATTTCTTGTTCACGTCTTTGTACAAAAATATCTTTTAATATGTTTAAGGTAGTTTCGCTTTCTGGGCTAAGATCAGCACTATTTGATTCAAAAAGTACTTTTGCCGGTAGGCGCAAGGTGATTGTGCCTTCATCAAGCACAGCACTTACCTGACCTTCCATGCCATTTTTTACAAGAAAACTTTTAATTTCATTGAATGTTTGTTTTTGAGATTCAATAAGTTCTTGGCGTTTTTTTACTGCTTCTTGTTTAGAACCGGCTGTGCCAATAGGATTATCTTGGGCAAGGCTTGCTTTATCACCGCCCAATGCGCCTTTAATAGAACCAACAGTTGCTAAGAATTTTGATTGCTCAATGCTTGATAGAGAAAATAGTAAGATAAAAAACACCAGCAAAAGCATACTAATATCTGCAAATGTAGCAAGCCAGCCTTCACCTTCTTCGACATCATCATCGTCACTTTGTAATGGATCGTTACTCATAACTATTTCTCTGGTGCTTTACGTTCCTTAGGTGGTAAGAAAGACGAAAGTTTTTCATATACCAAACGTGGGTTATTATTTTCAAGTATGGACTTTGCCCCTTCAAAAATAATATGTAACAATAATTCTTCTTGCATACTTTTGGCTTTGAGTTTTCCTGCTAATGGCAAAAAGAGCAAGTTTGAAATAAGCGCGCCATAAAATGTGGTTAAGATAGCAACAGCCATAGCTGGGCCGATGGCTTCTGGGTCAGATAGGTTTGCAAGCATTTGTACAAGACCGATGAGTGTACCAATCATGCCCATGGCTGGTGCTAGGCCGCCAAGTCTTGTAAATACGCTGATACCGATATTATGCCTTTTTTTCATTGAAATAATTTCAATGGACACTGTGGCGTGGATTAGGTCAGGGTCAGCGCTGTCGGCAATAAGTTGTGTTGCTTTTTTTAATATAGGATTATTAGTTTGGATTTTTTCAAGAGCAATAATGCCTTGGCGGCGGCTAATTTCTGCAATGCGTACCATGGTTGCAACCACTTCGCTTGCTGGTGTTTCTTTTGATATAAAGGCTTTCATGGCGGCGCCAAAGGCTTGGCGAACTTCAGCAAAGGGAAAACAAACCATAACTGAGGAGAGAGTTCCTCCTATTACAATCATGATACTTGGAATATCAATAAAGTTTCCTGGCTCTGGACCAATAAATATAGAACCTAGAACAAGTCCAAAACCGCAAAGAAATCCACCTAAAGTAGCTAAATCCATATATAGTCCTTTTGTGCCTAAGCTCATTAAACATAATCAATTAAGGAAATGCTGATTTATTCTGCAAGCAGAATAAATCAGAAAGGCACTCTGCCTTCATCCGCCCTGTGGGACGCAAAAAAGCGTGGTTTTTTGCTCTCATTCGGCGTGCAAAGTAGGCATAATGCCTACTTTGTAAGGAAACGCACAATATGTTTTTTGACTTATTGATTTAATCAGCGTTTCCTTCAATTATGTTCTCTTCAATCTAGTCACAATAATGCTTAAATGTCAAAGCAGTTTGATGCATAGATACAACAAAATGCTTAGATTTTGTTGTATATAATACCTAATCGGTTATTTACAAAATTACAACAGGGTTAGGCATTTATTTTTATCACCTATACTTCACCTGATTCAAATATATCAAAGCCTTGGTCAAGGCAAAGTTTATCTTTAGCTGCCAATGAAAAATCATAAGCAATCATTTCCGCAATCATTTCTTCCAGTGTTACTTTTGGTTCCCAACCAAGTTTTGATTTTGCATTGCCCGGATTACCAAGCAATGTTTCAACTTCAGTAGGGCGAAAGTAACGTGGATCAACGGATACTATAACATCTCCGGATTTTAAACATGGTTTTAAACGATATTTTTCCGGACACAGTTTTGCAAGTTTTGCAGCATCAACTTGTTCGATGATGCCCTTTTCTTCTAGTCCTTGTCCACTCCACGCAAGAGTAATACCCAATTCAAGGGCTGCCATCTCTACAAATTTACGTACTGAAATTTGTCGCCCGGTGGCAATTACAAAATCCTCTGCTTGCTGTTGTTGCAGCATAAGCCATTGCATTTCTACATAGTCTTTTGCATGCCCCCAATCTCTAAGGGCACTCATATTGCCAAGGTGTAAAATTTCACCAAGACCTAAAATTAAACGGCAAAGGGCGCGTGTGATTTTTCGTGTTACAAAGGTTTCACCACGTAAGGGTGATTCATGGTTAAATAAAATTCCGTTGCAAGCATACATGTCATATGCTTCGCGGTAATTTACGGTAATCCAATATGCATATAATTTTGCACAAGCATAAGGAGAGCGAGGGTAAAATGGTGTTGTTTCACTTTGTGGACTTTCTTTAACCTTACCAAAAAGCTCTGATGTAGATGCTTGATAAAATCGGCTTTTTTGTTCTAGCCCTAAAATTCGTATAGCTTCTAAAAGGCGTAAAGTGCCGAGAGCATCAACATTGGCAGTATATTCAGGTGAGTCAAAAGATACTTTTACATGGCTTTGTGCTGCTAAATTGTATACTTCATCTGGTTGTATTTCTTGTATAACTCTAATCAAACCACCAGAGTCCGTCATATCTCCATAATGCAAAATAAAGCGTCTATCCTTGGCATGCGGAGATTGATATATATTATCAATTCGTGCTGTATTAAATAGAGAAGCACGGCGTTTTAAGCCATGAACCTCATAGCCTTTTTCTAACAAAAATTGCGCAAGATATGCACCGTCTTGTCCGGTTATGCCTGTAATCAGAGCTTTTTTCATAATTGCCTTATAAAGCCATAAAAAAATATAAGATGTTTTTTTGGCATTTAAATTTGTCAAGTAGCTGACATTGAAAAACAGTGTAACTATTTGAAAAACATATTTTATAGTTTAAATGAGCCAATAAAGTTACCAGAAGTAAGAGCATGCAATGCGAATCTTTGGTAATTTTATGATGTAAAAAGCCAGTTTTTTAAGCATCGACTAAATAAACTGTTAGTAATTGGTTTTTCCAACAAACTACTTTGTACTTTTAGTACTTTTAAAAATAATTGCAAGTTGAATTTGAAAGTATACCCATAATAAGTTCAGTACAGTCTAGCGTAAAAAGTCTATTAGGGCAAATCTTGGTATGTTATGAAGTGTTTTGACTTGTAGTGTTGGAGGTGCAATCTTACCCTGTAATTTATAAATTTGTGCATTGCTACGCCAAGTTACACGTATACCCCCTTTACTTGCAGTGCTGTACATGCGAATATTTTTTTGTTTTAGCGCATTTTGCACTGTAAAATGTGGTAGTGATAAATTATTATGTTGCGCAGTGCTAACTAGAGCAATTTGTGGTTTGACTGAATCATAAAAAGCTTTAAGCAAAGCATCCTTAGAGCCATGATGCGGTACAGAAATTATGCTTGCCTCAATATCTTGCTTTGATTGCAAAATCATTTTTTGGGCTAATATTTCTGCATCACCGCAAAATATTGCAATGCCTTGTTTTATTAACTTATCTTCATGTACAAGGTGTAGTACAATAGATGCATTATTACTTGATAAGTTATTGTCCTTTGGCGGATGAATAATATGTAATTTTAGAGCACTGTTCACACTTGATAGGGGGATTTGCATGCCACTATGTAAAATTTCTGTGGGAGGTAGTTTACCTTCATTTTGTAATGACTTTAGTTTACGTATATAGGTTGGGCGCATTTTTTTGCCATTATGATAAAATTTACCCACCTGCATATTTTTCAATATAGACATAAGCCCCTGTAAATGATCCATGTCCGGATGTGTGTTTATAACTGCTAAAAGATGTGGAGCTGCGTTATCTATGAGAGTTGGCATGACAATACTGTAGCCTATATCAAAACGTGATGAGTAACTACCGCCACCATCAATTAAAATACGCTGTCCACCATGTGAAGTAATGCAGATAGCTTGCCCTTGTCCCACATCAAGCATATCAATATGTACATCATGGCTATGATAACTTGCATAGCGAATGATTGGACCTGCAAATAAAAAGATCATGCCTATTATTAATAAGGTTTTGTTAGCATCAAATTGTTTTGTGTTTTTGTTTAAATCATGCAAACAGCTTTTGAGTTGCACACGCCCAACTAAGAGTGCTAAAGCTAAACATAGGGCTATCCATGCTAAAAAAACTGTTCCGTGGGGGCGTAATAGAGCAGGGAAGTTAAATAGCCCGTGCTGATGCATATATTGCAATATATTCAATAGTAATTCACAAGGCCATGCTGCAAGAGTTAAGATTTGCTCAGCAAAGATGCTGCTAGGCCAAATGCATGCTGCTACAAGTCCAAAAGCTGCCAGAGGTAAAACCCAAATTCCAAGTACGGGTAGCCAGACTATATTTGTTATAAACCAAGGACCGCTTGGAGGAAAATAGTAAATAAATATCGGTAACAATACTATTTGTATTGCTAAGGAGATAATAAATATTTGGCAAATATTACGCACTAATTTGAGGGTGTAAAATGTTAGAGTGTGGGTTGCTAAAAGCTTTATGTTTGGTTTTGGTATGCGCCTAAGCAAAGGTAATATTATGGCAATGCTTGCTACGCAAAGCACAGATAATTGTAATCCAAGGTTGAAAATTGCTGTTGGATTATAACAAGTAATGAGTAGCAAAGTCATTAATAATACATCAACAAGCGTTGCTACACGTGTGCGCCAATATAAAATCAAAGCAAGGGTTAACATAATAGCTGCACGCAATAACGACGGTGGTGCATTACCAATCCAAAGGTATAAAGCAGCAAGAGGTAAAGCAATAAGTCCAATCCATTTTCTTTTTGGTAATATCAGTAGACTTTTGGGAAAAACTCTGTGGATAAAACTTGCAATTATTGCAGCAAAAAAGACCACTAGGGCAAGGTGTTGCCCTGAAAGTGCAAGAGAATGTATTAAGGAGGCAGCGCGCATATTTTCCATACTGTCTTGTGTAAGATAGTATTTTTCTCCAAAGAGCAAAGCCGGAAGGAAAGCTTTTGCCTGTGTTTGTGTGGTATTTACATCTAAAGGTGAAGTGAAAATAGTTTGCTCAAGTGCATGCAAAGCTTTGTTGCGCAGTTGTGCAAAGATGTTAGCTTGCTCTAATATTTGTGGATTACCATAAGCACCACGGCTCCAGATGCGCCAAAAAACCCCTTGACTTTGCCAATAAAAACCAAAGCTATAACTTCCCAAATTTTTAAAACTTTTGGTAGTGCGTAATTTGGCAGTAATGTGTACTTTTTGTCCCGGCAGAGGCCTTATTGGTAATGTGTTAGAATTATATTTATTTTCTTTACTTTTCTTTGCATCCCAAGTCCAAACCAGTAGACCGGGTAAGGGTGGTGTTTTGGGATATTTGAGCGAACGCACATCACGTAAGAATATACGCAAGCGTTGGTCGGATAAGCTTTCAACTTTAGTAACCGTTCCTTCAAGGCGAGTAGAAATAGGTGACTGCTCTTGCATAGCCCAAGTGGGGTAGGTTGGGCGCATGGGTATTAAAAAATGTATCGCTAAAAAACCTATTATAAATAAGCAAATAGCTGCAAAAGTTCTGGCTTTATGCCTTATGCGTTTGTCAATTAAAAGTATGCCAAATGCAATGGCTATACCCATAATGGGAAAGCGTGCGGCAAGTAGTCCACATAGCCAAAAAAGGCTGATACTTTGCCAAATGAGTAAGGGTTGTAGCGGTGGGATATAATCTTGTTTAAGCCAAAAAGGAATCAACTTATTAGGAGGCTTCAAAATGCTATCCGCTAAGGTCTCGTTCCATATCGCGTTCAGCGGCACGGCGTTTTAAGGTTTCCCTATGGTCATGGAGTTTTTTGCCTCTACCCACGGCAATTTCTACTTTAACTTTTCCAAATTTAAAATACAAACGTACCGGCACAACTGTAAGCCCTTGCTGTTCAACTCTTGCAGATAAAGTATTAATTTCTCGCGCATGTAAGAGTAATTTTCGATTGCGCACGGGATTTTGTGCCACGTAACCTGCATTTTCGTATGGGGCAATGTGCAAGCCCATCAAAAATGCTTCTCCTTCTTTAAAGTCAACATAGCTATCCATAAAGTTTACTTTGCCACTACGCAAACTTTTTACTTCAGGTCCGGTAAGGCTGATACCAGCTTCTAAAAAATCACTTAATTCATAGAGGTGACGAGCTTTTTTGTTTAGGGCAATGGAGGAGGGTGATTTTTTTTTCATATATTATCCACGCGTATTAATTAATGTTGTGTAAAATGGGAAATTATCGCGTAAGCCCTCAGATAGGGTATTGGTAACAATACGAGTACAAGCTTCTGCATCTGATGTTAAAAGCAAAGCATCAGTCATTTTTACGCATTGTTCTGCTTTGAGATGGCGTAAAAGATGTTTGATACCGGGAATATACTTTGGTGCTGCAGAAATTGTTTTTACTCCCATGCCAAGTAGCATAGCTAAGCAATAGGGATCTCCGACTATTTCACCACAAACCGTAACATTAATACCTTCACGATGTGCACAATCTATGGCACGTTTTATGGAGCGTGTTAAAGCTGTATGAAGTGGGTTATGTAAATAAGCCGTGTGTTTATTGCTTCTGTCTATGGCAAGTAAATATTGGGTTAGGTCATTTGTGCCAATACTGAAAAAGTCACAGTGTTTGGCTAAAATATCTGCAACAATAATAGCTGACGGAACTTCAAGCATAACGCCTATGGGTAAGGATGCTGCGTGTTTTACGCCTTGAATACATAAATCTTGACGTACTTCTTGAATGATACGTTTTACGGCTTGAACTTCTTCAAGGCAGGAAATCATGGGTAAAACAATAGAAACTTTACCATGTAGTGCGGCACGCAAAATTGCTCGTAATTGAGTACGCAAAATGTTTTGATAACGTAGGCAAAAGCGTATGCCACGCAAGCCAAGTGCAGGGTTAGGCTCTTTGAGGGATGGCTGGGAATGTAATATTTTGTCCATGCCTACATCTAATGTGCGAAAGCATATGGGATTTGGCGCAACTTTTTGTGCTGCTGTTACGTATTCCGAATAAAGTTGTTCTTCTGTCGGTAATTGACGACTGCGTAAATATGCATATTCTGTACGGTAAAGTCCAATACCATTAGCACCATATTCTGTAATGCTATCGACTTCGTTTGCATTTTCTAAATTAGCCTGTACTTCAATAAATACGCTATCCAACGTTTCAGCCGGTAAATTGGCACTGAGATTAACATTTTGCACCCATGTTTGATATTCAACAAGTTTTTGTGAAAAGGTTGCAAGTTCTTGTTCATCAGGCTCAATGTAAACACAACCTGTTATTGCATCAACAATAACAATGTCATTTTCTTTTGTGGCTTCGATTATACCGGTGACGCCTACAATGGCTGGTATATATAATGAACGTGCCAAAATAGCAGTATGAGATGTTGCCCCACCTTCAGCCATAATTAGGCCAAGTGTTTGCTCTGCAGATAGGTTGATGGTGTCCACAGGGGAAAGATCTTCTGTTATGTATATACTTGGGCTGGCACTAATATGCGATGCGTATTCTTTGCCGGCTAAATGACATTGCAAACGTGCCCCAACTGCCCGCAAATCTAATGCACGATCTCGTAAATATGGGTCATCAAGTGCAATAAATGCGTCACATATGGAATCTAGAGTTTTTTGCAAGGCCCATGGTGCACAAAACCTTTGAATACGAATACATTCTTCAGCTTCACTAAGTAGCCTTGGGTCATGGCTTATCATAATATGAGCTTGAATAATATCGCCATGTTCTGTGCTGGTTACGGCATTTTTGGCAGATTGCAAATCATCACTTACCGCTTGCACAGCGTCGTATAATTTTTGAACTTCACTATCAATTTGATCTGGTGCAATGAACTTTTCTTCAATTAATTGTTCATAATGCGTATGTATAACTTTGCCAATGGCAATACCTGGAGCAACCGGTATGCCAAAAAGTATTGTGCGTGCCATAATTAATCCTGTAGTCCTGTTGTAAAGAAATCTGCTATACGCTCAAGGCATATGGGAGCATCGTCACCAATGGCATAGAAGAATAATTCACTGCCGTCAATGGCTCCAAGGGTTAGTAGGTCTACCATACTTTTGGCATCGGCTTTGTTTTTTCCACAAAATACGTATATATTTGAATTAAAAGATTGCAATTGATGAGCAAGCTTTGCTGCAGGTCTAGCATGTAAGCCCAATTGGTCATGGATCTTTACACTTAAACGCAAGCCTTTTTCAGTATTTTCAAAAAGTGTTTGCACAATTTACCTCATAAAAAAGCTAGTTTAAATCAAATAAAGGGTCAAAGCAAAAATGCTTAAGCTTGCTAAAATAAGTCTTGGGATATGAAGTCTATTAACTAAAAATGCTCCAAAACCAAGCAAAATAATAGCACCAAAAAAATTAATCCAAAAAAATCCTTCAGGATTGCGAGCACAAATGGACCAATAGATGGCTGCAATAAGTAATGCATTGGCAATTTTTAAATAATATGCTTGATTTATTAAGTTTAGGCTACGCAATTTTGTAAGCACCATTAAACCATGCCTAAGACCAAGAAAGTAAAACCAAGCACGAAAAATTAATAAAGAAATAAGTAAAACAAAACTCCAAATTACAGCAGCTGCAATGAGCTTATGTAAGATTAAAAGTGTGGTTGCCAGTGTCCAAAACACCATCAATGTGCCACTAAAAAAGCTATCTCCAATGGCGGAAAATGTTTCTATTGTTGTGCCAATAAGCCTTTGCATATTTTGCACAGGCATTTTATGTGTAGCAACAAGCCCTTCCAGTGATAGTAACAATCCTACTAATATCGGAGCCATAAAAGGGTGCGTATTAATATGACCAAGGTAGCGTTTTCGAGCTTGGCTTAAGGATTGTTCATCTTTATGAAGAGTTTGTAAGCCTGGGTCCAAAGCGTAGAGCAAGCCTAGATGCTGCATACCTTGTGTTGTCATTGCAGCACCCACAAACCATACCCGTAAAAGACAATGTAAGCTTGTGCGCACAGATAACATTTATGTACCTTAGAACTTTTTAGTATACTTTATACATAGTTAGTTTTAATTTTTCAATACAATTGTAGTATATCTTGTTAAAGGTATTTTGTCACGCTATTCTCTTGTGTCATAGAGTTTCATAAATCAAGAGTCCTACCCGAAGGGCGGCGAAGCCGTAGCCGTTAGGTGAGCAAAGCGAACCTTACGGATATAGAGAGCAGCGCAAGCGATTGATTTTCGAGCCTTTTAGTCCTGCATTGTAAATTTTTTGTAAACTTTTTTATAATTTTCATCAAATTATACTTAAAAAGTAATTGTGCAGGACTCTTAAATAAATCATTTGAATCTTGCACAATTATATTCTTATAATTTTTTATTGGTGAGTAATAAATAAATTTCCTTGCTAGTCCAGCCTGTGACCATTGCTTGTACTGACCTTGCAACATCACGTGGCTTTTTACATGTATCATTGTTTGCCAATTCTGCTTGAAGTAAACTTAATACTTCAGCTTCATCGGTACGAGTTTGCTCTGTAGGAGGGCCGATAATAACGGTAATTTCGCCTTTAAGATCTGTCGGGATGTGGGCATAATTTTCTAATTTGCTTATGATGCATTCTTCATATGTTTTTGTAAGTTCACGTGCAATGGCAAGCTCGCGCGAACCCAAAATACTGTGAGCAAGGCTTAAGGTATCATGTAGCCTATCTTTGCGTTCAAAAAAAACTAAAGTGCTTGATATATTTATAAAAGGTGAGAAAGTCTTTTTTTGCGCACTAGCACTGCGAGGGAGAAAACCAAAAAAAGTGAATGGCTGTGGGGCAATGCCTGCAAGCATTAGTGCGTTAATGGGGGCACATGGTCCAGGAATAGCAGAAATCTTAAGCCCAATTTCACGACAATTGCGCACTAATCTATAGCCTGGATCAGCAACTAATGGCGTGCCTGCATCCGAAATTAGCGCTGCTGTCTTACCTTCTTGCAGGAGTTTAATAATATAGGGGCATTGACTTTGCTCATTATGTTCATGTAGGCTTAAAAATGATTGAGCCTTAAGTCCTGCTCTTTGAAATAAAATACCTGCACGGCGTGTATCTTCTGCAAGAACTATGTCTACACTTTGTAAAATGTCTTTAGCCCGTGGAGAAAAATCACCAAGGTTGCCAAGAGGTGTTGCTACCACCCATAGTTGAGTGAGGGGAAAAGTCAAAGGCATTGTCATAATATTTTACTTCTAATGTTGGGTTTTGCTCTTGCGCATCATATAAAACACCAGCTACATCAAATCGACAAGGTTCATGCCAAGCCTCATGTGTCATAAGCCAGGCCCTTGCAGCTTGGGTAAGGCTTATTCTTTTTTTGGGGCTTATGCCTTCTAAAGGTTGGGTTATTCCTTGTATTTTTCTTGTTTTAACTTCTAAAAAAACTACTGTATCTCCATCCTTACATACCATATCAAGCTCAAAACGTCCATGTCGCCAATTTCGGTACAATATGCGCATACCACGTGCCTTGACATATTTGGCTACGGCTTCTTCTCCTGCATTACCTATGTTAAATTTATCATTGTTTTTTGTTTTAATGAGCTTATGTAAAAAATTCATAAAAGGCTGCCTTGAGTATTTGATGTGGCAGGATTGGATGGCAAAACCCTTGCAAAAGTTTTGCGGTGCAATGAGCATGGACCGAGGCTTTCAAGGGCTTCTAGATGTTCCTTAGTTCCATAACCTTTATGCTTTGCAAAGTTATATTGAGGAAAACGGGAATGTAAAATACTCATTATATTATCACGATGCGTTTTTGCTAATATAGAAGCTGCAGAAATATGTGCCGCCAAGGCATCTCCATGAATTAAAGCTTCTTGGCGTAAACCGCTTTGCATTGGTAAGTAATTTTTTAATATCTCAGACGGAATGGTTTTGTTGCCGTCAATATGCAACATACTTGAGGGTAATTTTCCGTGCTTGCGCTGATATTGCCAAATAAGACCTTTGACGGCCTTACTCATGGCATGAAATGTTGCTTGCAATATATTAATTTGGTCAATTTCACTCTGCCAAACAAGCCCTAATCCGAAATGTGCATGGGTTTTTATATCCAGAGCTAAGCTTTCTCTATCATCGGCATTGAGTTTTTTTGAGTCGTCAAGGTCGCGAATATGGCATGACTTTGGTAAAATAACTGCTGCTGCTACTACAGGGCCGGCTAAGCAGCCGCGTCCAGCTTCATCTATACCAATTAAAAATTTTGGTGGTGCAAGCAAGCTTGAGCGAGTCTCTATGTTAGTGATTGTTTTTGGCATCATTTTTTATAGCTAGGGCATGCCTAAAGGTCAACACCACTTATTAATTTTTCACGCATTGTTCTAATTTTATCACGTAATACTGCCGCACGTTCAAACTCTAGTTCGCGTGCTGCATCACGCATTTCTTTCTCCCATTGTTGTATTTGACGCCCCATTTCTTCTCCTGAGAGTGGAATATCAGGTAGGGTTTGTGCCACTCCCTTGCGTCCTCGTTTACCGCTGTTTGCAGATTCTTGATATAAGTCTTTAAAGTTTGTCTCTAATGCTTTGCGTATGGTTTTTGGTGTAACATTATTTTCTGTATTCCAATGCTCTTGTAAAGCACGGCGGCGGCTTGTTTCATGCATAGCTGCTTGCATGGAGGCTGTAATTTTATCTGCATAAAGTAGTACCTGTCCGCTAACATTGCGAGCTGCACGCCCAAAGGTCTGAATAAGTGAACCTTCAGAACGTAAAAAACCTTCTTTATCGGCATCTAATATAGCCACAAGAGAAACTTCTGGTAAATCTAATCCTTCACGCAAGAGGTTAATGCCAACCAAAACATCAAAATCACCTGCACGTAAATCATGCAAAATGGCCATGCGTTCAAGTGTGTCAATATCTGAATGCAGGTAGCGTGTTACTACACCCATTTTATTACAATATTCTGTTAAATCTTCAGCCATACGTTTGGTAAGAGTTGTAACAAGCACACGCTCTTTGAGGGCCACACGTTTTTTGCATTCACCAAGTAAATCTTCCATTTGACCTTTAGTTGGGCGCACTTCTACCATGGGGTCAAGTAGACCAGTAGGGCGTATAATTTGTTCGGTTACAATACCTTGCGATTGTTGTATTTCAAATTTACCTGGAGTTGCTGAAACATAAACCGTTTGACCGATAAAATTTTGAAATTCATCAAATTGCAAGGGGCGGTTATCAAGGGCTGAAGGTAGGCGAAAGCCAAAATCAACCAAGGTTTGTTTGCGTGAGCGGTCACCTTTATACATACCGCCTACTTGTGGTATGGAGATGTGCGATTCATCTACAAAGAAAAGAAAATCATCCGGAAAATAGTTAAGTAGGCAAAAAGGTGGCTCACCTTCTTTGCGTCCATCTAAGTGGCGGCTGTAATTTTCAACACCATTGCAATAACCTAGTTCTTCAAGCATTTCTAAATCTAATTGCGTGCGTTGTTCTAAACGCTGGGCTTCAACTAACATATTTTTGGATTTAAAATAAATTAGACGCTCTTGCAATTCAATGCGTATATCATCCATGGCACGTTTTATATTGTCCCTTGCCGACACATAGTGACTGGCCGGATAGATAATTGTTTTTGGAATTGGTGCTAAAATATCACCAGTTAGCGGATCAATTTCATTTATATTTTCAATGTCGTCCCCAAAAAATTCAATACGCAAAGCCATTTCATGATGATAAGCCGGAATAATTTCAAGCACATCTCCACGTACTCTAAAAGTCCCGCGGTGAAAGTCATAATCATTGCGTTCATATTGTACCTCAACCAATAGTCCAATTAATGAATCCATAGCAATATGTTGCCCTATTTCTACCGGTATGACCATCTTGGCATAATATTCCGGAGAACCAAGTCCATAAATGCATGATACGGACGATACAATAATTACATCTCGCCTTGTAAGTAGTGCATGCGTTGCAGCATGGCGTAATTTATCAATATTATCATTGATAGAAGAATCTTTTTCTATGTAGGTGTCCGATGATGGAACGTAAGCCTCTGGCTGATAATAATCATAATAGCTTACAAAATACTCTACTGCATTGTGCGGAAAAAGCGCCTTAAATTCATTATAAAGTTGTGCGGCTAAAGTTTTGTTTGGAGCAAGCACCAAGGCTGGCCTTTCACATCTGGCAATAACATTGGCCACACTAAATGTTTTGCCTGAGCCTGTAACACCTAACAGAATTTGGTCTTTGACACCAAGAAATATATTGTCCACAAGTTGGTTTATAGCTTGTGGCTGGTCGCCAGTTGGCGTATACTCTGTTTGCAATGAAAATAATTTTG
>CAYJPT010000010.1:0-27973 GCA_964372165.1 uncultured Desulfovibrionaceae bacterium | reverse complement strand
ACTTATTCCTACGTAGTGCTTGTCTGCTATCGCAGCCAACGGTAGTAATTTCATCTGAAATTACTATACAATTCTATATCCGAGCAATACACTGTAGTGATACAATAAAATGGAGATAACATGAAAGATCGTAAAGGTATTCTCTTAGCTGGTGGATCAGGTTCTCGTCTACACCCACTTACCCTAAGCGTCAGTAAACAGCTCATGCCCATTTATGATAAACCTATGATATATTACCCATTAAGCACCTTGCTCTTAGCTGGAATCAAAGATATTAGTATTATATCAACACCTCAGCATCTTCCACTATTTGAAGAGCTACTCGGCGATGGCAGTGCGTGGGGTTGTCAATTTAGGTATATAGTTCAACCAACTCCAGATGGCTTAGCACAAGCTTTCTTGCTGGCAAAACCATATATTGAGGGTCATCCAAGTTGCTTGGTACTAGGTGACAACATATTTTTTGGGCAAAGCCTAGATACTCTTTTAGAAGATGCCAATGCTCAAACCTCAGGTGCAACTGTATTTGGCTATCATGTTAGTGATCCTCATCGTTATGGCGTGGTAGAATTTGACGCATCAAGACATGCTATTAGCATTGAAGAAAAACCAAGTAATCCTCGCTCAAATTATGCCATAACAGGTCTTTATTTTTATGATGAAGATGTTGTTGATATTGCATCTTCCGTAAAGCCATCGGCCCGTGGGGAGTTAGAAATTACTGATGTTAACAATGCATATTTGCAACGAGGTGACTTGGAAGTTAAGCTTATGGGGCGTGGTGTTGCTTGGCTTGATACAGGCACGCATGACTTTCTTTTAGCAGCATCATCTTATGTACAAGCAATACAAACTCGTCAGGGACTATATGTGGCATGCCCTGAAGAAATTGCGTGGCGTAAAGGTTACATTGACACCGCACAGCTTCACGCCTTAGGAGCAAAGCTTAATAAATCTGCTTACGGAGAATACTTGATAGAATTAGCAGAAGGTAGCAAAGGCTTAGGACACTTTTAAACTATATGCAGGATAACTCAAAAAGATTATTACTCGTGCTTGGTATGCACAGAAGTGGAACAAGCCTTATTTCACGTTCATTAAAAATTTTTGATGCAAGCCACGGTGATAAACTGTTACCATACACCTACGGCAATGACAAAGGACATTGGGAAGATCAAGACTTTTTTCTCATTAGCCAAGAAATGCTTAAAGTTGTTGGTAAAAGTTGGAGTTCAGTTTTGCCAATCACTAAAGATGATGTTGAAATATTATGCCAACATGGCTACCTTAAAAAAGCACAAGAATTACTGTCTTCAAGGTTTAACCACACAAATTTGTTTGCCTTAAAAGAACCTAGAATTACAAAATTATTGCCTTTTTGGATAAAAATTTTTGAAACAAATTCCATTAAAGTTAACTACATATTTGCCATACGTCACCCATTAAGTGTAGCAAACTCTCTTTATAAGCGTAGAGAGATACCAATAGAACATGGGCTTTTGTTGTGGTATAGTTATAATGCTTATGCTTTAGCAGAACTTCTCAATAAGCGCGTACTAATGATTGATTATGATGATTTTTTAGCAAATACAACTAATTGCCTTGAAAAAATGTCTACTGCACTCAATTTGGAACAAAATCAATTAGAGCGTGAAATTTTTTTAGAAGGTTTTTTAGATAAAAATATGCGCAATTTCAACCATACCAACGGCACGCTGCAAACTCAGCAAGAAAAACACTATATCAAACTCTACAAATACTTATTAAAAAACATGTATCAAAATTATATTTCTAAAGAATTTATCCAAGAGTTTACCCAAGGTATAATATATGCTACATTGGAAAAACTTATCATAAGTAATTCTAAAGTATGATTACTTAATAAAATAAAAACCATATATAATCGAAGGAGAGAGTATGGATATTTCAATCACTTATTGCTCAATGTGAAATTATGAACCAACAGCAGTCAGTTTGGCTGCAAAAATTAAAGCAGCACTTGGTAGCGAAGTTAAACTAATTGGAGGCAGTGGAGGCATTTTTGATGTACACGTTGATGGCATATTAATTTACTCAAAACATGCCACAGGCTCATTTCCAGATGAAACAGCTTTAGTAAATGAAATGGTAGAAAAATTTAAATAGTCGACACTTGTATCACGGCAATCTAATTTGCAAGATGGTATTTCCTCTTAATGACGCTTTTAAAAGCATGGATTGCCGCGTCGCATCGCTATTAGCACGATTTTTAACAAAATCCCCGAAGCGATGCTCCTCGCAATGACTTTTGCCTAATCGGTAGTCATTGCGAAGAAAAACGCTTCTGGAGTTTCACTAAGCTGCGAAATTGATAGCGTTTTTCTGTGGCAATCCATCTACAGAATTTATACCAGAGGGCAAAATTCCCCAAATTAGATTGCCGTGACACTTGTATATTCAATGCTAAAAAACATGTTGCAGTAAGAAAAACCTTAGATAACAATGTAAAAAATAAGAGGGTTTGTGCGTAGTTTACTTCGTATAAACCCTTATGTACTTAATACTTTTAAGCCATCTTCAGCAGTTATGTAGCTTAAAGCACAAGTAGGACATGTTAAATTTTCCAACTTTTCACCACACTTACATACATAACCATGCACACGTGCCGGATTGCCATAAACCAAGGTATGGCTTGGAACATCCTTTGTAATCACAGCCCCTGCACCCACAAAAGCGTACTCTCCAATGGTTACTCCACACACTACCGTGCAATTAGCCCCAAGGCTTGCACCTCTGCGCACCAAGGTATAACGCATTTCATCCATACGCCGTACATGTGCCCGTGGATTATACACATTGGTAAACACCATGCTAGGGCCACAAAACACATCTTCCTCTAGGGTTACACCTTTGTATACACTAACATTATTTTGTATTTTACACCCATTACCAATACACACATCGGGGCCAATCACCACGTTTTGACCTATATTACAATTTTCTCCGATGCGAGAGCCAGCAAGAATATGCGTAAAATGCCAGATTTTACTATGTTTACCTATTACAACTCCGTCATCCACATATGAACTTTCATGCACAAAATAGGCTTTACTCACGCTAGAGCCTCCTTAATCTTTTGAGCAATATACTGAACTTGTTCTTCCTTCAAATATGGATGAAAAGGCAAAGCTAAAATTGTCTGTGATGCTTCATGTGCCATCGGCATATCCTCAAGGGTATAACCTAGTTTTTGAAATACCGCCAAATTATGCTGAGGCTTGGGATAATATATATTAGTTGGAATACTATGCTGTTTTAAGTAATATGCTACATCGTCACGCTTTTCTTTAGGCATAAGTACACAATATTGCGCCCATGCACTTACATTGTGCTCATGCACAAAGGGTAATGTCACATCACAAACACCTTGCAAAGCACTTTTATAGTACGTAGCAACTACTTGCCGTAACTCTATTTCCTGAGCAAAAATTTCCATTTTCACCAGTAAAATTGCAGCCTGCAATGTATCAAGTCGCCCATTTAAACCAAGGCGTACATTATCATACTTATCACTACCCTTACCATGAACACGTATGGAGCGCAGCACTGTAGCCAATTCATCGTCATTGGTAAACAAAGCCCCACCATCGCCATAACAGCCCAAGGGCTTGGCCGGAAAAAAGCTTGTGGCAGCTACATGACAACCAAGGTTACCATTTTTAATATTATATTGCGAACCGCCAAAAGACTGTGCGGCATCTTCCAAAACAAATAAATTATACTTGCTTGCTATGTTCAAAATGTTTTTATAATCTGCTGCCTGACCAAAAAGATCCACAGGGATAATCACCTTGGGGTTAAGCTGCTGCTCAAGGGCAATCTTAGGTATGGGGTATAAACTTGAATTTTGCTCTTGTACTGCCTTAATGGCTTTTTCCAAGAGTTCTGGTTGCATATTAAATGTGTTAGGGTCAATATCTACAAAAATTGGAGTGGCACCCAAAAGGCAAGGCATTTCCGCAGTTGCAAAAAATGTAAAAGGCGGCACAAATACTGCGTCACTAGGTTTTACATCCCAAGCCATTAGCGGCATAAGTAGGGCATCACTACCGGAAGAGCAGGTTATACAATGCTTTACACCAATAAAATCACTTAACACATTTTCAAGTTCCTGCACTTCTGGACCCATAATATAATGCCCAGCATCAAGTACTGCTTTAATGCGCTCATCAATACGTTTGCGAATTAGTTTTTGCTGTGCAGCAAGGTCAATAAATTGCATAATTGTACCATGAATAAAATTGTTTTATGGTAATTACACCTGTAAAAAAATATCATTAACTATAAATAAACAATTTATCTAGCATCACAATATAAACGCTTAATATAAAATGAAATCAATACTAATATTCTAAAGGCAGTGATATAGTTTTATTATCTCTTGCACTTAAATATGCAGCAATTAGCACTTCAAGAGAATTTAAACCTTCACGTCCATCAGTTTGCGGCAAAGCCTCTCCGCGCAAAACTTCAATAACATTTTTAAAGTATGGTATATGCCCCGAACCATACACAGAGCTAGTTTGATAGTTGGCATTTTTAACATCAACATCATAGTCTTTAGCTTCGGCAAAATCCCATATTTGAATGTCGTTAACTGCAACACCACCCACACGCACAGTGCCCTTTTCACCTAAAATAGTAATGGATCCCTCAAGATTTTGAGGATATGTAAGCATGGTTACAGCCATAGATCCAAGTGCTCCGGAACGCCAACGCACATTTAATACACCTGAATCTTCTACCTGAATATTGCGCCCAAGTGTGCCTGTCATGGCTTGCACATCTGCTATAGGACCAATAAGCCATTCCAATAAATCAACATAGTGACTGGCTTGGTTCATTAAAGCGCCGCCATCCATTTCCCAAGTACCACGCCACTTTGCAGAATCATAATACTCTTGTGAGCGATTCCAAAACACATTTAATTGCACCATATGTATTTTGCCAAAACGATTTTCATCTACAGCGCGCTTTAATAATTGCAAAGTTGCATTGTGACGATTTTGCTTGACCACAAAAAGGTGAACATTATTTTCATCGCAAGTATGTACCATAGCAATGCCATCTTTCCACCTAGTGGCCATGGGTTTTTCTGTTATGACACTTTTACCTTGCCTAGCTGCAAAAATCGTTTGAACTGCGTGCTGCCCTGAAGGTGTACATAAGGATACAATATCACAATCACTCTCACGTAGTAGTTTTGTATAATCATTATATGCTGTTATATTATATTTTTTTTTCAAATCGTCCAAAGTAGCTTCATCGCTATCACAAACTGCTACTAGCTCAAAATCATCCGTATGTTTTTCAATTGCGGCAAAATGATTTCTTGAAACACGTCCACAACCTATAATAGCAATTTTAATTTTTCTATCTTTCACAAGTGGGAGCATAGCATTTCCTATTGTATTCAATACATTTTATATTGTTGACTAACCAGCCGATACTTAAAAAATTTCCTAAATTCATAAATAAATAAACATCTGTATTCTTTAATCTTACTTTTTGCAATTTCATCCGCCGTACCTTGGCTCAAAAAATGTCATTACATATATTCAACTATTTTTCAGGTCGGTAGAATCAATACATAAATTGCAAAATTTATTATAATGTTTTTAATGTAAATGTCTTTACTTAAAAACGCAATATTTTACATCAGTGGGGACTAATTTATTGTTTACCGAAGACAAGCTTGCTCTTGCAATATTTTTTCATCACCTGTTCTTGCACTTCAACACCTATACCAAGTCCACAAGGTACTTTAATTTTACCATGTTGTGAATTAATATCTGGCTTTATTACGTCCTCATCAAAATAACGCTTTGAGTCAGATAAATCACCAGCCATACAGCTTTGCCCCAATGCTGCCAGCTGCACGTGCAAAATCTTTGAAATGCCTGTTTCAAGCATACTTCCAATCCAAAATGGAATATTATTTGCTTTACAAAATTCTAGCACCTGCATGACATAATATAAACCACCCAGCCTGCCAATCTTGATATTGATCATCTGCAACACACCCTCATCATAGGCTTTTTGCATATCACTCAATGTCAGCAAGCTTTCATCATAACAAAACTTTGTTTTTATATTTTTTCTAGCTTGCCTAAGGTTAGCAAAATCCTTGCTGCTATATGAAGATATTTGTGGCATGAGCAAAGCAAAAGGTTCTTCAATACAAAGCAAATCTAAGTCGTCATATTGTTTAATTGCCTCAATATTATTTATATTAAAAGAAGCATTTGCATCGGCAAGCATATGAATGTTAGGAAATTTTTTGCGTATGTATTTAATCTTTTCATAGCAATTATCTGCGCCCATATTGATCTGCGGATAAATTTTAAATTTTATACGTTTACACCCTTGTTTAATGGCTGCATCAACCTTTACCTCAAGCTCATGAATAGGCATATCACCAAAGACCAAGCCCACATCAATTTCATCTTGTAAGGCTTGCCCAAAAAGCATTTGAATTAAATTTTTGCCTTGCATCTTAGCGTATAAGTCCAACAAAGAATTTTCAAATCCGGCAAGTGCCATAGATGATGTGTGCGCACACAAATCATGGATATCAAAAGGATGGGAAATACTTTGTTCTAATATTGCAGGTATATATTTATCCTGCAATACTTGTAGAGCACTGGAGCATGTTTCATCAGTGTAAAATGGATCACGAAAAGCCACAACTTCACCATAGCCACTATTACCATGATTATCATATACCTTTATTATTATGGTATCACGCTTAGTTAGCAAAGTTTTAGCACTTTTAAATGAAAACTTTAAAGGCATTTGTAAATGATAAATTTCAACACATTTAATTTTCACAAAAAACCTCAACTGGTGCGCAGATAAAATTAATAATGTTGGTCTAAGGTTAGAATAAATTTTTTTACTAAATCAAAAAAAACATGGCTTTGTTCTGCATGCGTATTATGCCCAGCATTTTCTATTATATTAACTTGCAGATGCTTATTTGCATCATTAAGTAAAGATTTGGCAAGTACCATATATTTTTCATCTAACTCCCCACAAATATACAATGTAGGAATATTTAAATTAAAAAAATCATCCCTCACATACTCCAAACTGCCCTGCCCTGTCATCCTTAAGGTATGAGCAAGAGCTTGGGGGCAATTACACAAACGACTGTTTTTAATATTTTCTTGTTCACTTGGTGGTAGCAGCTTTTGACTTGCAAATAAAGGTAAGTTTGACCAGTACTGCTCGAAAAACGCTATTCCCTTTGTTTCAATTTCATAAGCTAAATTTTCATCTTGCTTTTTTCTTACTGCTCTTTGCTGTTGATCTGCAATACCAAAGGAAGAACTTTCTAAAATTAAAGCCCTAACCTCAGCGGCATACTTTAAAGTATAATGCATTGCCACGCGCCCACCCAATGAATAACCAAGCAAAATATAATTTTGTAAGTTCAATTTTTTAATAAGGCTATGAAGGCTATCAACCATATTTTGCATTGAATAGGCAATTTGGATATTTGGCTTTATAGATTTACCATGACCAATTAAATCAATGTAATAAAGAGCATAATTTTCTAAAAGTCCATGATCTTCAGATAACTTACTAAAATAATTCCACGTATAATGACTTTGTGCAAAGCCATGCAATAAGACTACGGGTTTACCATGTCCTATTTTTGTATAAAAAATATCCGAATTATTATTCATACGCTACAGAAATACTTTTCACTTTGAGTTTTTTATTTTTTTTAAAATTATTTATTAACATTTCACATGTTAATTACTTGGAATTGGTAAATCTTTGATGCAGTTCTTTGCTTTCTTGCATATTAATGGGAATTTCAAGAATATTTATTCCTTGTTTATCTGTAGCTTGTGACAATTCAAAATCAAATTGCTCATATGTGCCAATTTTTACGTAATTTATGCTATACAATGCAGAAAGTGCACCAAAATCCACATCATGCGGCGTTAAAAAAAGATATTCAAAATCATCTACACCTGCTTGAGGTAAATATTGAAAAATACCACCGCCATTATTATTAAAAAGCACAATAGTGAGACATAATTTACATTTTTTTCCAAGCAACAGACCAGTCAGGTCATGAAAGAAAGCTAAATCACCACTCACTAAAATGGTTGTTTTTTGAGTTGTGGCAATACCAAGAGCTGTTGAGACAGTTCCATCAATACCATTGGCACCTCTGTTGCCAAAAAACTCTACATCCTGCTTGCGAGCTTCCCAAAAAAAATCTGCATCCCTAATACTCATACTGTTGGCAAACATTAATTGCACTTTATCTTTTGCATTTTTCGCATTCAAATGTGAAATTTTATCCTGAATTAACTGGATAATTTTGCCTTCAAATAAAACATCACATTGACGAGCGTCAGCAAGAATTGCAGACATTTCTTGCTCATTTTGTTTCCATTTTTGCACATATGTTGTGTTGCATATTTTCAATATTTGCTCTTCATTATAGCATAATTCCTGTGCAAACTTTAATGGAGATATTTGAATTATTTTAGAAGTATTTAATGCAGGATTTCTGTATTTTACGCATTCATCCAGTTGTAAAATTTCAGCTTTGTTATGGAGTTGGATAAATTGATATAATCTTTTTGACACAGGGGGCTGCCCTATAAGTAGGATATAGTCAGCCAAAAGATTTTCTTTATTATGTTCTGACTTTAAAAAAGCATCATAAGTGGTGATAATATTTTCATGTTCATAGGCTCTAAATTGCGACAGTGGGTCAGCAAGCAAGGGGGCATTGAGCAAAGCTGATGCAGTTATGATTTTTTCATAATAAAGTGCAGACCTAATACCATCGCATGGACCACAAATAATAATTCCTTTTTTTGTGATAAAATTTTCTAAAAAATATTTTATAAAAGCAGGATTATCAAACTCAGATGTAAAAAATTGAAAAGGCTTAAAAGCACGCGCATTGCTAAAGTCTACAGTAGCCATATCTGGCACAAGAGGTTCGTTTAATGGAATATTTATATGCGCAACGCCTTTTGGCACAGCACAAGCTTGCATGAAAGCCCTTTGCATAACGAGGCGTGCGTATGAATATTTTTGTTCAGCACCTAAGGGAACATTACTTGCTTCAATGGCAAGCTCCTCACAGTATTTAACAAATGATCCAAAAATATTATTTTGATTTATTGTTTGCGGCGCACTTACATTTTGTAATTGTGCAGGTCGATCTGCACTTAAAATAATCAATGGTATTCTAGATGCTTGCGCTTCAATTATTGCCGGCATATAGTGCGCACATGCTGAACCGGAAGTACAAACTAATACTGCCGGTATTTGCTTAGCCTTTGCCATACCAAGAGCAAAAAATGCAGCTGAGCGTTCATCTATATTCATGTATGTTTTGAATTTATGCTTACTAAAAAGTATGGCAAGAGGTGTTGATCTAGAACCTGGACTAAGGACAATATCCCTTACACCAAGTTCATACAATTCATCAACTACCTGTGCTATATATTCATTCATACCGTACCTATTTACGCATTGTATAAATTCACTAAAAGCATTTTATTTTTATATTTTAACGTCTTACATTAACATTATTGTATTGTTAGCTAAGATTTTGCTATAGTGCTTCTACAATGGTTTGCAGCTTATTATCAATTTCATCATATTCTTCTTTACAATTGGACTTTTCAACTATTCCACAGCCAGCATAAGCATATAGTGTGTCATTTTCTATAGTTGCAGAACGTATTCCCACTATAAAAAAGCCATCACCATTTTTATCAACAATACCAAAAGGTGCACCATAACGACCACGCTTGTAGCCTTCATGTTTTTTTATGAAGTCAACAGCTGCTTTCTTTGGTATGCCACCAAGAGCCGGTGTTGGGTGCAACTCTTTAACCCAGTCAAAAATTGTATATTCTGTCTGTTTAGCACCAATTGATAAATTTTCTTTATCGTAACCACATGTATTTGTAGCACACACATCTGTTTTAATATGTAAAAGATTTTTTAATTCAAGTATATGCACATTACCAATTTCAATGTTTGTTCCTAATTTTTGCATACTTTCAACTATAGAATCTACTACCAAATGATGCTCAAATAAGTTTTTTTCATCATTTAAAAAACTTACTCCTTGCTCATGTACATTGTTGCAATCTTTTTTAATTGTACCTGCAAGGGCAAAGCTTCTTACAGTATTTGCTTTTTTTTCTACCAATAATTCAGGCGTCGCCCCAAAAAAAATTTTGTCACTTTCACAATAAGCAAAAATATATGAATTAAAATTATTTTTAAATAAATTTAAGAAGATACTTGGCAAACAAAAGGCATCCTCACTGGTGAATTTTATTTTGCGTGAAGCAACTACCTTTGTTAATTCCTTGTTTGAAATTTTAGCCGATATTGCATCAAATAATGCTTCCCAATTCTTGTAATGATCATTACTACGTACGACAGAATGTTTTTTTTCAAAACTTTCTGTTATATTCTTATCAAAATTTAAACTACCTATAAACTCTGATATGGAAGCACTTTTTACATTTATTTCACTGCAACAATCTAAGTTATTAAATAAAATTTTATCTTTTTCTACTACAAAGTAACTCTCAAAAGCTCTGGCATCGTTTACTACATCAATATCAAGAAAGGACAAAGGATAAAGTACATACGGTGCAGCAGATATATTTTCGCATTTTTTTGCACCAAAAAAGATTTGCTCGCTGTAAGGATTAAAAATAATAAATTTATCTTGATTTTTATAGTGCTTCCAAAAATGTAGCACAAGTTTAATTGTTTGTAATAAAGGGGCGTTGCTATTTGTCATTTTTTACCTATTACCATTAATATATTACAAAAATTATCAAGCTGCACTTTATGCCTAGTTCTCTAATTTGCGTAAAAACATGCACTATCAAAAACGCTTAATACTACTTATAAACACTAACAATAGGCGCAATCTATATGCAACGTCAAGTGCTTGATTTTTGATGATTTTGGATAGCACTTTATTGACATAAATTTGACTTTTATTTAGCATATTTCTTTTTAAGGAAATGCCTTCATTCGCCCTGTGGGACGCAAAAAAACGTGGTTTTTTGCTCTCAGTCGGCGTGACTGGTAGTGCCATATAATTTTAGCATGCTATAGGTTTGGATATATATCATACGGATATTAATTATAAATCAAAATACTTTACCAACAATTCAATTTTCATCATACAAGCTAACTATATGCCATTAAAAACAAAATCTATACTTACAGCCTTAGGAATTAATTTCAATGAAGTAGATGCTAAAACTCAAGCATTACTTAAATCACCCATGTCTTTAGCAGAATTAAATGAGTTAAATATTCTACCAATTACCGCAAATATGACCGTTGATGAACGCACTATGCATCCTTTTGGAAAACTCAGCGGCGGCGCATCCCTAGCCCTAGCAGAATGTCTTGCCGGATATGCTTCTCGATTGCTTTGCTCTGACAATGAATTTCCAACTGGCATACAGGTTTCAGCCAACCATACAAGCACTGCAAGTAAGGATGAAATATTATTGGCCAGTGCAAACCTTGTCCATAAGGGCGTAAAGACTCACATTTGGAATATTGATATTACAAGTGCTACAGGCAGGCTTATTTCTAGCATTCGTGTAACCAACATGATTATAACTATAAAAAATAAGGCATCATGAAGCCAATGGAGAAAACTATGAGTGAAAGAACATGGCAAACCATTAAAGAGTATGAAGAAATATTTTTTGATTACTATAATGGTATAGCCAAAATAACCATTAATAGAGAGAGATACCGCAATGCTTTTACACCTACTACTGTTGGCGAAATGAGCGAAGCCCTTAACTATTGCAGAAACGATCAAGACATTGCAGTAGTTGTTATTACCGGAGCTGGCGACAAAGCATTTTGTAGTGGTGGCGACATGAATGTTAAAGGGCACGGTGGATATGTTGGCAAAGATGGCGTTGCGCGCTTAAACATTCTTGACGTGCAAAAGCAAATACGCTCGCTACCAAAGCCTGTAATTGCAATGGTTAATGGATTTGCCATTGGTGGTGGACATGTATTGCATGTGGTGTGTGATATATCCATAGCTTCTGATAATGCAATTTTTGGACAAACCGGTCCACGTGTTGGCAGTTTTGATGCTGGTTTTGGATCTTCATACCTTGCTCGAGTTGTTGGTCAAAAAAAAGCAAGAGAAATATGGTTTATGTGCAAACAATACTCCGCACAAGAAGCATTAGACATGGGTTTAGTAAATAAAGTTGTACCATTAAAAGACTTGGAAGATGAAGTAGTGTTGTGGGGTAATACCATGATGGAACACAGCCCCATGGCATTAAGAATGATAAAAGCAGGCTTAAACGCAGAACTTGACGGACAAGCTGGCATACAAGAACTTGCAGGGGATGCAACCTTGCTCTACTACTTAACAGAAGAAGCCAAGGAGGGTGGCAAAGCGTTTTTAGAAAAGCGTAAACCAAATTTTCAAAAATACCCAAAGTTTCCTTAAATAATAATTTATGTCTATAAACTTCAATGTAAACATACAAAAACAAGCATTATGCTTTAAGGGTAAATACTATACCAAGCAGCAACTTGAAGATTTAAAAATTGATCTTCAAGTTGCTGCTGATTCACAAACAAGCCAAACTGAGCTTTATAGCTTTCTTATTAACTGGTTTAATGATAGTGATAGCATTGAAGTTTTCACCTCTGGCTCCACTGGCAAAGCAAAGAGCTTTCTTGCGAAAAAGCAACATATGTTAGCAAGTGCCATAAGAACATGTACCTTTCTTAAGCTAAAACCAGGTGATAGTGCATTACTTTGCATGCCGTTAAACTTTATTGGTGCAAAAATGATGGTGGTGCGAGCTCTTGTAGCAGGTTTAGACCTTCATCATGTAACTCCATCGCTAAACCCTATGCGAGATATTGCTTTTGCTCCAGACTTTGTAGCCATGACACCTCAGCAGGTAGCCACATCATTGTATCACACAGAAGAAAAACTTTATTTACAACAAGTTAAACACCTTTTACTTGGTGGAATGGCGGTATTGCCAAGTCTTGAGGACAAGCTAAAATTATTTCCGAATAATGTTTGGCTTGGCTATGGTATGACAGAAACGCTATCGCACATTGCTTTACGTAAATTAAATGGAATTGATGCCAGCAAGTATTTTACCCCTCTTAATCAGGTAAGCGTATCACTTTCAGACAATCAAACCCTTGTTATCCATGATACAAAGACGAATAGCCAACCTTTAACCACCAATGATTTAGCTCAAATTTATAGCGATGGGCGTTTTGAAATTTTAGGAAGAATTGATAATGTTGTGAATAGTGGTGGCATAAAAATACAAATTGAGGAAATTGAGGAAAAACTCTCAAATACTATAGACATAGCTTTTCAAATTTCTTCAGTAGCACACCATGAACTTGGCGAGCAATTGGTTTTGTGTACAGAAAAGCCTTGTCATAATTGGCGTATTTTATGTTCTAAGCTTCATAAGCACAAAGTTCCTAAAGTGCATATTATTTTGCCAAAGCTTCCTCTTACAGGTAATGGCAAACCTGACAGGATAAAAACTAGAGAATTGGTGCATGATTTTTATTTTCAAAAACAATTAATAGATGAGAAAAAAAATTAAAAACCAAAGATGAGCTGCCGCCTGCAAAAGCACATTTTACCTCATGCTACACTGTTGAAAACTTTTTTCATCAACCCTCTTTACAATGATAATCATTGTAAATTTGAATGCATACAAAAAAAAACCTTTACAAATTTATTTGGCATGGCTAAGTTTGATTTTGCTATTTTGAGAAAAATGTAAATTAATTTTAACATTAATTTTAACATTGATTTTAACAAGGAGAACATGATGAATGGATTTTGGAGATTTGCTCTAACATTTTTAGGTGGTGCCGTAGTTGGCGCCATAGGTGCAACTGTGGTTGCTCGCCAAGATGGTATCCGTCCCGCAGCAGCTAACTTAATCAGCCGTGGCATTGATGCCAAGGACGCTTTAATGGGTAAAGTTGACACATTAAAAGAAAATGTTGAAGACTTGGTTGCAGAAGCACAAAATTCTGCCGAAAAACGTAAAACTGAAAAAGAAGCTGCAAAATAAGAGTAAAAACTATGCAACTAAGCATTGTTCACGAATTGCCCAATTATGGTAGATTGCGTTTACGTTCTGCTCAACCTTTGAGTATTCGCAGTGTAAAGCGAATTAAACGCATACTTGGTGAATGTTCAGACATTCTAGGATTACAAGTTAATGCCAGAACTGGCAGTGTTTTGTTCTGGTATCAAAATGGGCAAGCCCGTGAGACTGCTCTTGAGGCTTTAGGCATTCACAATGCCCCCACCCTTACTAATGCCACTTTGACAAGCAATGACATAGTGCCAAGTGTGGGGGCAAACCCATTTTTGTGGCCAATATTTCGTTATATGGTTTTACGACCACTTATGCCCATGGGTTTTCGCATCTTTGGCGCCATCAAAGGAGCCATCCCATACATAATGGAAGGTGTACGTAGCCTGCTTAAAGGTAAGCTTAATGTTGACGTTCTTGATGCCACCGCCATTTTAATTTCACTTTTCCGTCGAGATTTTCGCACCGTAAGCTTGCTTACCTTTTTATTAGGTATGGGCAATGCTCTTGAAGAATGGACTAGACAATCATCACGAGCAAGCCTTGCAAATAGCTTAAGCCTTGATATTGACACAGTATGGATACGCCGTGACGGTGAAGAAATAGTTATACCGCTTGACCAATTAACTCTTGATGATGTTATTATTGTGCGCTCTGGCAATGTTATTGCTGTAGATGGAGTTGTTGTTGAGGGAGAAGCTATTGTAAACCAAGCTTCTATGACAGGAGAGCCTGAAGGTGTTTTTCGTAAAGCAGGTGGGTCTGTTTTTGCTGGCACTGTGCTTGAAGACGGCATACTCTTTATCCGCCCAACCCATATAGGCACTGAAACTCGGCTACAAAAAATTATAGAATTTATTGAAGAGTCACAACACTTAAAAGCGTCCATTGAGGGCAAAGCCATGCGCATGGCTGATCTTGCCGTACCTTTTACTTTCTTATTATCAGGCTTAGTATGGCTTATTACACGCAATACCATGCGTGCAGCATCGGTGCTTTTAGTTGACTATTCTTGTGCATTGCGTCTTGCAACACCTCTGGCGATTTTAGCTGCCATGCGTGAAGGTGCAAGCCGTGGCATACTCATTAAAGGCGGTGTATTCTTAGAGGGATTAGCCAATGCCGATACTGTTGTATTTGATAAAACCGGCACATTAACACAAGCAAAACCTCGTGTTGCAAAAATTGTAGCTCGCGGTGAGCTTTCAGAAAGAGAAACATTAAGGCTTGCTGCATGCCTTGAGGAGCATTTTCCTCATCCGGTAGCGCGTGCTGTTGTACAAAAAGCTGAAGAAGAAAATTTACTGCATCGTGAAGAGCATAGCGAAGTTGAATATATTGTTGCACACGGTATAGCAAGTAAATGGAAAGATAGACGAGTTTTATTAGGCAGCAGACATTATATTTGTGAAGATGAAAAAATCTCACTTGCTCCATTAGAAAGTGAAGCAAATGCGCTATTATCTCAAGGCTATTCATTATTGTATCTTGCAATTGACAATGAAATTGCAGGACTTATTGCCATAGAAGATACCATACGTGCAGAAGCAGCAGAAGTAATTCAAGGCTTGCATGCTTCAGGTATTGAGCGTATTGTTATGATTACAGGTGATGAGACACGCTCTGCTCAAAATATTGCTGACCAACTTGGTATTAAAGAAGTTTATTCAAAAATACTACCGGTTAATAAAGCCAGCATTATTCAAAAGCTCCAAGATGAAGGTGCAAAGGTCATCATGGTTGGCGATGGGATGAATGATACACCAGCACTATCCTTGGCAGATGTGGGCGTAAGTTTACGTGACGGAACAGACCTTGCGCAAGAGGTAGCAGATGTGGTATTAACACATAGCTCACTGGAAGGATTACTCGTTGCGCGCTTGCTTGGGCAAAGAGTATTAGGACGCATTAAGACCAATTTTGCTTATAATACTGGCCTTAATTCTGTATATCTTGCTCTAAGTCTTTTTGGTATAATAACACCAACTATTTCAGCGGTATTGCATAATGCTACCACGGTTGGAGTGACCATTAATGCCATGCGACCACTTGTTCCGGTGCAACATTAGAAAATGCTGATTTTTCTGCAAGCAGAATAAATCAGAAAGGCACACTGCCTTCATTCGCTCTGTGGGACGCAAAAAAGCGTGTTTTTTTGCTCTCGTGCGGCGTGCAAAGTGAGCACAATTGCCTAATTTGCAAGGAAACGCACAATATGTTTTTTGGCTTGTTGATTTAATCAGCGTTTCCATAACATCACTAACGGAGAATGACCATGATTGAGAACTATGTGACCTCCTTTGTGGAGGGCAGGATACGCTTACGTCATCCTATATTCAAAGACAGTGAGATTACAGCACAAATAGAAGGAATGCTAGTTAACATTCCGGGGGTGGAATACCTAAAATCTAATATTCGCTCTGGTTCTTTTTTAATAAAATATGATGAAGAACAACTGGACCAAGAAACTTTGTTTGAACTCTTAAAACAAGGTGAACAGTTGCTAGTGCAAAGCGGTATCGAATTATCCTCACCGCTACCACAAACAAATAAAGCATGCTGTAACTTAGTAGCACCTTTTTCTAAGCTTACCACAAGAGAAAAACGCAAAATTTACAATCGCACAATGGCTGTATTTCTTGGAATTTCAGCTCTTGCAATTGGTGTTGGTAATGAGCGCGTACATGCCATAGCCGGTGGTCTGTTTTTAGGCCTGTCATTATGGCATATCAAGCGCATGCGTAAATCATTGCTATAAAATATTTTTATAACATACTCGACTAATATCTTGCATAGTTAAGTGTAGTTAAAAATACAAAATCCCCATGATATAGATTTTGTGTGCAACACACAAAACAATCTTGAGACTTGCCCAATGCCAAGATTACTGATTTAAGACTTGCTAAAGCATGTTCGATTACAACTTATTGACTTTAGTGCCAGCATAAGTAAAGCTGCCCTTAATCATATTAAAAAAGCTACCCTTATCTACGCCCACAACTTTACCACAAATACACCAAATTTTGCCATCACGTTCCTCACCAGCATACATTTTGCTAATACGCGCTTTATGGCAACGCAAGACTTCGCCTGGGCCTAATTTTTGATACTTCCACAGTTTACGACGACAAGCTGAGCATTTAATTGTTAGCATATTAGTACAATATTTTCATTCGATTAAATTAATCAATCAAGTAATATTCAACTGTACTTACAACACGTACTAACATCATCTCCGGTTGATAAGAGTTTGGTGTCGTTACACTAAAAAGACCTTGATTCGCCTTTTTGATTTTACCAAGATCACTTTTTGAATCTTTAGCAAATTTTTCAGCAACATCTCGTGCATTTTTTGTTGCATCTTCAATCATTTGCGGTTTAATGTCATTTAACTGCGTAAAACTATAAACTACGCGTGCATACTGACTATCAAGTGCAAGACCAGTCTTTACTAAGCTGGCAATACTTTGCGAAAGATCTGCAATTAATGCAACTTTGTTAGAATTAATAGAAATAGTACTTAAAGCAGAAAAATTATATATAGGTTTATTACTTTCTGAAGAATAAAGATTTTTGTCTTCAATAACCGGTGCAAGAACACTAATTTCATCAGTGCTTATGCCATTCTTAGCAAGAAACTCAAGAATTGTTGCATGACTAGAAGCAATAGAAGCATCAAGTTCATCAAGTGTTGAAGCATTTGTTCTAAAAACTATCGGCCAAACTACACTATCTGCCAGAACTTTTTTTTCAGCAAGCCCTTTGACTACCACAGACCTTTGTGCAGCATTGACACCTAATATACTTTCCTGAATATAACAACCAAGACTTGTAAGACCTAAAAAAATACCAATTGCAATAATAAGACTTGCACTATTTTTCATTACTTCCTCACATATTTTATTTACAAATAATTAACTCGTCTGCCTAATGCAAAATTCAACATTTATTTAGCAGCAGCCTTGCGTTGCGCTTGACTTTTTTTCCACACTGTAAAATGCCATAAAGCCATACATCCATGCCCAATAGCATAGGCAAGCAAAGCATAAGCGGTGTACCTGTGCCAATGCAAAAAATCAACTGAGAACCTAGGGTCACTTTCCCATAATAAATACCAAAGCAAGCCCAAAAACACTGTGAAGAAAAATGATATAAAACCAAATCCTTGTATAACACCAGGTAGCCCACCAGGGCGTGGTGCTGGCACATTTCCTTGAGACAATTTTTCTATATCTTTATTAAGCTGTGTTGTATCACCCCAAAAATATGGAAAAAAATATTTTAACCCTCGTCGTTTAAAGCTTACCCATAAAAAAATACAGATAAATGGCACTGATGCAAGTCCTAATTCGATATGCCATGAATCAAGCATAGGTGTGCGAAAAATTTTAATGAGTTGAGCCCACACTAAAATAATTGCCAAAATGTGCCAGATACGAATGAACGGTGTTTGAAAAAAACCAAAAAACTTCCACAGTAATCCGAATTGGCCAAAAAAATTACTAATTAAGTGCATGGTACCTCCCCCAAAAAACAAAAGTGTAGAGTTTGATTATGAAATATTATCATGCAACTTATGCACTGTGTCAACTACACCAAGGTCTTTTCTGTAGAATTGTTTTCAAAAAAATTAGATTAAAAAATTAATTTGCACATTTAACCTATACTATATATGTTTTCTTCACATAAGTAATTTTAGGGAAACGCTGATTAAATCAACAAGTCAAAAAACATATTGTGCGTTTCCTTAAAAAATAGTTATTTACATTGTCAGATTGTTTTATAAATGTTTTTATCACCCAATCAATTGACGGAGATAGTATGATTAATGCCGATTTGCACAATCACACCCTTTACTCCCACGGCAAGGACACACCTAAAGCTATGTGGGAAGCAGCACAAAAAAAAGGGATAGAATTGTTTGGTTTTACAGAGCATTCGCCAAGGCCGCACAATTACACCTACACCAATGAATATCGTGACAAATTGACTAAGTTTTTCCCACAATATGTTTCTGAAGTTAAGGAGTTACAAAAAGCATTTCCAGGTCAAGTATTGCTTGGTATTGAAATGGACTGGATGGAAAAAGAGCTAGATTTCATCAAAAATGCTCTTAATGCCTACAACTTTGATTATGTAATTGGCAGTGTTCATTTTTTACAAACTTGGGGCTACGATGACGACCCTAAAGATTGGCAAAGCTTACGCAAAAATCACTGCCATGAGCATTATGTCAATTATTTTCAAACCACAAGGCGTATGGCTGAGAGCAAGTTGTTCAATATAGCGGGGCATATTGATTTAATTAAAATATTTTCCATCGATTATTTTAATACTTGGGTTAGCTTGCCTCAAGCACAAAATGTCATAGGTGATGCACTACTCGCTGTAAAAGATGCAGGTATGGCTTTAGAAATTTCTTCGGCTGGGCTTAGGAAAATGTGCAAAGAAATATATCCCGGTCCACACATTATGGCTCTTGCAGCTGAAATACAGTTACCCATAAGCTTTGGTTCTGATGCGCATAATGTTAAAGATGTGGGAGCAGATTTTGATAAGTTGGCTCAGTATGCACGTAGCTATGGCTATGAGCATAGCGTTTGGTTTTGCCAAGGTAATGTATTTGAGCGTGAATTTTAATATGAGTCACGCATTATACATTCGCAGCCAATTTGAAGCTAATGTATGGAAACGCTGATTAAATCAACAAGTCAAAAACATATTGTGCGTTTCCATACAAAGTAGGCAATTGTGCCTTTCTGATTTATTCTGCTTGCAGAATAAATCAGCATTTCCTTATAGAACATACTAAAAAACATTAAATACGGCTTTATATGCGTACACCACTTATCGAAGTAAAAAATGCAAATGTCACATTATGTAATACAAGTGGCAAACATAGAGTACTAAGTAACATAACTTTTTGTTTGAATAAAGGTGAACATGTTGGAATACTTGGTCCAAATGGTGCTGGTAAATCAACTTTTTTGCGTTTACTTGCTGGTGAAGCATGGATTGATCAAAACATAGGTAGTATTACATGGTATTATCAAAACAAAGCTGAAAAATCTCCCATAATGGGTAGGCGCATGGCCGCTTTAGTCAGCCCGGCACAGCAAGAGCTGTACACAAAATACCAATGGCAATTAAATGGAGAAGATATCCTACTAACAGCATTTTCTTCAAGTGATTTACTTTACACTACCACTGATGCAAAAAAAAATCTCTTAGTGCAAGCTATGGCTCAAGACCTTTGCTGTGTAAATTTATTGCATATGCCTGCACAAGCCTTATCACAAGGACAATTGCGCTTATTACTACTTGGGCGTGCATTGTTACGCAAACCTCAAGTATTACTATTAGATGAATACCTTGACGGGCTTGACTCTCAAACTAGTCAACACATCATAAAAGTCTTAGAACAAATTGCTATTAATACAACTTTAGTTATTAGCACTCATCGTCAACAAGGACTTATACCATGTATGCAACGTGAATTTTATATTCAAAATGGTATTCTTTACACAAATAAACAGCCAAAATATCACTTTTTAAACACCGATTTACTTACAACTAATGTTGAAGAAAAAATAAATAACAATCATAAAATCAACCCAAAACCTATTATCTGCGTGAACAATGCAACTGTCTTTGTAGAGCGCAAGCAAGTTTTACATAATATAAGTTGGGAATTACATACAGGCGAACATTGGATGGTACATGGTAAAAATGGAGCAGGAAAGTCCACTTTCTTACGCCTTCTTGCAGGATATGAATATCCTGCCGTCCAAGGAAGCATAAGCAGATATTTTTCACGCCTCTACCCACAGGAGAAAAACTGTAATAAACTTGAACATATTCGCCATGCCGTGCGTCTTGTATCTGAGTATGAACAAAGCAGCTATAGCTATGATGTAAATGGGCTTGAGCTTGTGCTTTCTGGCATTGACAATGTAGTTGGTAATTACAGAAGTTATACTGCACCCGAAATTGATGAAGCCTTAACACTTCTACATTATTTTAATTTAGAGTCATTAGAAAAAAGGTCCATATCCACACTTTCCACCGGTCAGCTAAGACGCTTGTTTATAGCCCGTGCTCTTATAGCCAAACCCGAAGTATTATTATTAGATGAACCATTTTCTACTTTAGACACTGAGTCACGAATCCACTGCATGTTCTGTTTGGAAAAAATTGCAACAACACTTAGTATAATTCTCATATCGCATCATACCGAGGATAGACTGAGCATAATCAATCGTGATGCGCACATAAAAGATGGTATAATGTGGAATAAATTCTAAGTCCATAAAAATGTAGACCATAAATACATATTATGGCACAATGAACTTGCAAGAACTTTGTCGTCACTTGAGAAACATGATAATGTATTATAATATAAGATTAAACATTATGAGTGATACAAGCTAAATTGTCAGAAACAAAGCATGAAATGGCTAAAACAAAGAACTTATGTAATTTATCAAATATATTAATATTATATAATATTTATTCCCTGCTAACAAAGGTACGTCTAACACATTTTGAGGAGTAAATGGTTATGAAAAGGTTATTTTTTATTGCATTGTGCTTAGCTGTAAGCATTTTTACTGGAACACTTGCTATTGCAGAAAATATCTCAATAACAAGTGAAGAAGCTGCAAAATTGATTGAAAAACAACAATCAAACATTACAATTTTGGACATTAGGACAAAGCAAGAATATGCAACAGGCCATATTAAATCTGCAAAATTAATAGACTATTACTCTCCTCAATTTGAAGCAGAGCTTAAGGAATTGGACCGTAATGCGCCATATGTTATTTATTGCCGCTCCGGTGCGCGCACCAGCAATGCTTTTGAACTCATGAAAAGGCTTGGGTTTACTAATGTTTACAATATGCAAGATGGCATACGTGGCTGGTTGAAAAATAGTCTACCCCTAGAAAAAGATGATTAATTAACTATTTTCATTATTACCGAACATTAATTAAAGCCTTTGTACAAGCACTGTACAAAGGCTTTTTATATTAATAAGTAAAATCTCAACATAACAACACTAATGCTACATCCCAACAAAAATCAAGAGTCCTGCACAATTACTTTTTCAGTAATTTTTTATCAAGTTTGCAAAATATATTTGCAAAGTAAGTTGGCTTGCTTTTGTAGTCAAAGCAATGTAGTTTTTCGCTATTAAGGAAACGCTGATTAAATCAGTATTTCTTTAAAAATCTTACTTTTTTTGATACACTGTAAAATGTTTTTGGCAGGAGAACATATGCACATAACAGTTAATGGGCAGAGCATGGACATTGATAAAGAAATGAATCTATTAATGTTATTAACACATTTAGAATTTGACCCTAGCGTTGTTGTAATTGAACGCAATGGGCATATTGTCCCTGCGCATTCTTTTGAAAAAACTTTGCTTGAACATGATGATATACTAGAAATTCTTCATTTTGTAGGGGGCGGCTAATGGACATTCACAATTGGACACTTGGGGGTGAGGTTCTCACCAGTCGATTGTTTATTGGTACAGGAAAATATGGTGCTGATGCCATGATCCCTGAAGTTTCCAAGGCTTCACAAGCAAATGTTATAACTGTTGCCTTACGGCGAGTGCAAAAAGGGCAACAGGGCATTATGTCACATATTCCAAAGACCATGAAGTTATTGCCAAATACCTCTGGCGCACGCAATGCCGATGAAGCAGTACGCTTAGCTAGACTAGCTCAGGCTGCAGGTTGTGGCAATTGGGTAAAAATTGAAGTTATTTCAGATACTCGCTACTTATTACCAGATGGATATGAAACAGCAAAAGCTACGGAAATTCTAGCAAAAGAAGGGTTTGTAGTACTGCCATATATGAACCCTGACCTTTATGTTGCACGCTCCCTAGTAGATGCTGGTGCTGCAGCGGTTATGCCTCTTGGAGCACCCATTGGTACTAATCGTGGTTTACGTACAAAGGAAATGATAGCTATTTTAATTGAAGAAATTGACTTACCTATTATAGTTGATGCAGGTATTGGCAAGCCATCACAAGCTTGTGAAGCTATGGAAATGGGTGCTGCAGCTTGCTTAGTAAATACAGCTATCGCCTCTGCCAATGACCCCATTATCATGGCTGAAGCTTTTTGTGCAGCTGTGCGTTCCGGCCGTGCAGCTTATGTTGCAGGTCTTGGTGCACAGATGCATGGAGCAGCTGTTGCTTCTTCGCCTTTAACAGGATTTTTGGATCAATAATGCGTGACTTTTCTCAATATCTTGCTGAGTGGAATTTAGAGCGGCGTGAAAAAATCATTAAAAGCACAACTCAAGACAAAGTGCTGTATGCATTGAATAAAGACCGTTTAACCCTTGAAGATTTTTTGACTTTATTAAGTCCTTTAGCAAGACCACATCTTGAAAGTATGGCAAAGCGTGCACAAGCTGAAACCTTGCGCCATTTTGGACGTGCTATACATCTTTTTACCCCTTTATACCTTTCAGATCATTGTACAAATCAATGTCGTTATTGTGGCTTTAATGCTCGCAATAAACAAGAAAGGCGACACCTTTCCATCACCGAAGCCATAAAAGAAGCCAAGGCCATTGCTGAAACCGGCCTTGGGCATATATTGCTTTTAACCGGCGATGCAAGGAGTAAGGCTGCACCGCAATATATTGCTGATGTTGCAAAAAATATTAAGCCTTACTTTGCTTCAATTGGTATTGAAGTTTATGCCATGAGCGTTGAAGAATACACCATGCTTAATGCCCATGGTATTGACAGCATGACATTGTTTCAAGAAACTTATAATCCTGAACTTTATGCTTGGTTGCACCCGGCAGGACCTAAAAAAGATTACCACTATAGGCTAGAAGCACCGGGGCGTGCTGTGCTTGGTGGAATGTACAGTATAAATGTTGGCGCTTTGCTCGGACTGGAAAAACTTGAATATGATGGTTTTTATACCGGCTTGCATGCTTGGTGGTTGCAAAGGCAACATGCCGGAGTTGAAGTAAGTGTTTCTGTACCACGGATGTGCCCACATGAAGGGGATTTTGACGTACCTCATGCCTTAGACGACCACAGCTTAATTCAATATATAACAGCATTACGTTGTTTTTTACCACGTGCTGGCATCACGGTATCAAGCCGTGAGAGTGCTTTCATGCGTGACCATGCAATAAAGCTTGGTGTAACAAGAGTCTCAGCTGGTGTGTCAACTGCTGTTGGTGGCAGAGCCACCAAGGGTAGTGATGTAGGGCAATTTGAAATTGCAGACCACCGCAGCACCGAAGAAATGGTTAACGCTTTAGCCAAGGCAGGTTACCAAGCTGTCTGTAAGGATTGGCAAGATTACCGCGCCAAGGAAATTAGCGGCTAGTAAAGTAAATCTTGCACACAGACTAAGATACATCCATTTAAGACGTTTGCTTAAATAATTTTGTAAGCTAATATTTGCAAGCACAGAATTAATACATTACATAGGCATGCTGAATTAACACATTAAATCAAGCAAAATTATTTTCTTGTTTTGCAAAGCGAAGAAACTTCTCTGCAAGTACCGATGGTGCGATATTTTGTGTTGTTAAATCAGATAGATGCATGGAGGCACTTTCTTGCATAGGCCCACTGGTATTGGCACAAGCTAATTCTTTTTCAAAAGCATCTCGTAGTAGTTGAAAAGACTCCTCAATTTCAGGATAATTATTATCAGCACGCCAAGGAAGGCGCATTTCTTGTTTCCATGCCCTACCCTTATGCGACACCAATTCTAAGCGGTAATAACCTTTATAATGCGGTTCGTGAGAGCGTTCAAACTCATTTGGATAACAATGGCCTTGCCATGGCTCCAAGGGTTCTGGAATGGTTGATTCTACAAGAATAGGCGGCAAAGCCAATTCTTTTTCAAACTTCTCAATAACAAAAGAATAAGATAATATTGGACGCAAATTTCCACGTTTTTTTGTAATTGTCCATTCAATTTTCATACATTTCTCCTACTTTAAGGATGCTGCACAATTAATTGCTCAGCACTTTTACTTTATCAAATCTTTATGATTATCGTAATTTAGCTGTATAACCTCACCAAAAGGTGGTTCTTTTTGTAATTGTTTTGTTGCAAGCCATAGCACGGGGTAACTTGGTTCATCTGGAAAAACAGTGCATTCAAGGTCAGTAAACCATAATAAGCAAGCTGGTTGTATATTTTCTTGCTCAATATAGTTTGGAATATGTTTATAGCTTGTACCACCGCCGCCCTGCACATCTAAGCGCAGTGGTCTATCCATGCGAGTATAATAGGCATGTTTATGTACTGCTACGTCATGGTACATTACAAATAAGCTGGTGTCATAACTTTCTAAAATATTTTCTAATTCAGCACAAAAAACACCTAATAAGGCATTATCAATTGAGTTTGATGCATCAATAGCAAGGGCAATTATTGGAATGCGTGGTTCCTTACGTGAAGGTAGATAAATATCTTGTGAAATATAACGCCTATTTGGCATAGACCAAGAATAATCACCATCATTGCAGCTTTCCAAAAAACGCTGTAAAAGCACCTGCCAATCTAAACTTGGACGAATGCGTGCATGATAAAGTCGCAATAATCCAAGAGGAACGTATCCATGCCCTTGGGCATTGTGTATTGCTTGGGTTATTTGTATAAGTGCTTCTTCTTCTGCTCTTTGCCTGTCTTTATCATTATTTTTGTCTAACAAGGGGTGGTCTTTAATCTCACCAAAAAAATCTAAAGAAGAACTATCTTTACCCTGACTTTGTTCTTCACTTGACGAGCTTGAACCGCTTTTTGTCTTCTCATCATGTCCGGCTTGCCCGTCGGTAGAAGCTTTTTGTAATTTATTTTCAACTTCTGTGCCCTCACCTTGAGCATTGTTACCATCACCACTTGATGCATCATCTATTTTATCTGTTTTTTCCGCAGTTAATGCACTTTGCGCACCACCATGCACATCTTGATCTTCAAGCTTTGATAAACAAATATATATTTCATCAACACTTTTGTTATCATAGGCTTTATCATACTTTAACATGCTATCAGGTAAAGAAAAGCCAGCCTCTAATAGCAATGAACCGATAGCATAGTCGCAAGCTTTATTCCATAAATTTTCATCTCGCCCATTACGCCTAATATGATGATTGCATGCAATATGTAAGAGCTCGTGCGCTTGGCAAGCCATAATGTGGTCATGGGATAAAACTGCTATGAAGTGCGGATTGTAGGCCAGTGTTTTGCCATCTGTCCAAAGATTTGGGCAATTATTATCCACTTTTAGTTTAAGTTTTAATGCCAAAGAACCAAAAAATGGGTGCGCAAACAAAAGCTCAGCTCTTGCCTTTTGCATGCGACGCAAGGCATCTTCTTGAATACTTACATTATCAGCATTATCACTTGTTATTTTATAAGCGTCTTCCATTGTATTATTTATAATTTTAACATGTTAAAATACATAGCCATATTAAAATGTCTACATTAAAACGTGAGAATTTTTTTGCGCCCAATTGGCAAAGGCATCGGTGTGAACTAAATTTTCATCCTTACAAACAGCTGTTCTTAAAAGTAAAACAGAAAATTCAGTAGGCATCCTAAGGGCAAAAATAACTACACTATCAATATTATGCATATTTGTTTTAGCTCCTAAAGCTTCACACAAAGCATATAAGGTAGCAGGTTCATTTGGTATTTCAATACTATCTGGTGCAGCTAAAATATTATCTACTGAGGGTAAATCTCGCCATACTCTTAAAAATCCCATAAATTCAGTTGCAGCACTCATACCAATAGTACCTTGGAATAATTCATATTCCACAGAAGAATCTACGCCAGAATCTAAAATGCGTGACATAAATTCCCATGAACGTGGTGAAGCAAAAGCCTTACCAGAATGCTGTGGGTCAAAATCATGCATAAGTTTTGGTCTAAAGCGCAAAAAAGCAAGAATTTCAGAGCGAATTTTGGACTTTTCTGCCCAAATTAGCCAATCCTCAACTGAAGTTTGCATATCAATGTGCACCATTCTATTGGCTAAAGCGGTTGGCATTCTGTGTGTTACAGCACGGTCACGCTCACCATTGCCAGCTGCAACCACTGTCCAGCCTTGTGGTAAGATATATTCCCCAACGCGCCTATCAAGTACAAGTTGATAGCAAGCCGCTTGTACTAATGGCGGAGCTGCATTTAGCTCATCTAAGAAAACAATACCACTATCGCTACAACTTTCTTTTGGTAAAAAGGAGGGAGGACACCATGAAGTTTGACCATCAGCACTAATTTTAGGAAGCCCTCTTATGTCTACAGGGTCAAGCAAGACAGCACGGATATCTATTAATTTAAAATTCTTTTCCTTAGCAACTTGTGCAACAATTTGACTTTTACCAATACCTGGCGCACCCCACAAAAAAACAGGCTGCTGTATTTCAATAAGAGTATGTAATGCTGACACTACTTGAAGTGGATTCACAAATATGCTCCTTATATCAAAACAATACCAAACTATTGATTGCCTGCAATGTTTGCAGTTTTATAAAAATACTATCAGCATAGCATTTTTGTATAAAGCTCATTACTAAGCCATAATTTTAGTTACAACTTAGTAATACAGCATTATTACGAAGACATCATAATGCTTGCCACAATAGTCTTGGTGAATTTGTAATAGAGCCTTGTAATGTATTTGAGAATAAATGTCAATTTCATTTAAAAAAATGATGACATGTATAAATGAAATTTTTAATTAAGGAAACGCACAATATGTTTTTT
>CAYJPT010000009.1:0-28382 GCA_964372165.1 uncultured Desulfovibrionaceae bacterium | reverse complement strand
ATTATAATATATCAAGCCTTGATGAATTGCGCGGATCTTTGCATATATAATATAAGACTGTGCACAATGAATTGTGCACAGTCTCAGAGTGCTGACAAAGTCAGCACGACCCGATAAATCAGGAACAGGCGGAGCTTTGCTTCGCCGTAAAGTGACTGATTTTCGTGCCTTACTGCCAAGGCAGCTTGTCTGCCTTAGGCGGCACAAACGCCTGAAAGGGGGTTTGTCATCAGTCTTAATATTATGTTATAGTTGGGTAAGTATTAATGGCCTATAAAAAAAGCCTCGTCACTTTTTAAAGTGCTGAGGCTTTTTTTTATTTTATTTTTACTACTACTTAAAGAACTTTGGCAAGAACTTCAAGTACACGCTCAACATTATGCTTATAAGCTGTATGGCCCATAAGACCAATACGCCAAATTTGACCGGCCAGTGGGCCAAGCCCAGCACCTATTTCTATATTAAATTCTTTAAGTAAACGACTACGTATGGCAGCCTCGTCAACACCTTGCGGAATTTTAACAGAGTTTAACATTGGCAAGCGATACTCTGGCTTAACTAGCATTTCAAGTCCTAATTTATCAAGGCCTTCAACTAAAAGTTTATGCATTTCTAGGTGGCGTGCATATACATTGCTTAAGCCCTCATCAAGAATATGTTTTAAAGCCGCATAAAGGGCATATTCCATATTTATTGGCGCAGTATGGTGATAGGTACGTGTAGTGCCTTCCCAATAAGATGCAATAAGTGATAAGTCTAAATACCAATTAGGGACTTTTGTTTTACGTTCTTGTAGTTTTTTTAGTGCACGTGGTGAAAAGCTTATGGGTGCAAGTCCTGGAGGGCAAGATAGGCATTTTTGAGTACCAGAATATGCAGCGTCCACATGCCATTTATCAAGTTCAACAGGCATACCGCCAAGGCTTGTTACACAATCCAAAATAAATAATGCACCGTGATTATGTACCATTTTACCAATGGCGGCAGCATCAGATACAACACCGGTGGATGTTTCTGCATGAACAAGTGCTACTATATCATATTGACCACTACTAAGTTTTGTATCTACTTCAGCTGCTAGTACAGGCTCACCCCAAGCTATCTCTAAAGCGTCAACGTCAGCGCCAAGGCGAGCAGCAACGTCTTGCATACGCTTACCAAATACGCCGTTGGTTAAAACCAGAACACGGTCACCCTTTTCTATAAGGTTTACAAAACATGTTTCCATGCCGGATGAGCCAGTACCGGACATGGGCATGGTAAGGCTGTTTTCCGTATTAAACACATGGCGTAGTTGGTCTTTGATTGCGTCCATTATTTCCACAAAGTAAGGATCTAAGTGCCCAATGGTAGGTTTGGATAGAGCGGAATAAACTGGATCAGAAACACAAGAAGGACCAGGGCCCATGAGTAAGGTTGGCTTAAGGCCATTTAATAAATCTTTAGACATAATTCTTTCCCCGTGTGATATTTATAGTGCCAAGAAAGTACATGTTCTAATGTAAAAGGTAAAGAATAATGTTATTGAATAAAAATAAAGAACACTATAGTTTACTATTTGATAAGCACAATGACGCATGCAATATATTGTTAGGATTAAAAAAGGAGTTATCATGGCACGTTTGCGCACTAATAAAAAAATTTTACATAAATGGCTTGTGAGTGAGAATTGGCAAGCTCATTTGAATGATATTACAAATATGCCAGCGCGCGAGGTTATCGGACCTCTTTTATCTTTTTTACTTTTGGGTGGGGAAATGACACATAGAGCAGCTATGGCGCTTGGTATGAGCCTAGCAGGACTTGCAGAAGAAAAGGCAGAGGATGCTCGTAATATATTGCGCCGCTTTATGTGGCATATGAATGAAGAATCAGGAAATATTGGTTGGGGAATACCTGAGGCATTTGCTGAAAGCTTGGTACATAGCCCACGTATGGCTAAAGAATTTCATCCTATTCTTCTATCATACATTATGGATACAGGTAGGGATGATAATTTTTGTGACCATGCAATTTTACGCCGATCTTGTTATTGGGCTGTGGGACGTTTTGTTGGTGCACAACCAAAGCTTTGTACTCGTGTAATCCCTTGGCTTTTAGGTGGGCTTAATGATGAAGATATTGTGTGCCGTGGGATGGCCATATGGGCCTTGTGTAAATTTCCTAAAGGTATGTTGTCACCCTTGGACGTTGTGCCACTATTAAAACGCATAGCAAATAGCGATCCAGTCATACTTAGCACACCTTGCGTAATATTTGATGACTTAATTTTGCAGGAAAAAAGTATAGATATATTAAGTCAAGAGGCTTTAGCTCTCTATCATGCGTAGTTTGCATAATTCATTGACAGTAAATAAAAAGAGAAAAAAATATGCCTAAGCAAACTCCTGCTCTTATGATTCAAGGCACTTGCTCTAATGCCGGTAAAAGCTTACTAGTTGCAGCATTTTGCCGTATTTTTACCCAAGATGGCTATAATGTTGCTCCCTTTAAAGCACAAAATATGGCATTAAACTCTTTTGTAACGGATGAAGGCTGCGAAATAGGGCGTGCCCAAGCATTGCAAGCAGCTGCCTGCCAGCGGCAACCCACAGTACAGATGAATCCTATACTTTTAAAACCTAATTCAGACACAGGCTCGCAAGTAATTGTCATGGGTAAACCAATAGCTCACATGCCAGTAAAAGAATATATTGCATATAAGGCAAAGGCTTGGGAAAGTGTTGCTAATGCATATGATACCCTTGCTGATTCAGTGGATATTATGGTCATTGAAGGTGCTGGATCACCAGCTGAAATTAACTTAAAAAAACATGATATTGTAAATATGGCTATGGCAAAATATGCCAAGGCTAAAGTTTTACTATGTGCAGATATTGATCGCGGTGGAGCTTTTGCAGCCCTTGTTGGTACTATGGCCTTATTGGATGAAACTGAGCAAGAATGCGTCTATGGTTATATTCTTAATAAATTTAGGGGAGATGCAAGCTTATTGCATTCGGCCTTGCAAGATGTCAGCAATATGACAAAGAAACCTTTTGCTGGTGTAGTACCTTGGATTAAAGAATTAAATCTACCGGATGAGGACTCTGTGAGTTACCGTCTTTATGGTGATCGTAATGTTTTAAATAATAACACTAAACAAAACTATGTCTTAGATGTTGCTTTGATTGATTTACCGCATATAAGTAATTTTACAGATGTAGATGCTTTACGAGTGGAGCCAGATGTTAATTTGCGTGTTGTGCGTAATATTGATGACTTGGGTAGCCCTGATATACTTATACTTCCGGGTACAAAAAATACTCCATCAGATTTAAAATACCTATATGATAGTGGCCTTGCCCATGCTATCTTGGAAAAATCAGATAAAATCGATTTTATTTTAGGTATTTGTGGTGGTTTGCAATTGCTTGGTTTAACAATTTCTGACCCAACAGCACTTGAGAGCAAAGAGTTACATCACAAGGGACTTGGTCTTTTGCCCTTACATACAGAATTATTAGCGCAAAAAACGCTGCGTCAATGCCGCGCCTTGTACAAAAATAAATACAATATAGAGGGTTATGAGATTCACCACGGGTGCACAAGTCTTGTGTCAGCAAATGTGCATGCTAAAGAGTGCGAGCATGTACAAGCAGTAATATTTAATGAAAATAATTTAGCAGACCCAATAGGCTGGGAACTTAACACAAAGAATAAAATTTTAGGAACATATGTACATGGTGCACTTGATAATGATGAATTTAGACGTGCATTGTTAGATGAGGTACGTGTAAAAAAAGGGCTCAAGCCTATATTAAAAACTACTTCATATGAGCTTGGACCAAGCCTTGATAAATTAGCAGATATAGTGCGGAGTAATATTGATATGAAATATATTTACGCATTACTACTTGGAAAGTAATGCGTAAAAGTCATTTGAAAAAATTTTTACTTTAAAAGTAATTTTTTTGGGGAATACTTTTGTACATGTACATAAGTATTCCCCAAGATTTTTTAATAAGCGTGATCGTCGTCCAAGTCTTCCTTGGTAACTTTACCGCCAAATACAACATACATCCAAGCTTGGTATGCAAGTACTATGGGTACACATACTAGGGCTACACCTAACATGATTTTTAGGGTAAGCGGACTTGAGGCTGAGTTAAAGGCTGTTACACTCCATTTGGGGTCAAGGCTTGATATAACAATACCTGGGAACATACCCAAAACACCAAAGAATGTTACACCTAAAATAAATATGCCACTTGAAGCCCATGCTAAAACAAGTTTTCCAGCTTTTAGCATGTATAAAACTCCAACAAGGCCGATTACAGCTATTAATGGGGCCACAAATAAGAAAGGCATTGCTAAGTAATTAACAAATAAATTTGTATACATAGCGGTCATGCCTAAGAAGGCCAAAAGTAATACTAAAACTGCGGGCCAAAGCATCATTGCTGTGCTAATGGCGCGTGTTTGTAGTGGATCTTCTGCCTTAATAGCTAACCAAAGCGCCCCATGCATACTGAACATACAAAGGAAAAATACACCGCCTGCTATGCCATAGGGGTTAAGCAACATGAGCAGGTTGCCATGATATACACCATTTTCATCAATTGGTATGCCCATAAAAAGATTAGCAAAGGCAACACCAAATAAAATGGCTGGTATTATGTTTGATACAAAGTGTACTTTATCCCAAAATGCTGTCCAAAGAGGGTGATCTTCTTTACTGCGGAACTCAAAGGATACAGCTCTAAATATTAGTGAAAAAAGAATTATAAGCAATGGTGCATAGAGTGAGCTAAACATTACTGCATAGGCTTTGGGGAAAGCTGCAAATGTAACACCACCAGCAGTGATGAGCCATACTTCATTGCCGTCCCAAAATGGGCCTGCAGCATTAAGTATTACACGGGTTTCGTGTTCATTTTTGCTTAAAAAGGGCATGAGCGTGCCTAGCCCTAAGTCAAAGCCATCTAGTATAAAATATACAGCCCATAAAAGGCCCCAGAGTACGAACCAAGTTGTTTCTAGCATGATTTTCTCCTAAGCCTTTGGACCTTTGCAGGCGTATTTACGTAATAGATAAATGTCAATTATACCAAGCATGGTATAGACAACTATAAAGGCCACAAGTGAAATAGCTACATTACCGGCAGGTACTGGTGATACAGCATCTGAAGTGCGCATAAGCCCGTATACAATCCAAGGTTGACGGCCAACTTCGGCTACAGCCCATCCAGCAAAAATAGCTATATATGGTAGCGGTATGGCCCATATCAATGAGCGCATAAGTATAGGGTTCATGGATGCATCTTTGTTGCGCTGTAAAAAAGCCCAACCCGATAAAACAAGGAAGATAACAGCAAAACCAACCATAGTTCTAAATGAAAGAAATGTGACTAGTAGTGGTGGGCGATCTTCTTTAGGAAATGCGCTAAGGCCTTTTACTTCAGCGTTTACATCACCATATGATAACCATGATGTAAGGCCGGGAATGCTTAAGAATTCAAAATAATTTTTTTCATTTTTTTCATCTGGTAAAGCTAACATATGCATGGGTGCATTAGGTCCACTTTCCCAAAGTGATTCCATGGCAGCAAGCTTGCTAGGTTGATACTTAGCTACTTGCATGCCTTGTTGGTGACCGGTAAAAGCTACTAACAAAGCCATTACCAAGGTAAATGGAGCTGCCATGCGAAAAGCACGACCAAAGAAGTCAATATTATTTTTACGCATTAAATGCCATGCACAAACGCCAAGTACGAAAAAGCCACCGAGCATCCATGCCGACACTATGGTGTGAAAATATTGTCCTAGTGCGTAAGGATTTGTAATAACAGTAAAGAAATTATCAAGCTCTGCACGTCCATTGCGTATGACATATCCTATAGGGTTTTGCATAAAACCATTAGCAATAATAATCCAAAAAGCAGAAATATTGCCAGCTATGGCTACCATGTATATAGCAAATAAGTGCACTTTTTTACTGACTTTTTTCCAACCAAATATCCAGACTGCAAGGAAAGTAGACTCAAGAAAGAAAGCGACAGTAGCCTCAACTGCTAGGAGTGAGCCAAAAATATCACCTACAAACTCTGAATAGCGTGACCAGTTGGTCCCAAACTGAAACTCAAGCGTGATACCTGTAACTACGCCAAGGGTAAAGTTAATAACAAAAAGTTTTCCCCAGAATTGGGCTTGTTTTTTCCAAAAATCATCGCCAGTACGTACGTAGCGTGTTTCCATCCAAGCAATCAAGACAGAAAGCCCCAACGTAAGTGGTACAAAAATAAAGTGAAAAAAAACGGCTACTGCAAACTGTAACCGTGACAACAAGACAACATCCATATGACCTCCAACTGTGCAATAATTTAATATGCGCAAAGATTTACCATGCAGTTGATAATCTTTCCTAATTAATACATAGATTGTACACAAAAGACAAGCTATTTATGAAAAAATTAATAAAGACATATGTAAATGGTTAATATTAGTAATTTAAAATTTATTCAAATGTAAGTCTAATCATATTTTATGCACCTGTTGATAAATTTTTAAGACTTTATTTAAGGAAACGCTGTTTAAATGCATTTTTTAGCCAATCATACCAGCTGTTTAATCCATCACCACTACGGCATGACAGCTCAAAAATTGGTAAATTTTTGTTAAGCTTTGTGGAAAATTCTTTGGCTCGTGTTACATCAAAATCTACATAAGGTAGCAGATCTATTTTATTAAGAACCATGGCCTGAGAAAGGTTAAACAATAATGGATATTTTTCGGGTTTATCGTCACCTTCAGTTACACTTAAGAGTGCAATTTTGGCATGTTCGCCACAGTCAAATTCTACAGGGCATACTAAATTACCAACATTTTCAATAAAAAGAATGTCTATTTCATTTAAATCAAATGATGCTAATGCATCTCGTATCATTTTACTATCAAGGTGGCAGCCACCATCAGTATTTATTTGCACGGCCTTAGCCCCTGTGGCTGCAACACGGCGTGCATCATTGTCTGTTTGCAAGTCACCCTCAATAACGGCCATGCGAAACTCTGAGCGCAAATCTGTAAGCGTTCTTTCAAGCAAAGAAGTTTTACCTGCGCCGGGGGAGCTTATCAAGTTTAGAACTAATATATTGTGTTTAGAAAAGAGTTCACGCAACTCTTGTGCTATTTTTTCATTGGCTTCAAGTACATTGCGTACAACTGAAATTTCCATCTTCTATCCTTTATAAAAATCTAAGTTATTTAAAAACTGTGTAGCGTGGTTGTTTACTATTCTGCATCAATATGCTGGACATATAACTCCTTACCCTGTTCAACGCTATGTCCAATGTGCATAGAACATATGGGGCATGGAACATATACATCTTCATGCGCAGGAGTAAAAACTTCATTACATTCCCCGCAACGCAGTAATATTGGCACTTCTTCCAATTCAAGTTTTGCATTTGGGTATGCGCTTTCTTTTAATATGGCGTCAAAGCAAAATTGCAATGACTCCGGTACTACTTGAGACAAAGCACCGTAGCGCACCTGTACTTTTAAAAGTGTGGTGCAGTTATGTTTTTTCATCTCGTCTGCCACAATATTCATGATACTTTCTGCTATTGACATTTCGTGCATATTTGTAATGATACAAAAAAATTAGCTAAAGGTCTAGTGGGTAGTATTTAAAGACTCCTGCACAATTCATTGTGCGGAGTCTTATGGCGCGTTGGCAGCAGTCAATGCGACCGATAAATCAAGAGTAGGCACAATTTACTTGTGCCGTTAAGCGATTGATTTTCGTGTCTTTTAGTCCTGCACTATAAATTTTTTGTTTTGAAAACTTTTTTCAATTTTCACAAAATTATACTGAAAAAGTAATTGTGCAGGACTCTTATTTAATAAGTTGCCTGAATAATTTTTTCATCATAGCATAAACTTGTCATTTGAATTTTTGTAATTTAGCTGTTAGCACTATAAGGTTAATCATATGAATATATTACGATGTTTTTAAGCTTAAGATATTTCAACAATTAATATGATCATTCATTAAATGATTACGAGGTAATTTATGCAAATGCAGTCTTTTAATACAGAAAATATCCACTGCACCAATTGTGAGGGGCGAGTAAAAAAAATACTTGGTGCCATAGATGGCATCAAGCAAGTGGATGTAAATGTTTTGCGCAAGACCATGCGTGTGGAGTTTGATGAACAAATACTAGATGTGCAAAAGATTGTTCATACTATGGAGCAAGCCGGCTATAAAGCATATCCTCAAAAAGATGCAGCAGCTGCCCCTACATTGCTTATCCCAAATATGCAAGATATTTCAAAACAACCAATAAATACTGCACCTGCTGATACAAAAAACATAATAGAAAAAAAAGCTGAACAATTAAATTCTCCTGCATTAAAGGCAGAAGATGTACAAGATATTTCAGAACCCATGCCAGCAAGTTTGAAAATATCTCTTATCTTGGCATCATTGCTTATGTATATTGCTATGGGAGAGATGGCTTCATTGCCGCTACCAGCAATTTTACGTGGGGCTGATAACTTGCTTCTGCTGGCATTTGTGCAGCTATTGCTTTGCTTACCAATACTTTATGTAAATCGAAATATTTTTCGCTCAGGTTTAAATGCAGCTTTAGATAAAAGTCCCAATATGGATACATTGGTTGGGCTAGGCTCTGCAGCCGCAGCTTTGTTTGGCTTTTATGCCTTAATGCGAATGTATTTTACTTCTGAAATATTGGTAATTTTATACTGGGGCAATAATCTTTATTTTGACTCAGCAGGTATGATTTTAGCTTTAATAGGGCTTGGTAAATATTTTGAGTCAAGAGCGCGGGGACGTGCTTCACAGGCCATTGATAAATTGACACGCCTTGCTCCAACAACTGCAATTTGCTTGCGAAACGGTCAAGAAATCACCATTCCTACCCATGAGGTGATAAAGGATGATATTTTAATAGTACACAGTGGGCAAAGTATAGCTGCTGATGGTATTATTATTCAAGGGTCTGCTTTTATAGATGAATCTGCCATCACTGGTGAAAGCTTGCCTGTGGAGAGATTAGTTGGACATAAGGTGATTGGAGCAACTGTAAGTACATCAGGCTACTTTCAGATGCGTGTCACCGGAGTAGGGGAGCAAACTACTTTGGCGCGTATTATTCGCCTTGTCGATGATGCTCTTGGCAGTAAAGCACCCATTGCCAGACTGGCAGATCGTATAAGTGCCGTATTTGTTCCTGTCATTATAGCTATTTCTGTACTAAGTTTTATTTGCTGGATAGTGTCTGGTTATGGTTTAGAGTTTGCCATGTCTACGGCAATTTCAGTATTGGTAATTTCTTGCCCTTGTGCTTTGGGTCTTGCAACTCCTACTGCCATTATGGTGGGAACAGGCATAGGGGCTGAACGTGGAATTTTGTTTAAATCTGCTGCAGCTGTAGAGCGAGTACAAGCTGCTGACACTGTGGTGCTTGATAAAACAGGTACTATTACCTATGGAAAGCCTAAAGTTACAGATATTATAAGCTTACAGGCAGGGCAAGAAGATGACCTCTTGCGTTTTGCGGCAAGTCTTGAGCGTCTTTCTGAACATCCACTAGGTAAGGCAATTGTTGAAGAAGCCATTCAAAAAGATTTTGATTTGATTGCTGTAGAAGATTTTAGTGAATTTAAGCAAATACCTGGTCTCGGATTGCAAGCTAAACAGGGTGAAGATGTTTATGCAGCAGGCAACTCAAGGTATCTTGCATATGAGAGCATAGATAATCCCTTGGAGGAAGAAGATAGCAACTTAAGCGCTCAAGGTAAGACTGTGCTGTATTTTGTAAAAAATGAGACTTTACTAGGTCTTATAGCAGTAGCGGACAGCATAAAACCAAGTAGTGCTCAAGCTGTAAAGCAATTACACTCACTTGGTTTAAATGTGTTTATGCTTACTGGCGATAATGCAATAACAGCAAGCACAGTACAAGAACAAGTGGGCATTAAGGAAATCATGGCAGAAGTTATGCCTGAGGAAAAAGAAGGTAAAATACGCTCTCTACAACAAGATGGGCATGTTGTTATTATGGTGGGTGATGGTATAAACGATGCTCCGGCTTTAGCACGTGCAGATGTTGGCATTGCCATTGGTGCTGGTACTGACATTGCTATGCAGTCGGCGGATATGGTTTTAATGCAAAGTGATGTTGCACATGTAGCAAGTGCTTATAAACTAAGTCATGCTGTAATGCGCACCATTAAGCAAAATCTTTTTTGGGCCTTTGCATATAACATCATTTTGATACCTGTTGCTGCTGGGATATTATATATTCCGTGGGGATTGAGTTTAAATCCTATGTTTGCGGCAGCAAGTATGAGTTTGAGTTCTTTAACCGTGGTGGGCAATGCTTTACGTTTGCGTGCAAAGCAAAAAAGTATTTTTTAGATTGTATTAAAAAAGATATAAGAATTATATTTTTTGTTAATTATCTTAAGCGATACAGCTAAGCTGTATCGCTCAGAGTGCTGACAAAGTCAGCACGAGCCGATAAATCAAGAGTAAGCGCAATTCACTTGCGCCGTTAAACGAATGATTTTCGTGCCTTACTGCCAAGGCAGCTTGTCTGCCTTAGGCGGCACAAACACCCGAAAGGGGGTTTGTCATCTGTCTAGCGATACAGCTAAGCTGTATCGCTTAAGATAAAATATAGGTGTTTACCACCTTCTTTCTTTGCTAACAACTGCACCGGCTAATGCACCAACACCTGCGCCAGCTAACGCTCCCCATCCGACAGAACCGCCGGCTATGGCAGCTATGCCAGCACCTGCGGCTGCACCAAGCCCTGCACCGCTTAGCGTACCTTGTTGCGTCCTAGACATATTTGTGCATCCGCTTGATAAAGCAAGTACTAAAACACCTGCAATCATAACTTTTTTCATTTCTTTACCTCTTTTATTATTGTTAACCTTAAAAAAAAACAGATATATACTCTAAAATGATTTAATTATTAAATAATTTTATTTAGTTTTTGCTTTCTAATTTAGGTTCCATAATATTATACCAAAGCACCTTAAATACTGGAAGTTCTATTTTTTCAGGGTTTTCTGCATACCATTTGTCTATGTCGTTAACTATGTCTTGACGTTCAACATCTGAAAAAACAAGAATCCAACTTTCAGGAAATGCATTAAGCGACTCAACAATTTTTGTATGTTCTGTGCTTTCTCCATTTTTTTCTGCTTTATGTTTTGCAGTTAGATATTCCATGGTTATGGCACACTCCACTCCGTAAATTAGTGCCAGTTTAGTGCTCATGTCAGAGTCTACCCAAACTTTACCTGTAAGCTCAGAGATGGGGTTTCTCCCTTTAGCATGGCTTGTCTCAACAGTTACAATGCTAAATACCATAAGCATGGTTAATAAAAGGCCGAAGATTGTTTTTTTCATATAATGCTCCTTAACATTAGTAGGATTTCTCCAACTCAAATATTGCAGGCTTATAGTAATGTGTCAATGTTTTAAAATATTGTTCACTTATATCATTCGATAAAAAAATGTTAATTATTATAAAAAAATCCATTTTTAAGACTCCTGCACAATTCACTGTGCAGAGGATTTTTGTGCCTTTTAGTCCTGCATCGTAATTTTTTTGCTATGAAATTTTTTTGCAATTTTTAGTAAAATGGACCTCAAAATAATTATGCAGTACTCTTTTTTTATAAGACAACATGCATATCATTAGTTAAAAGTCATATGAAATCAGCGGCGCAAAATTGACAATATTCGTTTTTAAATGCACAAAATGGACCATTATGTATTGCATACTAAGCATGCTTATGGCACAATATTTGTAAGTGCCATTACGTATATAACGTAGCACACGAATATTAAATAAAAAGGATTAAGCTATATGGCATTTGAGCTACGGCAACAAATGAAACTTGCTCAACAATTGGTGATGACACCACAGTTACAGCAAGCCATCAAACTTTTACAGCTTTCACGTTTAGAGTTAGTGGAAACTGTTCAAAATGAACTTTTGGAAAATCCTTTTCTTGAAGAAGGCTTTGACGATAATTTTGATGGTGAAGACCATGAGCTGCGTAGCACAAAGACTGAAGAGCAAGTTTATGACAAAGAACTTGCAAAAGAGGCTGATTGGGAGGATTATCTTGGAGAATTTGCAAGTACTCCGCGCAATTTACAACCTCGAGAATACGAAGCTTTGGACGATCAAAGTCCATTTGAAGCACGTTATGCCGAAAAACCATCACTTGAGGGACATTTACTTTGGCAACTACGTCTATCATCATTAAGTAGTCAGCAAAAAGATATTGGCGAAGTAATTATCGGAAATCTTTCCTCAGTAGGATATTTACAAGCAAGTCTTACAGATATGTCTCAAATGTTGGATGTTAGTGAGGCAGACGTTGAGGAAGTGCTAAATGTAGTGCAATTTTTTGATCCAATAGGTGTAGCTGCACGTAGTGCATCTGAATGCCTTATGATTCAGCTACGTAGTTTGCGCTATGATCGCGACCCTATTTTGGTTGCCTTAGTTACTGAACATCTTGAAGACCTTGAAGCCAAAAGGTACAAGCCAATTTTGCGCAAATATAATTTGGACCTTGAAGATTTAAGAGAATATTTGGATATAATTCAATCTCTTGAACCTTTACCTGGAGCATCCTTTGGTAGTGGTGAGCCAACTTTTGTAAGTCCTGATGTTTTTGTGTATAAATATGCTGATGATTATGTTATAATATTAAATGATGATGGTTTACCACATTTGCAACTTTCAAGCTCATTGCAAGATGAAAGTTTAGCGCACTTGCCAGAAGGTGAGAAAGAATATTGTTCTGAAAAAATGCGTGCAGCGTCTTGGCTTATTAAAAGTCTTTATCAAAGGCAGCGTACTTTGTATAAAGTGGTTGAAAGTATAATTAAATATCAAAAACCTTTTTTTGATCAAGGTGTTACCCAGCTTGCACCCTTAATTCTCAAAGATATTGCAGATGATATAGCCATGCATGAGTCTACTGTTAGTCGTATTACGTCAAATAAATATGTGGCAACTCCGCATGGCACTTTTGAATTAAAGTTCTTTTTTAATAGTGCATTAGAGCTAGATGATGGCAGTCAAGTCGGTTCAGAAAGTGTAAAAGCACTTATTAAGAAATTTATTAGTGAGGAAGACCTCAAAAATCCTCTCAGCGATGAGCGTATTGGTGAGTTGCTTAAGGATTCCTTAAAGGTAAATATTGCACGTAGGACCGTTGCAAAATATCGCACCGCCATGGATATACCTTCATCCTCCAAGAGGAAAGAACATTTTTAATTTTGCTGATTTTATGGTAAATGATTGGTTAAAAGTGCTTAGCACATTTTAATATTGGCAGTATGACGCACAATTTTGTGTGGGCTTTGAGCTAAGGAGAACTAGATGAATATTTCTTTCACTTTTAAGAACTTTGAGCCTTCAGATCACCTTAAAAAATACGCAAGTCGGCGTTTTGAAAAGCTTGGGCGTTTTTTTGGAAAGGCATCAGGACTTGATGTGCAAGTGCATTTAAGTGTTGATAAATTTCGTCATAAGTGTGATGTACGCGTAAATGGAGAAGGTCTTTCCCTTACTGCAACTGAACAGACTGAAGAAATGTACTCCTCCATTGATCTCGTGCTAGATAAATTGGAATCACAAATAAAAAAGCATGTTTCACGCCAAAAAAAGCATCATAGGCAAGCCCGTGATGCAAAAGTTGAAGTGTTTACTTATAACTTTAGTGGCGAACTTGAGGATGAAAGTATTGGTACACGTCGTTTTGAGCCAAAACCTATGTCACTTGATGAAGCTATTTTACAGCTTGAGACAGTGGGCAGTGAGTTCTTAGTGTTTTTAAGTGCTGAAAATCAACGCATTAATGTAGTCTATCGCCGTCGCAATGGTGAATATGGACTAATTGATCCAATAATTTAGTGCATAAGCATTGAAAACATTATTGTTAAACAACAGTATGCTGCATTTTCAAGTAATTTGAGAAAACAGTTAAATAAAGTTTGTTTAATGTTTTTAAGGCTTAGCAGCATGAAATAGTTTTTTTGTGTTGTTTGTTTTGTAATATAGCAGTCTTTCATATTAAACAAAGGAGTGCTTTAAATATGTAATTTTATAGTGATGCCATATGGTATTGATTATAAATGTATTTGAAGCACTCCTTTTTACATGAGCAAAACTATGGCAGCCAATCAAGTTCCATTGAAAGCTTTTATTATTATAGGTCTTTCTGGCGCAGGTAAAAGCACTGCATTGCAGGTCTTTGAAGACTTGGGCTATTTCACTGTTGATGGTTTACCCATCTCCTTGGCGCAAGAAATGGTTGTTCTTATGCAACGTGACTCTATGCGGCATTTTAATGGAATTGCATTTGGTATACGTATGCATAGCACAAATTTAGCAGATGACCTTACTAAAGCTATGCAACATATATGTACTCAAAATGTACAACCTTGCATTATTTTTCTTGAGTCTCAAGATGCAGAGCTTATGCGACGCTATGCCACAACAAGGCGTCCACATCCATTTGAGCGGCAAGGCTTGGGGCTTGAGTCGGCAATAGAGTCAGAACGAAGAGATTTATCTGCAATTAAGCGTATGGCTGATATGGTTATTGATACAAGTCAGTTTTCAATACATGATTTACGTAGAGCTTTACAAGAACGCTGGGGTAAGTCCGGGCAACAATTGCGCATATTGAAAGTAAATATCGTATCCTTTGGATTTAAATATGGTATGCCAAGGGAAGCTGACTTTGTATTTGATTTACGATTTTTGCCAAACCCATATTTTGACATTTCTTTACGTCCTTTATCGGGAAAAGATAGTGCCATAGTTGAGTATGTTTTTGGTAAAAAACCTGAACAAGATTTTTTACAAAAATTTACTGACTTTGTGCTCATGTCCCTTGAACATATTGCCCGTGAGGGGCGTTATCGTATAACCCTTGCTCTTGGCTGTACAGGAGGGATGCATCGTTCCGTGGCGGCGGCTGAGCATATTTGTAAGGTTATCAAGCAAGCAGGATATGCAACTGCCTTGGAGCACAGGCATCTTAGTTTAGGGTAATTTAAATTTTTAAGGAGTGTTAAGATGATTCAAGAGAATGTTTCAACACAAGTAGGTGTTATAATAGCATCTCATGGCGATTATGCGGATGCTTTGTTGCGAACAGCGGAGTTTATTGTCGGACCACTTTCAGGTTGTGCTTCCATAAGTATTGATGTGGCTTATGCAGTTGATGAAACGGTACAACGCTTAGAAGATGCTATTGATCGCTTGAATGGGGGTAGTGGTGTTATTATTTTAACAGATATGTTTGGTGGTACTCCCACAAATTTAAGCCTTGCCGTGCTTGAAAAACATAAAGTGGAAGTAGTAACCGGTGTAAATCTTCCTATGTTACTTAAGGTATTTACTTGCCGTGATTTAGAGCTTTCAGAGTTAGCTCGTATAGCAGAAGATGCAGGTAAAAATGGTATCGTCGTTGCTGGCGCTGTATTAAGTAAGTAGGAATCGAGATTAATATGCTGTTATTTCGTATAGATAATAGACTAATTCATGGGCAGATTATCGAGGCATGGCTACCATATTTGCGTGCCAAGCACTTAATTGTTGCAAATGATGAATTAGCAAATGATTCTTTACGTCAGCAAATACTTGCCTTAGCCATACCTAAACATGTGCATGTGCACTTTATTACTATTTGTAAATTGCCAACTATATTAAAAAAAATTGGCACAAACAAAGTTCTGGTTGTGTTAGAGAACTGTAATGACGCAGCGTGTGCATTGAGTCTTGATATTCCAAAGCCTCAAGTCAATGTGGGAAATTTACATTTTGGACCAAATAAAAAACAGCTATTGTCACATATTGCAGTTACAGATAATGAGCTTGAATTGTTGAAAGTCTTGAACAGTGAATTTTCACTTGATTTTCGTGCTGTACCTTCGGAAAAACCAAGGGGGCTGCATGAACTATGATGTAATACTTTTGGCAAGCTTGGGATGTTTTTTTTTGTCCTCTCAAGCCTTGGTCGGTCTAGTATAAGTGTTGGCTTTTTTGAACGCCCTCTATTTGCGGCTTTACTTTTTGGATTAGTGACAAATGAAATTGAATTTGCACTACTTCTTGGGCTGATATTTGAGCTTTTTTGGCTTGATGCTTTACGTTTAGGAGCTGTTATCCCTCCGTCAGCAACTCTTTCTTTTACAATACTATATCCATTGAATTTAATTTTTTCTTGGCAAACTCCAGCTCAATTTGTTGTGCCCTTGCTCATATGTTTACCTCTAGCGTATTTGGTTAAGGGGGTGGAGCTATTCCAACGTAAGCAAGCTAATGCATATATAGCGGATGTCGAAGCATGGGCTGAACAACCACTTAAAGGCTTAAATCCTCAAAAAATTATTTTTAAATCATTAAGAAAATTCATATTACTTTATACAGTACTTTATGGCACATTGTTTTTTGTAATGTATATTCTTTTTTCATTTTTGACTGAGCATGGCCTTATTCCTATGATGTCAAAAGTTAGTTGGTCATTGCTTTTTATGATAAGCTTAGTAGGAGCTGTGTTAGCATTACGAACAAAGCAAGCCTACGCCATTATACTCTTAGCTGTAATATGCATTTTTTTGTATGAAAGGGCTTAATTGACACAGGAAAAATTTAAAACATGTTTTTTAGCATCAACTAATTTAATAAAGCTTAATGTTACTTTTCTATCCATATTGCGCTTGCTTGACGGCCGGAAAGTTTTTCTTTGCGATACGAGAAAAAAAGGTCATTCATAGTTGCAGTACACATATCAAGGCCAAAAATACACTGCGGCATAAGTCCGGCCTTCTGTAATTGATTACGACTAAGGCTCCATAAATCCATTGTTTTATCAAATTCAAAATACCAAGGCTTAAAATCGTCATTCCATTCTGTTGAAAAATTTATAAACTCCGCTTGTTGTGGACCAAGGCTTGGTCCGCGCACTGCTAAAAGGTCTTGTGGTAGTAGAGCATATTGAGCGCAAAATTGGTCAATGGCAGAGAGGATAAATTCATTTTTATTACCTCTCCAACCAACATGTAAAGCCATAATATGCCTGCCTTTCTTGTGGCACAAAAGTATGGGTTGACAGTCAGCTGTTTTAATTAACAATGCAAGGCCAGGTTTATCCGTGGCTTGCCCATCGGCTTTAATGGTAGGCTGCTTATCAAGAGGTGTGAGACTTGGGTTAAAAATAAGTTCACAACCATGAACTTGAAGTAACTCGCAAAAATCGTATCCAATTATGCGGTGCAAGCTCACTCTATTTTGTAGTACATGCTCATGCACATCTTCAGTGCTAAAGGAAATATTGCCTCCACCATAGGCATTTTGAGAATACCCACCAATACGGGTTTGAAAAAGACACTGTATGTTTGAAACACTAGGAAAATTAAAAGGAATATAGCTTATGTCCATATAATACCACCGTTATGAACAATAATGTCCACGGGTTTATCCCAATCGTTTTGCATATTTTGTGGGAAGGCATCAACTATTTGCCAATCAAAAGCTAAACCTAAGTATAAACCATATTCAGCTTGGCTTATAAATCTATCGTAATATCCACCTCCATAACCCAAGCGTTGTCCAAAATGATCAAAGGCCAGTGCAGGTGCGATTATTAGATCAATGCTATTTTCCCATATTTTTGTGGATTGAGGTTCTAATATATTAAACTTGCCTAATTTTAAGTTAGATAAGTCACTACAAACAACAAAGTGCATTAATCCAAACTTTTGAGGATGACAACGTGGCAAAAGTACAGTTTTGTTGCTTGTAAATGCTGCATCAAGCAAAAGGTCGGTAAGTACTTCACCAGCTGTTGAAATATACAATGCAATACTAGATGCTTGTAGCCAAAATTCTTGCTTTGTTATTAACTCTTGCGCATGCAAACTTTTTGTTTTAATAGCTACAGGGCATTGCCCTGTGCGCTTGCTACGCATTTTTTTGCGTAGAGCTTGCTTGTTATAATCATGCATAGCAGATACTTACCTCATATATAAATGATGAGAGAATTTTAAAATCGTAAGATTAGCAGTAATTATAACACAAAAAATTTTAAATTGCTATAAACATATTAGAAAAATATTTACAAATCATTAAACATATAGTACGTGTACTATCGCATTCAAACTTAGGAGATTTTTGAGTTATGGTACAAAATAATCTTATACCTATTGTATTCTCGTCTGATAATAACTATGCACCTTATCTTGCTGTTATTATGACTTCTATAATGGATAATTCAAGCGAAAACAATAATTACGAATTTATTGTTTTGGAAGCTTCTATCTCAGATGAAAATAAAGAGCGTTTTGAATTGCTTGTGCAAGATAAGCACAACTTTTCTATACGGTTCATTAATCTTAAATACTTAATTGATGAAAGCGAATTTAGCCTGTGTAAATGGTTTACCGTAGAAACTTATTACAGACTATATATACCAGAATTGTTAAGTGAATATAATAAAATTATATATTTAGATGTTGACATGATCGTGTTAGAAGATGTTGCAAATTTGTATAACATAGATCTTGAGGATTATTCAATAGGAGCTACTGTAAACCTAGGGACTATACGTGCTTACCGTGAGCCAGGAGTGCAGAAAGATTACTTTGAAAATACTTTAAAAATGAGTGACCCATGTAAGTACATCCAAGCGGGAGTACTTATTTTAAACTTAGAAAGAATGCGCATTAATAATGAGCAGGAACAATTAATAAATCTTTCTATAAGCAATGATTTTGAGCTTGTAGATCAAGATGCGTTGAACTGTTTTTATAATGAAAAGTTCAAATATATAGATCAAGCATGGGATGTCGAATTTTTTATGGTTGATTTTACGGATCACTACCTTGATAAAGAGTTTGGCGATAATACAGAGTTATTAGAGGAATTCCTAAGAGCAAAAGAAAATCCCAAAATAATACATTATGATGGCCCAATTAAACCTTGGCATTCCCCAGAAATGACACTTGCTAGCATTTGGTGGGAATACGTTAAACCTGGTCCTTTTTATCAAGTGATTATGGAGCTTAATCCTGAAAAACGCTTAGAATATCTAACTAAAATGATGGATAAGTTTAAAGGGTTGTCTGAGACGGTGCAATATTTAGATGATGAGCGTAATGATTTGGCTAATAAACATTATGCTTTGTCCTTAAAATTAGATGATTTGTCTTGGCACCGCGATAATATGGCGAACAGAGTGGAGGATTTGTCCAAGTATCATGGTAGCTTAAGTGATGACCACTATGAATTGCGAAGTCAACATGGACATATGGTTGCGGAGCATATGTCACTGGCTAACAAACATAACGAGCTTTTAGACCAGTATCATGATTTACTGGCAAAATATAATGCATTAACGGTGCAATTTGATGAATTTTCCTGCAAATATCATGAGAAAATATTATCTATATCGCAAAAAGTTATTCGTAAAATTTTGTCTAAACTTCCTGAAGGAAAGATGAAAAATTTCATCAAGTCATTAAGGAAGTAAGAGAAAAAAGTAAATAATTATACTTTAATTTTGAGTTTTAAGTTCAATGGGTTTTTAACGGACGATAAATTTATCAATTATTTTAGTTTGAGGTTTATGGAATGTCACACATAGGCAAAATACCGATAGTATGTGCATCTGATAATAATTATGCACCATATCTTTCTGTTTTGATTTTTTCAATCATGAAGAATGCAAATGAAGAAAATGATTATGAATTTATAATACTGGAAACTTCAATTTGCGAACAAAATAAAGATAAGTTGAATTTACTTGCAAAATCTGAAAAAAATTTATCTTTACGATTTATTAATCTAGCAGATATCGCTTGTGAATATAATTTTCATTTAGGTGATAGGTACACAGCTGAAACGTACTACAAACTTTTTTTACCTCAATTACTAAAAGAATATAGCAAAGTCATTTGGTTAGATGTTGATACGGTTGTGCTTGATGATGTAGCAAAATTGTACAATATTGATATTAGTGAGTACTCCATTGGTGCAACTATAAATATGGAGAATTTTTTGCTGTTTGGTGAGGCGGAGCAATCTAAGGAATATTTTGAAAAAACATTGCAATTGAGTGATCCTGCTAAATACTTTCAGTCTGGAGTTTTGCTATTAAATTTAGAAAAAATGCGTGCTCATAAAGAGCAGGAGCAATTGCTTGAACTCGCCACAAAGCATGATTTCCGTTATGTTGATCAAGATGTTTTGAATTTCTTTTATAAAGGCAATATCAAATTTATAGATCAAGCCTGGAATGTTTCAAATGTAATGATGGAATGGACTGACGAATATATTGCAAAGCACTTTCATATGCATCAAGATGAATTCAATCAATTTATCATAGCAAAAGAAAGTCCCAAAATAATACACTACTGTGGTCCGTCAAAACCATGGTTTGATGCTGATGTTTACCGGGTAAGTACTTGGTGGAAACATATGAAATTAGGCCCATTTTATAGTGAATTAATTGTAAAAAAGCTAACTAATGCAATTCGATACATTATAGAGGATATAGGCAAATCGAAACATGTTGAGAACAGCATTGAATATCTTAATGATGAAAGGAACAAATTAGCTAATCAGCACTATTCATTATCTCAAAGATATGACCACATTGAATGGCATTTTTCAAATTTATCTACTCGATATGATGATATAAAATTTTGGCATGATGATTTTAAGTCTAAGCATCAAGAACATGAAAAAACACATCACGAATTGGTTAGTGACGTATCTACGCTTGGGCGTAGTGTTCTTGAAGTAGAGCAAATGAAAAATACATTAGAGCAAAAACATATTGCTTTATCAAAACAAATGCAAGATTTAATAGCAGTGCGTAATGGTCTTCTTCATGTGCGAGTTATGAATTTTATTCGTAGTAAAATATTAAGAAAAAAATTATAATTATTTAGATAGTGTCGTCAAATTGTGTCGTGCTAAAGGTTATCGATACGCAAGTAGCTTATGCTGAAAAAATAATCAGCACGCAATGTCAATACTAATGGCTGGAGCCTTATTTACTATTGCATGAAAAATTTTGATAATGTGTTTATTTTTTTAAGAATATTATAATTTAAAGCGAGTGCATGAATGGCTGAGCAAAGTAAAGAAAAGGAGTATTTGTGGATTGCCCTTGGTGACATACACGATGATATTAGCGATCTAGTCAAAATACCTGAGTTGAGTCAAGCGGATGCAATCATTGTCACAGGTGATATGACAAATTGTGGTGGCATTGATGAGGCAAGGCGTGTGCTTGAGCCCATACAAAAACATAGTTCTAAGTTTTTTGCACAGATTGGAAATATGGATAAGCTTGAAGTCACAGAGTGGCTACAAGAAAAGCAGTGTAACTTGCATGTTCAGGTGCATGAAATAGCACCGAATGTAGCGATATTTGGTGTGGGTGCTTCAACCATTACGCCTTTTTCGACACCAAGTGAGTTTCCAGAATCAAGTTATGAACAATGGCTTGCTGAATGCTGGGAGAAAGCACAAGCATGGAAGCACAAACTGTTAATATCGCATAATCCTCCCAAGAATACGCTTTGTGATGTAATTGGTGATAATATACATGTTGGTTCAACTGCAGTGCGTGAATTTATAGAACAAAAACAGCCTGATCTTTGTGTGTGCGGACATATACATGAGGCACGCAATGAAGATAGTATCGGACGCACAGTCATTATTAATCCGGGTGATTTTGGTGCAGGAGGTTATGTGGTCTTGCGCTATAATGGTGATAAATTATCTGCGCAATTAAAGCTGCTAGAAAAGTAGATGCATTTTACATGTTTTTTTACAGTTATGCCTAGATTTGATGCTTGCTTTTCATATGTAGTGTAGGTAGAATTGCAACTATGTGGAAGGGCAACAGAGCCTTTAAGGAAACATTGATTGAATCAGCAAGTCAAAAAACATATTGTACGTTTCCTTACAAAGTAGGCAATTATGCCTATTTTGCACGTCGAATGAGAGCAAAAAACAACGCTTTTTTGCGTCCCACGGGCGAATGAAGGCAGTGTGCCTTTCTGTTTTATTCTGCTTGCCGAATAAAACAGTATTGCCTTAAGTATTATGCAATTTAGGAGTAAATATGCGCCAAGCATCCGTTAGTATCACACCTGAAGGTTGGCCAAGTATCGGTCTTTGTGGCTTTGCTGCATTGATTTTTGCACTGATAGGGTGTTGGCCTTTGGCAGTAACATTTCTTTTGTTAACTTGGTTTGCCTGCCATTTTTTTCGTGATCCTGAACGGGTAATTCCGCAGGATAAAGATATTGCTGTCAGCCCTGCTGATGGGCGCATTATTCGTATTGATACACGCCCGGACCCAATAAGTGGAGCTCCACTGACGTGTATATGTATTTTCATGAATGTATTTAGTGTGCATGTTAATCGCTCACCTGTTAAGGGTACTGTGAAAGATATACGCTACTTTGCTGGTAAATATTTTAATGCCGCATGGGATAAAGCTGCAACAGATAATGAGCGTTGCGCATATGTGTTAAAAGATGAGCATGGAAATGATTGGACAATGGTACAAATTGCAGGTCTAATTGCAAGGCGTATCGTATGCCGTGTGGATATTGGAGATGTGTTAGAGCGTGGTGAACGCTATGGCATGATACGCTTTGGATCTAGAGTTGATCTATATATTCCCGATGGGTACATTGCTAATGTAAAAATTGGTGAACAAGTTTTTGCAGGGCAAAGTGTTGTAGCTAAATTATATGAGTCAAATTAGTACTTCTCGTCGTCGTAAGGGAGTTTATTTGCTCCCAAATATTATTACAACCCTAAGTTTTTTTTCAGGGTTTTTAGCCATTGTCTGGTCTTCTCAGTCACGCTTTGAAGATGCTGCTTTGGCTATTGTGTTTGCAGCCCTCATGGATGGACTTGATGGAAAAGTTGCAAGGCTTACTAATACTGCCAGTGAGTTTGGCGTTCAATATGACTCCTTGGCAGATCTTGTAGCTTTTGGTATAGCACCTTCCGTATTGTTTTGGCATTGGCATTTGCATAATTTTGGTCGACTTGGTGTTGCTTTTTGCTTTATTTTTTCAGTTTGCGCAGCCTTACGCCTTGCACGCTTTAATATATCAACGGCAGTAACCAATAAAAAATTCTTCATTGGTTTGCCCACTCCGGCAGCGGGTTGTACTGCAGTTAGTTTTGTGTTTTTTGCACAATTTATACCGGAAATAATGCACTGGTTCACTCCGTATATGGCTCTAGTTTTAACTATAAGCCTTGGCATGCTCATGGTTAGTAGAGTGCGATATTATTCCTTTAAAGAGTACGCTTTTGTAAAGGCCCACCCTTTTAGTACAATGGTTACAGTGATTTTACTTTTTGCTTTATTGATATCCCAACCTAAGCTTTTGGCTTTCTTTGTGGCCCTATCTTATATAATAGCAGGTCTTGTGTACACTTTTTTTGTTTTACCCCGTCGCAATCGGGAACTGCTGCGTGGTTTATCGCTGCCAAGCGATTAACCATATGGCGGTCAGCCAACAAAATCCCCTAAATTGTGCCGATATACGGCTGACCATGACAGAAGAACCTTTGTATTTTTCTGCAAAGGATTATATTAACTTTATGGAGATCATATATGAATAATCAAGTTTATTTTTTCGATACTACCTTACGCGATGGTGAACAATCCCCTGGAGCTACAATGAACTTGGCTGAAAAATTGCGTCTTGCTCGGCAGCTTGAAATAGTAGGGGTAAATGTTATGGAAGCGGGCTTTCCGGCTGCCAGCCAAGGTGATTTTGAGGCCGTACAAGCCATTGCCAAACAGACACGTGACTCAGAAGTTGCAGGTCTTTGTCGTGCTTTGCCTACAGATATTGATCGCTGCTGGGAGGCCATTAAACTTGGTGAAAATCCACGCATTCACACCTTTGTTTCCACATCGGCACTGCATATGAAATATAAATTATGCAAAGAACCAGACGCTGTATTAGAAATGGCTGTTGCAGGAGTTAAGCGTGCTGCATCATATACAAGTAATGTGGAGTTTTCCGCTGAGGATGCATCTCGCTCAGATAAAGATTTTTTGTGCCGCGTAACTGAGGCGGTGATTAAAGCTGGTGCAAAAGTTATTAATATACCAGATACTGTTGGATATGCCCAGCCAGATGAGTATGCTAGCCTGATTCGTTATATAATTGAGAATACACCAAACAGTGATAAGGCAATTTTTAGTGTACATTGCCATGATGATTTAGGCGTGGCTGTAGCTAATACACTTGCAGCTGTGCATGCTGGTGCAAGACAAGTGGAAGTAACACTTGGTGGCATTGGTGAACGTGCCGGCAACGCTGCTCTTGAAGAAGTCGCTATGGCTTTACGAGTAAGACATGACTATTATGGTTTAACAAGTACTATTAATACTGAGCAACTTTATCCTGCGTGTCGCATGTTATCCATGACAATTGGTCAGCCAATTCCTGCAAATAAATCCATCATTGGCGGTAATGCCTTTGCGCATGAATCTGGCATACATCAAGATGGTATGTTAAAAAATCGTGAAACATATGAAATAATGACACCTGAATCGGTGGGGCGTAGTCAAAGTGATTTGGTGCTTGGCAAGCACTCAGGGCGTAATGCTGTAAAATCTAAACTTGAAAATCTTGGTTATACCTTGGGTGAAGAGCAAATTAATATTGTTTTTGATGCAGTAAAAAAACTCGCAGACCAAAAAGAAACTGTACATGATGAAGACTTGGTAGCCTTGGTGCTTGAAGAAATATATCGTATACCAGACCGCTATCGTTTGCATCACGCAAGTATTAATAGTTCATCAACTCAAGATATACCACCAACAGCTGCAGTTATTATGGATGTTGATGGAGTTGAGAAAAAAGGCTCAGGTTTCGGTGTGGGACCGGTTGACGCATTATTTAATATTATTAGCCAGCTTGTTGGCAAGTCACCAGAATTACAGCAGTATGCTGTAAATGCAGTCACCGGTGGAACAGACGCACAAGGTGAAGTGATGGTACGTATTTGCGATAAAGAAAAAAATATTTGTGCTGTTGGTCGTGCTGCTCACCCTGATGTAACTTATGCAAGTGCACGGGCATATGTTAATGCCTTAAATCGCTTAGCCAAAAAAGAAAGTGAATGCAATTAAGAAAGGAAATAATATGTCACTTACTCTAGCTCAAAAAATATTACAAAAGCACACAGATGATACCATCAAAGCTACAGGGCAAATTATACGGTGCAAGCTCTCCCTTGTGCTTGCCAACGATATTACTGCCCCACTTGCCATAAAATCTTTTGAGGGTATGGGGGCTAAAAAGGTTTTTGATAAGGATAAAGTTGTCTTAGTTATGGATCACTTTACTCCTCAAAAAGATATTGAATCAGCAAATCAAGTGCTTGTTTCAAGAAAATTTGCTACAGCGCAAAATCTTACTCATTATTATGAAGGTGGAGATTGTGGTGTTGAGCATGCACTTTTGCCAGAACTTGGTTTAGTGGGCGCAGGCGATGTTGTAATTGGTGCTGATAGCCATACTTGTACCTATGGTGGACTTGGTGCATTTGCCACCGGACTTGGTTCAACTGATATTGCAGGTGGTATGGCTCTTGGAGAAACTTGGTTTAAGGTCCCACCATCTATTCGCGTTACCTACAATGGCGAAATGCCAAAATGGCTACGCCCCAAAGATCTAATTTTGATGCTCATTGGTAAAATTGGGGTTGATGGTGCTCTTTACCGCGCTTTAGAGTTTGATGGCACTACTATTGAAAATATGGAGATTGATGGTAGATTGACAATGGCAAATATGGCCATTGAAGCCGGTGGTAAGGTTGGTCTTTTTGCAGCAGATGATAAGACCATTGCTTATGGTAATGCGCATCATCGACCAAAACAGCAAAGCTTGCATGCTGATAATGATGCAGAGTATGAAAGTCAAATACAATTTAATGTGAATGATCTTGAGCCTGTAGTTGCTTGTCCGCATTTGCCGGATAATGTGAAACCAGTGTCTGAAGTTAAAAATACACCAATTCAACAAGTAGTTATCGGCTCATGCACAAATGGGCGTTTAAGTGACATGCGTGACGCAGCCCTTGTACTTAAAGGCAAAAAAATTGCTAAAGGTGTGCGTTGTATTATCATTCCTGCGACACCAAGCGTATGGAAAAATGCTATGCGCGAAGGGCTTTTTGAAATTTTTGCTGATGCCGGTTGTATCATAAGTCCCCCCACTTGTGGTCCATGCCTAGGTGGTTTTATGGGTATTTTAGGTGATAATGAGCGTGCAGTTACAACTACAAACCGTAATTTTAAAGGGCGTATGGGTAGTTTGAGTTCTGAAATATATTTAGCAAGCCCCATTGTGGCAGCAGCGTCAGCCATAACTGGTGAAGTTTGTGGGCCAGCATCATTGTAAAATTAATTTTTACGCTGTATAAGTCGTTGAATTAATTATAGAGGATATATATTATGCATTTCAAAGGAACAGTTCATAAAGTAGGCGAACATATAGATACAGATGCCATTATTCCGGCACGTTTTTTAGTTAGTGCTGATAAGCATGTACTTGGTCAAAACTGTATGGAAGGGCTTGAGCCAAATTGGGTTAAGCGTGTTAATAATGGTGACATATTAGTTGCAGAACGTAACTTTGGTTGTGGCTCATCACGTGAGCATGCACCTTTAGCTATTTTAGGTGCTGGAATGAATGTTGTCATTGCACATAGCTTTGCTCGAATTTTTTATCGCAATGCTTTTAATATGGGTCTTATATTAATAGAGATTGGTGATGAAGTAGAAAAAATACAAGATGGACATAATTTGGAAGTTGATGCAGTTAAAGGTACTATTGTTAACCATAGCAATAATACTGTTATAACTTGCCCTGCTTTGCCAGACTCCATGGAGGAGTTGGTGCGCAAAGGCGGCTTGGTAAATTACGTTAAAGAAAAACTTAATACTTAAGAGAACTTTATGCAAAAAGATATTTGCCTTCTCCCTGGTGACGGTATTGGCCCTGAAATTGTAACTGAAGCAAAAAAAGCATTGGAAGCTATTGCTGAAAAATTTGGACATCAATTTACATTTAGTACTGCGCTTATTGGTGGTGCTGCCATTGATGCAACTGGGACTCCATTACCAACTGAAACAGTTACTGCGTGTAAAAACTCAGATGCTGTATTTTTGGGTGCTGTAGGTGGACCGAAGTGGGATCATTTATCTAATGATGTAAGGCCAGAAAAAGGACTTTTGGATATACGTAAGGAGCTTGGTTTATTTGCTAACTTGCGTCCTGCAACTTTATTTCCTGAGCTTGCAGGAGCATGCTTATTGCGAGCTGATATTGCACAAAAGGGACTTGATCTTATAGTTGTGCGAGAACTAACAGGCGGTATTTATTTTGGCCAGCCAAGATCTATTGAGGAGCGCAATGGCGAAAGAGTAGGATATAATACAATGATCTACTCTGTGAGCGAAATTGAGCGCATAGCGCATGTAGCTTTTGAAACTGCTCGTAAAAGACGTAAAAAAGTATGTTCTTGTGATAAAGCTAATGTACTTGAAACTTCTAGGTTATGGCGTGAAATTATAACTAACGTGCATAATGAATATGCTGATGTTGAGCTAAGCCATATGTATGTTGATAATGCTGCCATGCAGCTTGTACGGGATCCTTCTCAATTTGATGTTATTGTTACTGGTAACCTCTTTGGTGATATATTATCTGATGAAGCAGCAGTAATTACTGGTTCTCTTGGTATGTTGCCATCTGCATCACTGGGTGCTCAAGGCCCTGGGCTATTTGAGCCAATTCATGGTTCTGCACCGGACATTGCAGGACAAAATAAAGCTAACCCCTTGGCTACAATTTTATCGGCAGCCATGATGTTGCGTTTAGCTTTTGATGCATCTGAAGAGGCTGATTGTATTGAAATGGCAGTGCGTAAAGTATTGATGATGAATCACCGAACCGGTGATATCATGGAAGATGGCAAAAAATTATGCGGTACTACTGAGATGGGTGATGCCGTTGTAAAGCAAATTCTTGCATAATACTACGACACTAGATGTACTTTTATTGTGCTTGGATATTTCAATTAACATAAGAGTTTGACATAATTTGCAGATGTGTACTGGAATATGTGCGCTAAAAAACATGCTTTCAGCTCTGTAGTATTGAAAAATTATTAAGGAAATACTGAATTATTCTGCAAGCAGAATAAATCAGAAAGGCACACTGCCTTCATTGGCCCTGTGGGACGCAAAAAAGCGTGGTTTTT
>CAYJPT010000008.1:0-29646 GCA_964372165.1 uncultured Desulfovibrionaceae bacterium | reverse complement strand
CTTAAATATTGTGAGTAATACAAGCTAAAAATCCAGAAACAAAGTATGTAATTCCTTTGTTTCTGGATTTTTTAATAAATTATAATTTAGCTTTAGTTTATTACTACAGTAAATTAATTTGATATTTGCTTTGTTTTTACAAATTAATTAATCGTTAAAAGCCAAGGGTAAAACCTCATCAATATGGCTTACCGGATGTACATGGATACGGCTAAGCAAGTTTTGCGGTACATCCTCAAGGTCTTTGGTGTTTTGTTTTGGTATAATAACGTGCTGCATGTCACGTGCAACTCCTGCCAAGATTTTTTCTTTAATACCGCCTACTGGAAGTACTCTTCCTTGCAAAGTTATCTCACCAGTCATACAAAGCTGTGCATTGGTACTTTTATTAACAAGAGCTGAAACTAAGGCTGTGCACAATGTAATGCCCGCTGAAGGACCATCCTTGGGTGTAGCACCAGCAGGAACATGTACATGTATATCAAACTTACGCGCAAAGTCAGGGTCAATATTAAGCTCTTTAGCACGGCTACGAATGTATGATAAAGCTGCTTGTGCACTTTCTTTCATTACATCACCTAGCTGTCCGGTTAGTAGCAGTGAGCCCTTTCCTTTCATAAGTGTAACTTCAATATGCAAAACTTCTCCACCAAAGGCTGTCCATGCAAGCCCTAGGGCTGCACCCGGCTTGAGCTGCTTTTCCTTATCATCTTCTATAAAGCGCGGAACGCCCAAAAGTTTGTGAATTTGCTGTGATGTGACCTTAAATGGTCCTTTTTTACCTTCTGCTTTTTTGCGTGCAAGTTTTCGGCAAACTGCACCGAGTTCACGCTCTAAGTTACGTAATCCTGCTTCACGTGTGTATTGCTTGATAATTCGTTCAATAGCTGTATCAGCAATACTTATGTCCTTTGGTTTAAGTCCATTATCTTCAATCATTTTAGGCAAAAGGTGATTGCGAGCTATGGCACGCTTTTCTTCCAAAGTGTAACCTGGCAAGGTGATAATTTCCATTCTATCACGCAAGGCAGGTGGAATGGTATCCAGCACGTTGGCGGTGCACAAAAACATTACCTTTGAAAGGTCAAAAGGAACATTAAGGTAGTGATCACTAAAAGTATTGTTTTGCTCTGGATCAAGAACCTCTAATAAAGCCGACGATGGATCACCACGAAAATCTGAACCCAATTTATCAAGCTCATCAAGTACAATGACAGGATTTTTTGTACCACTTTGCTTAAGCGCTTGAATAATACGCCCTGGCATGGATCCGATATATGTGCGACGATGTCCGCGTATTTCTGCTTCATCACGCATGCCACCCAGTGAAAAACGCTGAAATTTACGTCCCATTGCTCTGGCAATGGAGCGACCAAGTGATGTTTTTCCGGTGCCGGGAGGTCCAACAAAGCATAGAATAGGACCTTTAGAATTTGGGTTTAATTTGCGGACACTAAGATATTCCAGTATGCGATCTTTAATCTTTGCAAGACCATAGTGATCTTCATCTAATATCTCTGCTGCATGCTTAATATCTAAGTTGTCACGGCTGGTTTTTTTCCATGGTACATCTACAAGCCAATCCAAATAAGTTCTAACTACATTGGCTTCTGATGAGTCAGCATGCATAGCAGTCAACCTACGCATTTGCTTATCAGCTTCTTTGCGCACATCTTTTGGCATACCGGCTTTGGCAATGGCTTTGGCTAATGATTCCATATCGTCATCATCGTTTTCACCAACATTGTCACCTAATTCATTGCGTATTGCCTTTAGCTGCTCACGTAAGAAATAATCTTTTTGTGCCTTATCCATGCCTTCACGTGCAGACGATTGAATGCGTGCCTGCATTGTTGCCACTTCTACTTCTTTGTTTAGTTGGTCATTAACCAAAGCCAAACGCTTAAGTGGGTCTTGTGTTTCTAATATGGCTTGTGCATCTTCAATCTTCATACGTAAGTTAGCAGCAATTAAGTCAGCTAAGCGACCAGGTTCATCAACACTTTGCAGCACGTTAACAATATCTGTGTTGGAAATACCTCTAAGTTCGAGAATTTTTTCGCTTTGTTCTCTGGCAGAACGCAAAAGTGCTTCCGTTTCAGGAGTAGTGTTAAAGGGCACTTCTTCGTGTATAGTAACTTCTGCCTCTAAGAATGGCTCAGTTTGAATAAAATGTTTGATATTTGCACGACTAATACCTTGAACAAGCACTTTAATGCGTCCGTCAGGCATTTTTAGCATGCGCATAACATTAACCACTGAGCCAAAAGAATAAAGATCATCTGGACTTGGGTCTTCGTTATCTTCATCTTTTTGTGTGCAAATGAAGAGATGCTTATTTTTTTCAAGTGCTGCTTCTACTGCTTGGACAGATTTATCTCTTCCAATAAAAAGAGGTAAAATCATATAGTTAAATACAACAACATCACGTACAGCCAGTACTGGTAATGTTGTTGGCAAAACATCTTCATTTACCATAGATGCTACATCATCGCTATGGTCGATGTCTTCTAGAGCATTGGTATTGTTTTTGATTCTTTCAGCTTCTGAGCTTTGTGCTAACTCATTGTCTTGATCAAAGCTTTCATTGTTATGTTCATGATCGGACATTTCTAAATCTCCTCTCTTGGCGAATGCCATTTCCGCAGTGTTGTAGTATTTACAGTTAAAAGTATTGATTCAATAAAATGCTGCGGCATTCCTTTTCGGTTATAATAATATGTTCAATAAAACGAATATTCATGCGCGGTGCTATTGTGCGCAATTCTGAAGTAATAATCATGTCAGCCCGTGAGGGATTTGTGTTACCACCTGGATGATTATGCACCAATATAAAACCATGTGCTTTGCGGGCAAAAGCTTTTGCGATAACATCACGTGGGGTTATGGCAATGTGATCCATGCTGCCCTTACTTAATCGTTCCCATCCTATACAACGGTTGCCGGCATCAACCATCACTATCCAGCATTCTTCGTGGGTGCAACCGGCTAAGCGTTTTTGTGCTGCTTTAGCTACACTTTGTGGTGTAACTAAGGCCTCTTTTTCTAAAAACGGTGTTGTAGCATGCCTTGCCATACATTCTCGCAAAACTTGCCATAATGTCCACAACCCAGCTCCAAAACCGGGGATATCTTCTAATTCTTCCCTGCGGGCATCCAAAACATTTCGTAATGTGCCAAAGCGTTGCAATAAAATTTTAGCAAGGGGCTTTGTGTCTTTACGTGTAAGCCCGTATCCTAGCAAAATTTCAAGAACTTCATAGTCTTCCATTAATTGTGGGTCATGTAAAAACCGTTTCTTGAGTCTTTGTCTGTGACCTGCATGCAGGTTATTATTATTTTTGCTCGATGACATATGTAAGCAGTCCTACGAGTTGCGCAAGGGGTAAACCTTAAAATTTTTCAAACATTATTCTTAAAATGCAAAATACTATAAAGAAATATTATGGAAACGCTGATTAAATCAATACGTCAAAAAACATATTGTGCGTTTGCTTACAAAGTAGGCAATTGTGCCTACTTTGCACGCCGAATGAGAGCAAAAAACCACGCTTTTTTGCGTCCCACAGGGCAAATGAAGGCAGTGTGCCTTTCTGATTTACTCTGCTTGTAGAATAAATCAGCATGTCCTTATATGTTTGTAATGCAAAAATTAATTTTCTTAGCATGTATTATGTTTAGTATCACCTATTGGCTAACACATGCAATGGTATTTTATCTTACAAAAGCCATATAATCACAGCATAAGGCAATTTAAGGCAAATTTTATAAATCGTTTATTAAAAAATAAATTGTAATCTGTATTTTTTTGTTTCAAAGTCAAATGCTTACGTATAATACTAATACTGTACAGTATGAATAGAGTATTAGACAAATATTAATTATATTTATGCACGTAATTCTTATGAAAGCAAAGGTTTTTTTTACAGGAATAAACAATACTTTAAATAGTTGTTAATTAAGATGAAACTTTATTGTAATTGATAGTGTTATGTTAATGAGTTATTTAAATTAATTTCGACTAAATAGTCAATCGATGCTGAAAAACACGTTTCCACGTATTTTTCAGAAAGGCACCACGGTGGTCTAAAGACCACCTTTGGCATAAACACGCTCACTCCAAATGCCGCTTTGCGGCCGCCAGAAATTCGACCCAACGGGTGGCGAAGCCGCTCCCGTTAGCTGAGTAAAACGCAGCTTACGAGAATAGCACGCAACGCAATTCTGGCTCATTTTACGTGGCGCGAAATTTTTCTTTCAGAAAAATTTCGTTAGTCGGCGCGTAAAAAACAAGCGTATTGGTGCCGAAAAATTGCCGGAAAAGTCGTATTTCATACTTGGTTTTTGGCAATTTTTCTATAGACTTTTGATGCTTTAAAGTTACAATGACAACAAGTTCATAGTTTTTTAGTGCCGACTAAATAGTCGTACCAAGTTGACAACCATACTTTCCAAGGCTTGTTCAGGGTCACACTCTCCACTTTTAACTTGTTGTTCGGCATGCACAATGTATGAAAAAATTTCTGCCACACCGCTAAAGCCCAATTTATGAGCACAAGACTCTTTACTTTTAGCTACAGAAAAGTGAATATATACCTGCTCTTTAGCTAAAATTTGCCAAAGGGTACGAGCCTCTCGTGATAATAATCCCAAAAATGGAAATAATAATGCGGCTACATCTTTTTGCCCTTTGTAAATTTCATTCCATGCTGCAGTAATGTTGCCAGCTTGTATAAATGAAATAAAGGCAAAAACATTTGAATCCGGTATATATGCACCGGTACTTATCATATCTAGAGTTATATTGCCGTCCGTTGTTAGCAATATAAGCTTTTGTAATTCTTGCTCTATGGCTGTTGCGTCTGGCAAGGTTGATGTGCAAAATGCCTCTAAGGCATCTGGTGCAAAATTTAACTTGCATACCTTGGCTCTATTTTGAATATAACGCTTGATATCTTGACTATCTAGACCAGAGCTTTGCCAAAAAAAACCTTGCTTTTTTGCTACCTCAAAGCACTTTAATTTGGAAATATGTGCTGGAATTTTAGCTTGTTTTTTTTCAAATCCAACTTCAAGGCAAAGTATCAACCACGTGTTATCCTTGGATGTTGCAAGTGTTTTAGATAGAAGTTTCCAAGTAGCTGCAGGGATATTTTGAGCATTTCGTACTATAAGTAGTATGGGGGTGTTAAAAAGCCCTTGTATAGTTAAATGCTTCCAAAAACTTTGCGGTAATTCCTCATCACCCCAATAAACATGGCGTTGCCAAGCACTACTCAGCCCAGCACCACTTGGGGGGTGTACGTGTATGAGATCTTCAATATGTGCTTTGGTCAGCCCAGCATCAGGGCAGGCGCAAAAATAAAAACTTGGTCTTGCCATAGTGTTTTCAGGTTCTTTTGCTTAACCTCTCCAAAGGGTGTTAAATTGCACTAGAATAATAAATAAAATTATCCGGCAACAATATTTACTAATTTGTTCGGTACAATAATAACCTTACGAATACTTTTTCCAGCTAAATGCTTTTGTACACCCTCATCTGCAAGTGCTTGCTTTTCTAGCTCATCTTTAGGGCTGTCAACAGGCATTTCTATTTTACCGCGCAATTTCCCGTTTATTTGCACAACTATGGTAACAACATCTTGGGCAATGGCATCATCTTGCCATGTTGGCCATGTAGCTTCTGTGAGCTGCTCACTATGTCCTAAGTCTTGCCACAATTCTTCAGCAATATGGGGAGTAAAGGGGCTTAATAGGGTTAGTACTGTAGCCATAGCTGAAGAAAAAACTTTATTTGCACACTGATCTTTGTGTAAATGTTCACGCGCAACATACATGGTGTTAACAAGTTCCATGATGGCGGCAATGGCAGTGTTGAGCTGATATTTTGCAATATCATCATGTACTTTTTTAGCCGTTAAATGTTCTTTGCGGCGTAGATTACGTGCAATATCATCTATTGCATCTTGGGCTGTGGAAGAACATGCTAACATGGGAGTTAAATATGCTCGCTCCTCATAAAAAAGACGCCACACTCGATTAAGAAAGCGTGAAGCACCTTCCATGCCTGCATCTGACCAGTCAAAATCTCTTTCTGGTGGGGCAGCGAAAAGGCAAAATAAGCGTACTGTATCAGCACCATATTTTTGAATCATGACACTTGGATCTACAACATTACCCTTGGACTTTGACATTTTTGCCCCACCCATAAGCACCATGCCTTGAGTAAGTAAATTGCTAAATGGTTCATCCAAGTCTTTTGGTAAAAATCCTAAATCTCGTAAAGCCTTGGTGAAAAAGCGAGAGTAAAGTAGGTGTAAAATAGCATGCTCAACTCCACCTATGTATTGATCTACAGGCAACCAATAATTGATAATATCTTTATCAAATGGCTCTTTAGTGTTTTTTGCATCGGCATAGCGAGCAAAATACCAAGATGATTCTACAAATGTATCCATAGTATCAGTTTCTCGCCGTGCAGGTCTTTGACAAATTGGGCAAGTACACTGATAAAACGATTCTGTTTGCGGTAGGGGTGAGCTGCCATTACTTTCAGTTTTTACATCAAGTGGTAGCACTATTGGTAGGTTTTCTTCACGCTCTGGTACAACATTGCAATGATCGCAGTAAATCATTGGAATGGGTGCTCCCCAATAGCGTTGACGTGATATATTCCAATCTCTCAAACGGTATTGTATGGTAAACTTTCCAAGCCCTTTAGCTTCAAGTGCTTTGGCAACAGCCACTTTGCCTTCTTCATTTGCTAAGTTATCAAATTCAGCAGAATTAAACATCGTGCCTGTACCAACCCAAGCTTCTTGCATGGTTGCTGGGTTAAGAGTTTCGCAATTTTCCGGTTGGATAACTGCTTGCATGGGTAAATTATATTTTTTTGAAAATTCAAAATCCCGTTGGTCATGAGCGGGTACGCCCATTACTGCTCCTGTGCCGTAGTCTGCTAAAACAAAATTTCCAAGCCAAATAGGAATTTTTTTGCCACTAAAGGGATGTAAGCAAAAAGCTCCGGTAGCAACGCCCTCTTTTTCTAAATTATCAGCTTGGCGGTCTAAGCGGTCCATATTGCGGATACGCTCAATAAAGGCACGCGCCTGTGCTTCATTGGGACTATTGGTAATTAGATGCTCAACTAATGGATGCTCAGGGGCAAGGGTCATAAATGTTACACCAAATACAGTATCTGGTCTTGTGGTAAAAACGTGTATCTCCTTAGTGTCCGGAGCTGGTTTTTCTAAGGGGAAAGCAATATCTGCCCCGTTGGACTTTCCAATCCAATTGTGTTGCATGGTAATAACACGCTCAGGCCAGCCTTTTTGCAATTTTTCAAGATCGTTTAATAGTTCTTCAGCATATGCTGTTATGCGCACAAACCACTGTGTTAGATCTTTTTGCTCAACTGCACTGTCGCATCTCCAGCAAATACCATCTATTACTTGTTCATTGGCAAGTACTGTGTTGCAAGATGGACACCAGTTTTGCGGAGCTTTTTTGCGGTATATTAAGCCCTTTTCATACATTTTTAAGAAAAAAAGCTGTTCCCAGCCATAATATTCCGGCACGCATGTGGCAACTTCTCTATCCCAATCATAAGAGTAACCAAGGCGTTTTAGCTGCGTGCGCATATTGTCAATATTAGAAAATGTCCACGCTGCAGGATGCGTATTGTTTTTTATGGCAGCATTTTCTGCCGGCAAGCCAAGTGCATCCCAGCCCATAGGATGAAGTACATTAAAGCCTTGCATGCGGCGAAAGCGTGCAGCCACATCTCCGATTGAGTAGTTACGCACATGACCCATGTGGATATTTCCGGATGGATATGGCAGCATTTCCAACACATAATACTTAGGCTTATCACTGTGATGGTCGCAGGCAAAGCTTTGATTTTTATCCCAAAAACTTTGCCATTTTTCTTCAATATTATTGTGTATGTATTTTTCTTGTGCCATGAAACAACCCTTACTTAAATTTTGTTTTTTATGTATCCAAAAATATATTTAACTGCGACATTGAATTTGCCCACTTTCTAGGGCTTTAGCAGTGCTGTCAAGTATGCCATTTATAAAAGCAAGTGCGCTTTGCTCACCAAATTGTTTAGCAAGTTCTAGAGCTTCATTGATGGCAACCTTAGTTGGAATGTCACTTTTGTATAGCATTTCAAAAAGACCCATGCGTAAAACAGTAAGCTCAATGCGCCCCATGCGATCAACACGCCAATTATGAGAAAATTGAGTGATTAGCTCATCTAACTCTTGGCTGTTAGTCCAAACCCCTTTTACTAAATCCCATGCAAAGCCCTTAGGGTATTCGTGCATAGATTCTTGCTCAGCACAGTCATTGTCCGGAGATTTATAAAAGGCATTACTTAAGTCATCAAGGTCTTTAATATTTGCAAATGATATGGCATAAAGTACCTGGAAGGCAAGGCTACGCTCGTGGCGTCTTGTATTTTTTTTTTGCATAATTGTCTGAAATATTGTTAGTTAAAACTAAAGTTGTTCGAGTACACGCACTGTTTCAAGCACGGCTGATGCAGCTTCAACACCTTTGTTGCCAGCTTTTGAGCCTGCACGCTCAATGGCTTGTTCCAAGTTATCTGTTGTTAGCAAACCAAATCCAATAGGCACTCCAAACTCTAAGGATACATGAGCTAAGCCCTTAGTTGCTTCTGACGCCACAAACTCAAAGTGTGGTGTTCCCCCACGAATAACAGCACCTAAGGCAATAATTGCGTCGCAATGCTTTTTTTCAGCGATTTTTTTGCAAACTATCGGCATTTCAAATGCACCCGGAATGCGCACAACAGTTATATCGTTTTCATTACAACCATGCCGCACCAAATAATCAACTGCTCCTCCCACAAGACGATCCACAATAAAATCATTAAATCGTGTGGCAATAATGGTAAATTTTAAGCCCTTAGCATCTAGCTGTCCTTCAATGGTATTAAGCTTTGTCATTGTATATTTCCTTTTTCCTTATTTATTGCAATCCTTGGTTAGCAAATGTCCCATTTTATCTTTTTTTGTTTTTAAATAAGATTGATTGTCGGGGCAGGCATCAACCTCAATGGGTACACGGTCAACAATTTCAATGCCATAACCTTTAATGCCAACAATTTTCTTGGGGTTGTTTGTGAGCATGCGCATTTTGCGAATGCCTAAGTCAACAAGGATTTGAGCTCCTGTACCATAGTCACGTAAATCTGGAGCAAAACCTAATTTCTCATTGGCCTCAACTGTATCAAGACCTTGGTCTTGTAGACCATAAGCTTTAATTTTATTAGCAAGACCAATACCACGTCCTTCTTGACGCATATAAACTAATACGCCGCAGCCTTCTTTTTCAATTTGTCTTAAAGCAGCACCAAGCTGTCCACGGCAGTCGCAACGCAATGAACCAAGGGCATCACCTGTTAGGCATTCGCTATGCACTCTTACTAATACATCTTGTTGGTCAGTAAATTCACCTTTTACCAAGGCAAGGTGTGTGCCGCTTTCCATGGCGTTTTCATATGCATATACTGTGAAATCTCCAAACATAGTTGGCAAATGTGCTTCGCCAACTCTTTGTACAGATACCTGTCCACGTTGCATGCGATAATGAATAAGATCTTTTACTGCCGCAATTTTTAAATTGTGCTTTTCGGCAAATATTTCAAGCTCTGGCATACGCGCCATTTCACCATCATCATTCATAATTTCGCATATGACTGCAGCATCTTTGCAGCCGGCAAGGTGAGCTAAGTCAACACTACCTTCTGTTTGTCCAGCCCTTGCTAAAACTCCACCCGGTCTAGCACGTAGTGGAAAAATGTGCCCCGGTGTTACAATGTCTTCTTGGCGAACATCATCAGCTACTGCTGCTAAAATTGTAGTGGCTCTATCCTTTGCAGAGATGCCTGTCGTTACGCCGTGGCGAGCTTCAATGGATACGGTAAAGTTTGTACCAAATTTTGAGCCATTGCGTTGGGTCATAAGTCCAAGTCCAAGGTTATCGCAACGCTCGGCACTAAGCGGCAAACATATGAGCCCACGACCATACTTGGCCATAAAGTTTATAACTTCAGGTGTAACATGTTCAGCGGCAATGGTGAGGTCTCCCTCATTTTCTCTATCCTCATCATCAACAAGGATAATCATTTTACCTTGACGTATTTCTTCAATGGCTTCTTGAATGCTACAAAGAGGCATGTGTTTTCCTTTAATATATTTTTGAAAGTTAAATATTATATAAAACCGTTTTCCGCAAGTAATTGTAAACTTACGTTGCTTTTGCTTTGTTCACCTTGCCAAGGTGTTAACATATGGCGAACATATTTCCCAATAATATCTGTTTCTAAGTTAACGAAGCCGCCAACTTTCCACTGCTTAACCGTGGTTGTGCTCCATGTTTCAGGTATGACATTAACCTCAAGAAAATCAGTACCACATTCGTTAATAGTTAAGCTTATACCATCAAGAGTTACAGAACCTTTGCTTATAATTTCTGGCGCATATTTTGTGTCAAAGGTTAAGCGAATGCATCTAGATTGTCCTACATCAACAATACTTTCAACCTCTGCTAATGTATCTACATGACCGCTTACAATGTGCCCACCAAAACGCTGACCAAGTGCCAAGGCACGTTCGAGATTTACAAGGCTATCTTGAGTCAATGCGCCAAGATTGGTGCGGCTCATGGTCTCTGCTGAGGCATATGCACCAAAACTGTGCTCTTTTGCACTTTCTACAGTTAAACATACGCCATTGACGGCTATGGATTCACCAAGCTCAATGTTATCAAGAGCAAAGAGGGCTTGTATAATGAGTCTTGTTTCTTGTCCATTTTTTTGCACGGAAAAAATTTTTCCTTGCCCGTTGATAATACCTGTAAACACTATTTTGGCCTTAACGTAATGTGCATATCTTGGTCACACAAATTAAAGTTAGTAATGCGTAGTCCAAGTGCTTCATCCATATGCAGTGGGCTTCTTCCGTCAAAAATAGGATATGCCTCATTGTCTCCTAAGACACGTGGGCTTAAGTGTAAATAAAATTCATCAATAAGACCTTGCTCTAAAAAACTTAAAGCTAGTTTGCCTCCACCCTCACATAATACATAGTTGCAATTAAGCTCAGAGCGTAGACGCAAAAGTAATGAGTTTAAGGACGGTAGTGGTTGCCTTGGCGTACTTGGATTTTCTGACCAGACACGAACACCTATTTGTTCAAGTGCTTTTGCTTTTGGCGAAGCCGCCGCCGCAGGAGATGTGAAGAAAATAGTTTGCGTTGGTCTTTTTTGTAAAAGGTAATGATCAAGGTTAGCCTCCGGTAAGCGAGACGCCACAACACAGGCTAGGGGCTGAGGCGTATCAACTGAGGCTTCATGTATTGTTAGGCGTGGGTTATCATTGCGAAATGTTCCACCGCCAATAATAACTGCCCCACCACATCGTGCAATATTTGCGCGTAACTCTTGAATTTTATTACGTGATGCTTCACCACTTATCCATTGTGAATGCCCACTACGTGTGGCAATGCGCCCATCAATGGTGCTAGCCATTTTTAGCATTACATAGGGGCGTACACCTTCTTGACGGACAATAAAATCAGCAATAAGGTCACGACACAAATCTTCCTCAACCCCAACACTTACTTCAATGCCTTTATTTTGTAAATATTCAACTCCACCACTGGCTTTAGTATTTGGGTCACGTATACCTATTACTACATGTTTAATGCCTGATTTTACAATAGCCTCTGCACAGGGTGGCGTTTTGCCATGATGATTACATGGCTCAAGAGTGACAACCAAGGTACAGTCTTGTAAATCAATATTATTTTGTCTGGCATTTTCCAAACAATTTATTTCTGCATGAGCGCCGCCATATTCTTTGTGCCAACCTTGGGCTACAATTTGATCTTGCTTGACTAATACAGCGCCAACTGTAGGATTGGGGTAGGCTGTATAACGTGCAGCTTCCGCAATTGCGATGGCATGGCGCATATGCGGAGCAAATGAATCTATATTCATTACTTTACTCTCCATAAGGATGAGGTACTTGTTTTAATGTGATGCCTGCCTCCGCTAACATTTCAATAGCCAGATCATCAGGGTAATATTCAACATAATATATTTGCTTAACGCCGCAATTTATAAGCATTTTACTGCATTGCACACATGGGAACGTGGTGCAATACAATTCACTATTTCCAAGATGTGTGCCATGTAAGGCTGCTTGGATAATAACATTTTGTTCAGCGTGTAAGCCGCGGCATATTTCATGCCTTTGCCCTGAAGGGATACCCATTTTTTGACGCAAACAACCAATGTCTAAGCAATGTGCAACATTGGCAGGTGCTCCATTATACCCTGTGGCAAGGATATGTTTATCCTTAACGGCAATTGCTCCAACTTTACGTCTGCAGCAAGTGCTACGCTCTGCTACCATATAGGTGATGCGCATAAAATATTCTGGCCACGGTAATCTGCTCATAAATATACCCCTCAATGTACAATGGGATATAATACATGCTAAATGATTTTTTGCCAAGGGTAGGGCAGTGCAGTATTCTCTTTGGTTAATTGATTGAAATAATACATAATATATACATATTATGTATTGTTTGTGCAATAAAGATACAAACTTTATATTTAGGCATACACTGACATTTAAAAAATTGACTTTTTGCTTCATAAAATTATCTGAAATTCGCCATACGAAATCTTATTTATTGCATGTAATATCTTAATTTACTAACTTTTTTTTCACATTTATATTGTATATAAGTCTTATTGCAAAAAAAGTTAAAAAAGCTGATACTTCGCTTTTGCATGCCTCATGCAGCTTTAGGCTATTGCACAAAAAAATTCGCAAAACATTTTTACTCGATTACAAATTTATTAAGAATAAATGTGCATATGCCTTTTATTTAAGGAGATTCTATGACTTGTGACCCACTGGTTAATTTGCGTGACAGAAGTAAGCTTGAACGTCTTGCTGATTTTATAAATGAAGTAGGAATGCTAAGACATACGCCTCGCACAGGTTATCAATTTCTTGGTACTGGTTCTGAAAATGTAGCTGAACATTCGCATAGAGTGGCGGTTATTGGCTTTGTACTTGCAAAAATGGCCGGTGCTGACATTGCCCGCACAGTTTTTTTATGCCTTTTCCATGACCTTGCTGAAGCACGTACCGGAGACTTTAACTATGTAAACCGTATATATAATACAACCAATGCTCGCTTAGCCCTTAGTCATGCAACTGAAGGGACCGGTCTGCAGGAAGATATACTAGATTTTTGGGACGAACTTGAAGGCTATGCCAGTCAAGAATCTTTATTGGCGCATGATGCTGACCAATTGGATCTAATTTTTAACTTACGGCGTGAAAGCGAAAAGGGTAATAAGTTTGCAGATAAATGGCTTGAAAGCTCCTTAGAACGTGTGCGTACTGACTTAGGCAAAGAGCTGGCGCAGATTGCCATAACTACTCCTACTTCTTATTGGTGGTTTAATGGGCCTGATAATGCGTGGTGGGAACGCAAAATATAATTGTTGCGCTTTTTAGTTTGCATATATACGCAGTTTTATAAACTATTTTGCGTTGATTTTGTTTAAGTATTTAAGGGATTGGTACTAATGAAAAACTTAAAAATTATTACGGTGGAGAATAAGGTACAATTTGATAATTTTTTCAACTTACCAAAGCAAATATATGCCCAAGCCCCTTTGTGGGTCCCCCCCTTGATAAAAGATGAAAAAAAACTATTAACTCCTGACAAACACCCTTACTGGGAAAATGCCAAGCGACAGCTTTTTTTAGCCATGCGTGGTGAACAAGTAGTAGGACGTATTGCTGCCATCATAGATGATAATTATAATGCTTATGCAAAGGAATTGTGCGGCGCATGGGGCTTTTTTGAATGCCATGATGATAAAGAAGCCGCCCACGCGCTGTTTTTAGCTACAGCAAAATGGCATAAACAGCATGGCATGGAATTTATGCGTGGACCTCTAAACCCTTCATCAAATTATACTTGTGGTATGTTGGTACATGGCTTTGACCTTGCCCCAAGCATCATGATGCCTTGGAATTATGATTACTACCCACAATTTGCAGAAAGTTGGTTTATGCGTAAAGAGCAAGACCTTTTTGCATACACATTTCAAAAAGATAATATAAATATTCCAGCTTGGATAAGCGAGCAAATTGCCATTATTAAAGAACGTAGTGAATTTTCACAACGTACTTCAACCAAGGCTACACTAGCAGAAGATATACACACTATGCTGGATATTTATCAGGATAGCTGGGCGAAAAATTGGGGATTTACCCCCATGCCCATAGCTGAAGCTAAGCAACATGTTCACACCTTAAAAAGTGTTCTTGATCCAGAATTTTTTGTACTTTTTTACTATCAGGGCAAACCAGCAGGTGGCATGTTAGCATTGCCTGACATGAACCCCCTATTAAAAAAACTTGATGGTAAAATTGGTATAAGTGCTCCTTGGCATTTATGGCGTTTACAAAAAGAGCTGCGTTCACATTATCGCCTATTGCTTTTTGGCATACGTGAAGAATATCGCCTAATGGGACTACCATTACTACTCTTGGACTTTATGCTTAATAAATTACAAGCCAATCCTGACTTGACCAGCGTTGAAGGCTCATGGTCATTGGAAGATAATGTCGTAATAAATGATTTAATTGAAGATTTTGGCGGAGTACTTTACAAACGCTATCGAATTTATAGACGGGAGCTTGAAAATATATGTTATTAAGCAACCTTGAACAAAAAAGAATACTTATCACAGGTGCAACAGGCTTTGTTGGGCAACATTTATTGCATGCTCTTAGCCAAAGTACTGCAAAGCTTTCTTGCTTGGTACGCGCTTCGTCAAATCGTGCGGCCTTGCCACAATCAATTCAAGTTTTTGAAGCTGATTTTATAAGTGGTAATGGCTTAGATAATGCCCTTGCAGAACAAGACATAGTGATACATTTGGCATCATTACTTTTTGGACTTGGTTGGCAAGATTATTTACAAGCTAATGTACAAGCCACAGACTCTTTTGGCGCAGCCATAGCACGTCATAAAAATATTAAGCGTGTAGTGTATGTGTCCTCCCTTGCTGCCAGTGGCCCATGCGCTATATCCCCAGGTGTTAAAGATAACGATTTGGCACACCCAGTTTCAGCCTATGGTTGGTCTAAATTTATGTCAGAGCAAGTATTGCATAAATATTGTGGCGAAAAATTGGTGGTGCTTCGGCCACCCATTATCTACGGCTCAGGTGATAAAGGCCTGTTACCATATTTCAAGGCCGCAGAGAAAGGACTAATTATAACACCAGGTTATAAGCGCAAATTCCCCGTATCCATTATTCATGCACATGACATGGCAAGTGTTATTCTATGCGCTCTTAAACCTAATGCTCATGGCATCTACCACTGCAACGATGGCGTAGAGCATAGCATGAAAAGCATTGGAATGCACATAGCCGCATCCCTACAGCGAGAAGCTAAATGCTATGGCTTACCTTTGCCTATCTTAGGTGTAAGTGCTGCAATTATGAGTCTTGGTGCAAACTTGCTAAAATCCTTTAAGCTACGTCCACCATCATGGAATTTAGATAAATTTCGTGAAGCACGTATGCAAGGTTGGCTATGCCACGGTGAGCGCATAAGTCAAGAGCTTGGCTTTATACCAAATGTTAATATTGAGCAGGGTGTACAAGAAGCCATAGCTGGCTATAAAGCTAGTGGCTGGTTGTAGTATTTTAATTTATTTACATAAATATATCATCTACCTTACAAGGCCGTGTATTTGTCCCCCAAGAAAGGGTTTTTATTAACTTTGGAGTAGATGAAAGTAGTCTACATTGAAAACATGATAACCACTTAAAACAAAAATTTTATCGGTTTAAATTTGTGTTATAAAATGTAGATTAAAATTACAAAAGATGGTTAATTATGTGTATTTCTACATGTTTTAAGGCGTATGATGTGCGTGGTACATATCCAGAGCAATTAAATCCTGCTTTAACTTGGGCCATTGGACAAGCAGTAGCCACACTTTATAAGCCTAGTATTGTCGTCATTGGGCGTGATTGTCGCTTATCGGGGCCTGAGTTAAGTGATGGTTTAGTGCGTGGTTTGCTCTCACGCAATGTTAAAGTTGTAGATATTGGTCTATGTGGTACTGAGGAAATTTATCACGCAACATTTACGCATGGTTTTGATGTAGGCATTATGATTACTGGCAGCCATAATCCATGTAATGATAATGGTTTAAAGTTTGTTCGTAAAGGAGCTGTGCCTATTAGTGGTGACTCCGGTTTATTTGCTATACGTGATTTAGCTTTATCACTTTATGAGCATGCACAAGTTGAAATGCTTAAAAAAGAAGTAGAATATGTCGGTTATGAAAAAGCTAGTTTTCGTGCAGAATATGTTAAATTTTTGTTGGATTACGTAAAGTTTAATGAGCAATCTAAGCTTAAAATTCATGCCGATGCCGGTAATGGTTGTGCAGGTCTTGTACTAAAAGAACTAATCCCTCATTTGCCTTTTGAATTTAGTCTGGCTCACATGCAGCCTGATGGTAATTTTCCAAATGGTATTCCAAATCCACTGTTACCAGAACGACGTGATGTAACGTCACAAGCCGTACTAGCAAATGGTGCTGATATGGGTATTGCATGGGATGGCGATTTTGATCGTTGTTTTTTTTATGATGCGTCAGGCAATTTTATTGAGGGTTATTACTTAGTTGGGCTTTTGGCTACTAGCATATTGTCCCATTGTCCAAATGGCAAAATAATACACGATTTGCGCTTAGTGTGGAATACTCAAGATATGGTTTCAAAAGCTGGTGGCATAAGCATTAATTGTAAGGCCGGTCATGCCTTTATTAAGGAAAAAATGCGTGCTGAAGATGCAATTTATGGTGGTGAAATGAGTGCGCATCATTATTTTCGTGACTTTGCTTATTGTGATTCTGGTATGTTACCTTGGCTTTTGGTTGCAAAGCTTATTATACAAAGTGGTAAAAGTTTAGCAGAGCTTGTAAGTGAATGCATGAAAAACTATCCTTGCAGTGGCGAAATTAACCGCAAAGTCGATAATACCGACGCCGTTATGGCACACATATATGCTCAATATGCGCCACATGCTCTAGCAACAGATAAACTTGATGGAATTTCAATGGAATTTGAACATTGGCGTTTTAATTTACGCGCCTCCAATACTGAGCCACTTTTACGCCTTAATGTTGAATCACGTAGTGATATTACACTTATGCAACAAAAAACTATGGAGCTTTTAGGCCTCATTGAAGATTTTACGCCTTAAATCCTTAGTATAAATACTTGCTGCAAGGTAACAATCATTCTTTTGACTTGTTGATTTAATCAGCGTTTCCTTAAGCTTAAAGTATAGGCACAGTGGATTTATTATAAATCTTGATCTTCTAAGCGCGCAAGACGTGCAGCCTCTTGTTTGCGTTCTCTTGTGCCAAGCGGTTTTCTGGACTCAAAATCATGGCTTCGCTCTTGCTGCCTGCAAAAAACAAGAAAGCCGGTATGCGCCACCATGCGATCATTGGGACGTAGGCGATCTGCCACTGGCTTCCAACGGCGCATAAGTAGCTCACAAACTTCAATGTCATCAAATGGCCCACGCTCAAGTCCAAGTAATAACTTGCTGACTTGGTCAACCGTTGGCAATAAAAAAGCAAGGCTTGCACCTGGACGCACTGCTTTAACAACGTGGTCTAAGTATTCCCAAGGTGTGCGCACATCTAAAAATAAAGCATCAGCATTTTCTATATCAAAACCTTGAGCAATATCACGGTGGTGCAAAGTAACATTATGCCCAAGTCCTGCCCAATTAAGGTTGCGCTTAACTAATTTATGAAATTCTTCCCTTGCTTCAAAGGTATGCACATGACCACTTTGACCTGAAAACCAAGACAGCCCAACAGTCAGTGCACCAGAGCCAGAACCTGCCTCAATTATGGTACGCCCTTCACCTGCACCAAGACGCATGCATATATAGGCTATATCTTTAGGATAAATAATTTGTGTTTGGCGTTTAACACCTTTTAGTAGATCGCGCAGATGTGGTTCATGCAGGCGCAAAGGCACACCAAGGCTTGTGCGAACTTCGCAACCATAGGTTGCGTTGGCAACATCTTGCATGGAAAGAATGCCATCTCCACTGTGCCAATCTTGACCTTCTTCTACACGTTTTAAATGACGCTTGCCTTTTGGTGTAACAATTATGACTAATGACCCATAGGGTGGCATAGTATTTCCTTATCTAATATAGTTGTTTAAATAAATCTTCGCCTTGCTCTTCCACATAATAATCTTCTTCCATTAAAGCTGTACCAGTTATGGGTTCATCAGCTTTATAGGCAAGATCATCAAGCATTAAAATACCACTAGGCATAACAAAGTCATCATTGGGGTAGAGATACTCTACCTTGTTGCGATAATTAACATATGCAGGCAAAGCAGTAAAACCACCGGTTTCTTTGCGTCCAAGGCTACGCAATTGATCATAGCCCATATAAACACCTGTAACAAGGTGTGGGGTAAATCCTACAAACCACGCATCACGCTCTTCATTGGTTGTACCGGTTTTGCCACCCATAATTTTTTTGAGAGCTAAAGCACGCCTTGCAGTGCCAGATGTTACTACTTTTTTAAGCAAAGTCGCCATAATATAGGCATTTTGTGGAGAGATAGCTTGCCAATGTTCAGGGTCTTGTTTGTATAGTTCACGTCCTTGAGCATCCTTTATTGAAGTAATGATGCGTGGACGCACTGCCCAGCCTTGATAAGCAAAGGCTGTGTAAGCTTGCGTAAGGTTTAGTGGTGAAACTGCAACAGCACCTAGACTTACTGCCAATTCATTAGGAAATTTTGGCTCAAAACCCATAGCCTTTGCACGCTCAATAACCGCTGGAATACCAATTTGTTGCGCTACACGCACTGTGCAAGTATTACGCGAAAGGGCTAAGGCTGTTGATAATTCAATTGGGCCTTTAAATTCATTATCATAGTTAGCAGGTTCCCATACCTTATAAGTGTATGGATTTATATACACAAATGGTGCATCAAGTAATGTGCTTGATGCGGTAAAGCCTTTATCAATAGCAGCTGAATATACAAATGGTTTAAATGCTGAACCAGGTTGCCTTTGGGCTTGAACTGCACGGTTAAAGTGGCTTGTGCCAAATTGATAACCACCAACAAGGGCCACAACGTCACCGCTTGCCGGCTCAATTGAAGATATTGCGCCTTGCACTTCTGGTACTTGTTGTAAGGCTAATTGTATAGCTTCGCCTGCTTTCACACTGCCCGGGTCAAAAGTGGCTTCTTGTAAAACTAATTTACCTTTCTCTTTAACTTCACGCTCAATGCTATTGGGAGCTGAAACCCATATTACGTCACCCTCTTTTAATACTTTATTGGCATCCTTTATGGCCGGAGCGTAAGCTGCTATAACTTTAGGGTTTGGTTTTCTTGCCCATGACATTGTTTTTACATTAACACGTCCGACATAATTTTGACCCATAGCTACATCTGCACCTGATTTTTCAACTTTTGTGACAAGTGCTTGTTTCCAAACTCCACCAACCAAGTCATATGGCGTAAAGTTGCTTTTTTTTAAGAACGCTTCGCGTTGATCAGGTGGTAAGTTTTTTATAGGTCCGCGCCAGCCTTGGCGTTTAGTTAAATCCTCAAGCCCCTTGCGTAATCCTTCAGCAGCAGCTTGTTGGTGTAGCGGGTCCATAGCTGTGGTTACTGTTAGTCCTGATTGATAAACAAAGTCTTCGCCTACTACGTTTGTGGGTAAGTTTAATTTGGCAAGATTATCTTTATTAAAAAAGTCTATTAAGAGCCTTCTTACTTCTTCAAGATACCAAGCTGATGCACCACCACGTGTTTCTGGCATAGTCCAATATACAAGAGGTTCATTTATAGCTTGTTCATATTCTTGCTCTGTAATCCATTTAAGCTCACGCAAACGCCCAAGAACGTATATCTGTCTATTTTTCGCCATTTCTGGGTAGCGGAATGGATTATAACGACTAGGTGCTTGAGGCATACCTGCAAGGACTGCACTTTCAGCTAAAGTAATGTCTGTGGCATGTTTACCAAAAAAGGTGCGTGCAGCAGCCTCTACTCCATGCGCATGTTGCCCAAGGAAAATTTGATTAAGGTATAGTGTTAGAATTTCATCTTTTGTTAGCTGTTTTTCTAGTCGATAGGCTAGTATTGCTTCCTTCACCTTACGTGTATAGCTTTTTTCCGGTGTTAATAGAAGTTGCTTAATGACCTGTTGGGTAATGGTACTACCACCTTGTTTAGTTTTGCCGCTCTGTATGTTAGCCAAAGCCGCACGAACTATTGCTATGGGATCAATACCTTTGTGTTGATAGAAACTATCATCTTCTGCGGCAAGAAATGCCTTTGGAATATGCTGTGACATTAGATTTAAAGGCACAGTAAAGCGTTTTTCATAGTAGAGACTTCCAAGGGCTGAGCCATCACGAGCCAACACAATAGTAGCCTGAGGTGCTTTAAATGTAGCTATTTGTTCAATATCTGGTAGGTCCTGAGCAGCCCAATAGAAAAAACCAACTACAGCCGCAACGGCAAGTACACCACCCAAAAATGTTAAGGCAATTAAGCCTAAAATTATTTTTTTAAAAGTCATCTGTTTTTATGCCAGTTATAGAATTTTCCAATAGATAGTTTAACAACGTAATAATTACTTACCTGAATTTAGCAAAAAATAATTTGCGTTGTTAATATGTCTATAAACTATTTTCACCGGACACTGAAATATGATTCAGCATCCGATGAGTTTGTTAAAATTTAAGGAAATGCTGACTTAATTAGCGTTTCCTTAAAGCTATTTATTCTTGTTGAGTAATTTTTTGTCACACTGTAAAAAAATTTTACTCTACAATATCACATAAAGCCCAATGCTTTATTTGTTTTTTTGAGCTTCAGTGCCAATTGGTTGACTAGGTTGTACCTCTGACCAACCTCCGCCCAATGCCATGCACACGGCTACAATTGAATTAAGTCTGTCACTCATGACAGTTGCTAATTGAAGCTCAGCGCTAAATAATTGTCTTTCTGAGTCAAGTACAGTTAAGTAATCTGTATAGCCATTGTCATATTGTAGACGGGCAAGCTCAGAGGCACGACGCAAATTATCTACCTGAGCCTGAATGCTTGCAACAATCGCGCCAGATTCACGCTGTGCAGTTAATGCAGTGCGTATATCTTGGAATGCCTTTTGTACCGTTTTGCGATAAAGGGCTATGGATTGGCGTTTTAGGGCTTCAGCATCTTTTATGGCATACCAACGACGTCCAAAATCCAATAATGGAACAACAACATTAGCACCATAGCTCCATGTTCCTGCAGGACCGCTGAATAAATCCATGGTAGAAGCACTAAGTGTACCTAGTGAACCTGTTAAACTAATGGATGGGAATAAATCAGCCTTTACTACACCAATGTTGGCATTGTAAGCCATAACCATATACTCAGCTGCACGAATATCTGGACGACGTAATAATAATTCAGAGGGTAAACCAGCTGGTAATGCAGGCGGTGTGGGTAGCTTTTCAATGCTAACGCCACGCTCAGTATTTTTATTCATAATGTCACGAGGAGAGCGACCAAGTATAACGGCAAGTGATGCTTCAGCTGCATCAAGCTGTACTATAGTAGTAAGCATTGAGGCACGGGCTGTTTCTACCTCACTCTTGGCGCGCAACCAGTCAAGCTCGGTGATATCTCCTTGCTGATAGCGTGTGTTGTATATTTTGAGGCCTTCCTCACGTGATTTTAGAGTACGCTTGGCAGTTTCAAGTTGCATGTCAAGGGCAAGCAAAGCAAAGTAAGATTGTGCGGTTTGTCCGGCTACTGATAATCTTAAAGCTTCATAGCCTACTTTTGTATTGAGCAGCACATCACTAAGACCGGTATAAGCATTGCGATATTTACCCCACAAGTCAATTTCCCATGAAGTGCTAAGTGCACCTGTATAGGTTTCGGTTCTGCGGCTTAAAGCTCCGGTATCATATTGTTCACGCGATGCATCGCCATTTGGACCAACAAGACTTACAGAATCACCTGTTGCACTGCCAGTGCCAGTAATGTTTGGAAATAAGGCCGAGCGGGCCGTACCAACTTGCGATGCAGCACTGTCAATTTTTGCAAGGGCTTCATCAAGGTCTTGGTTATTTCTAATGGCCTCTTCAATTAATGCGTTAAGTACAGGGTCATTAAAGCGTTTCCACCAGTCTTGTTCAAGTGGAGCAGGGCCAAGGTTAACGCCTTGCCATGCTTCAGGCATTTCCATCTCTGGTCTTTCATAATCTGGTGCAAATGAACAAGCCGATAAAACCCCTGCACAAAAAAGAACAGTTAATATTTGTAGTGTTTTTTTATAGTATGAAAACATTATATCTTATCCTCCGCTTCATCATAATGTTGATTATTGGCATGTGGATCTGTTTTACCTTGTAACTTAAGTGATAATTGCATAATCAGCTTAAAGAAGAAAGGTACAAACAGTGTTGCAATACAAGTAGCTGCAAGCATGCCACCAATAACTGCTGTGCCAATGGCATGGCGGCTATTAGCACCTGCACCTACGCTGATTGCCAAGGGTACACAACCCATAATAAATGCTAATGAGGTCATAATAATAGGTCTAAAACGTAAACGTGATGCATGCATGGCTGCAACATCAAGGCTTTTACCTGATCGCCATGCTTCAACTGCAAATTCAACTATTAAAATAGCATTTTTTGCAGCAAGCCCCACCAGTGTAACCAAGGCAACTTGGAAATATACGTCATTGGAAAGACCACGCCACCAAGTAGCAACAATAGCACCAAAGACGCCAAAGGGAACTGCGGTTAAAACTGCTAAAGGCAGTGACCAGCTTTCATATTGTGCAGCCAAAATAAGAAATACCATAACTAAGGCCAACACAAAGATAATTGTAGTGTCGGCTGAGGCCATGATCTCTTGTAATGAGGACCCAGACCAACCAAGAGCATAGTCTGTTGGTAAGACAGCATTAGCCACTTCTTCCATGGCAGCAATTGCTTGACCTGAAGAATATCCAGGAGCTGGATTACCAATTATTTGCGCTGCCGGAAATACATTATAGCGGCTAACAGCTTGTGCAGCTGTACGTCGCTCTAGGGTGATTAAGTTGTTTAGCGGTACCATTTCGCCTTTGTTATTGCGAACAGCAACATCCTTTATGGCATCAGCCAACATACGAAAAGGTGCATCGGCACTTAATAATACCTGATAGGTTCGACCGCCAAGGTTAAAGTCATTAACATAGGTTGTGCCAAATATGCCTTGCATTGCTACAAAAACATCTGACACATTAACACCTTGTGCAAGGCAACGCTCACGGTCAAGGTTAGCGTACATTTGTGGTGAGCCAGTGGTAAAAAGATTTCTGGCAGAGCCAATTTCAGGGCGTTTTGATGCTTCTTCCACAACTTTATTTGCCCAATTTTGTAACTGCTCTAGATCATCAGTGCCACGGTTTTGAATATAAGCTTCAAAGCCACCTGTGGTACTCATGCCAGAAATGGGTGGTGGTTCAAAAGCAATAGTCATGGCTTCAGGCAAGTGCCCTGTCATACCAAAAGTTCTAAGTGCAAGAGCTCCAGATGACTCAGCTTCGCCTTTACGCTCACTCCAATCTTTAAGTGTCACAAAGAAAGTGCCATAGTTACTCTTACCGGAAAAAGAGGTTAGGTCGATACCGGTTATACCAATAAAATTCTCAACAAATGGGATGGCTTCCATTTGTTTTTCTATGTCATTCATTACGGATTCGGTACGTTGCAAAGTCGAACCGTCTGCCAAAATGGCCATGCCTAAGATATAGCCTTGGTCTTCGTTAGGCACAAGAGCTGTGGGCACAACCTTAAATAGCCAACCCATAGCTACAAGCATGAGTACAAAAGCAAGCATGCTGCGTATGCCAGCCTCTTTAATGGCACGCACAATACGCACATAACGATGTGTTACTTTGCCAAACCACCAGTTAAACCAGATAAATACTTTTAGTGGTTTTTCATCAGGGTTATGCGGTTTTAAGAGTATTGTACAAAGTGCTGGGGTAAGTGTTAGGGCTACAATACCTGATAATATAACTGAAACAGAAATAGTAATAGCAAATTGTTTATACATTTCACCAGCAAGGCCGCCCATAAATGACACAGGTATAAATACAGCACAAAGCACTAATACAATAGCGATAACCGGTCCAGTTACCTCATGCATAGCTTTGGCTGTAGCATCCATAGCATTTTTATGCTCGGTGCGCATAATTCGCTCTACGTTTTCAAGCACAACAATGGCGTCGTCCACCACAATACCAATGGCTAGCACCATACCAAAAAGGGTGAGGGTGTTGATTGTATAGCCAAGAGCATACATACCAGCAAAAGTACCGATAATGGATACAGGCACTGCAAGGCAAGGGATTAATGTTGCACGCCAATTTTGTAAGAAAATATATACAACTATAAAAACCAAGAGCATGGCTTCGCCAAGTGTTTTTATTACTTCATCAATAGATGATTGCACAAAAATATTGGTATTATATGGTACAGCATATTCTAAGCCACTTGGAAAGCGTTGTGAAAGTTCTTTAAGTTTTTCCTCAACTAAGCGACCGGTTTCAATAGCATTAGCTCCTGGCAAAAGGTAAACGCCTGCCATCCTTGCCGATGTGCCATTAAGCTCACTTAGTACTTCATAATCGCGCCCACCAAGCTCAACTCTTGCTACGTCTTTAACACGTAAAAAACTACCATCGGTTTGAGCACGAATTATAATATTTGCAAATTCTTCTGCATCGGCTAGACGACCTTGTGTATCTATCTGCCAAGAAAGATCTGTACCCTTAGTTGCAGGCATTGACCCTAAGCGACCAGGTGCAAATTGTGCATTTTGATCACGTATGGCTAAGTTTACATCATTAGGGGTTAGGTCATACTTGGTGAGCTTGTCTGGATCTAGCCAAATGCGCATAGCATAGTTAGCATCACCAAAAACGCTACAATCACCAACGCCTGGCACGCGTTTCATTTCATCAACAATATTTGTTTGTAGGTAGTTACTTACATAAACGTCACTGAAACGCCCTTCAGGTGAAAACAATGAAATGATGAGCAGCATAGAAGGGGAGTTTTTAGTAACAGTTACCCCTTGTCTACGCACATCTTCTGGCAATAATGTTTGTGCTAAGTTTACTTTATTATTAACGTTAACTAGTGCAATGTCTGGGTCAGTACCTAAGTTAAAGTATACGTTGATTGTTCCGCTACCCCAACCAGAAGATGTGGTTGAAGTCATATAGAGCATATCTTCTACACCGTTTATTTGTACTTCAAGAGGGGCAATAACTGTTTCTGCAATTGTTTCTGCTGATGCACCGGGATAAGATGCGCTTACTGAAACCTGCGGTGGTATGAGGTCTGGATATTGAGCAATGGGCAGAGCCAAAATGGCCAACCCCCCAACTAAGGTTATTAATAATGAAATAACCGTAGACAAAATTGGACGCCGAACAAATAAAGTCGGCTTTATATTATCATTGGACGTTGACATATGGCCGCCTTATTGTGGATCTTGTTTTCCAGCAGGTTTTTCAGTGGAATCTGTTTGTGTTGCATTCTGAGCTTGTTCTGGAGCTTTGCCTGCACCTTGAGGTGCTGGCTTAGCATTGGGGTCAGCAACTGTGACTGGCTGGCCCGGGCGTGCTTTAACTAAACCTTCAAGCACAATGCGATCACCGTCTTTTAGTCCATCATCCAAAAGATACATTTGTTCAACAGGCATATTAATTTTAATGGGGCGCATTTCAATAATATTATCTTTGTTAACCACCATAACTAAAGCACCTTTTTGTGTGATAAGTACACATTTTTGTGGGATGAGAGTAGCATTTTTTAGCACAGCACCCTCTAGAAAAATACGTACATATTGGCCAGGCAAAATAATGCCATTGCTATTATCAAAAGTGGCACGCATTTGTATAACACCCATGGTTTGATCAACTTGCGTGCCTACAAAGGTTACTTTTCCTTCTTTCATGTACATTGTACCATCAACCAAACGAATTTTTGCTGTAAAGGCATTGTTTTTTGGTATACTCATGCGACCTTGCACGGCTAATTGCTGAGCACGCATATATTCTGTGCTGGCAATAGAGAAGTTAACATAAAGCGGATTTGTTTGGTTTACATAAGTAAGCAACGTACCATTATTTACAAGATTACCAGCGGTAACTTCCTCCTTAGAGGTAAAACCGGCCACCGGAGCAGTGACTTGACAGTAATCAAGATTGATTTGAGCTGTGCGCAAATTGGCTTTAGCTGTTTCAAATGCGGCTAAGGCATTATCACGATCTTTTTGGCTAACAGCATTTTGTGCATATAGAGGGCGAATTCTATTCCACTCACGCGAGGCATTTTCAAACTGAGCATTAGCCTCGGCAACACGAGCTTCATATTGGTCTCGCTCAAGTTGAAAGAGTATTTGCCCTTCTTCAACATATTGCCCTTCGGTGTAGAGCCTATCAACAATAATGGCTTCAACCCTAGCACGCACATCAACGGCTTTTGAGCCTTGAGTTACACCTTGATAATTAATATTGTAAGGAAAATCCTGCACTTTAACTTCATAGACTGAAACTAAAGGAGGTGGTGGAGCTGCCGGTGCGGCTTGATCTTCTTTACAGGCTGTTAAAAAAAGTGTTCCAAAAACTATGATGCCAATACTAAAAAAATTAATAAACTTTTTCATTTTATTCCTCATAAAAATAACCGATATGTAAATATGCCTTATGGTTGTAAAAACAAGTAAACGTAATCAGAATAAGGCGCTACACACTATGTAAAACAAATTTTAAACTAAGTCCAAGCATTATGAACGACGGCATCATGGCACAAGACAATAGTTACCGCAACCATAAAAGATTAATGTTTAATTTTTTTTTATTATTTATAATTATTCAAGAATGAATCAAAGATGATGCATGGCATTTAGATTTAATTATAGTATATTACGTGGTAATGTTGTTAGATAATTTTTAAAGCGCAACAAAAAAAATATGCATGTTATTGCCCTTGACAAAGATTGGGGTAAATGTACAATTAAAAACAATGCAGTTAAAGGTAGTGGTTCTTGCTTTTTATTGAGTATGAGCCTGCTATAGATATTCATAAATTTAGGAGATTAGTATGAAAAAATTCGCAATTTTTTTGACTCTCATGTTAGCTCTAGGCGCAGGTTTTGGTTGTTCTAGCAAAACAAGCGGCTCTGAACCTGCCATAGAATCTGGCTGGACCACTGAAGAACAGTCAGCCATGCAGCGTATTACTGACGCTCGTATTTATTTTGCTTTTAATAAATATGAAATTAACCCACAAGGCAAAGAAACATTACGCCAAAAAGCTGAGCTTATGAAAATGTACCCACGTATACGTGTGCGCATTGAAGGTAACTGCGACGCTCGTGGCACACAAGAATATAACTTAGCACTTGGTGAGCGCCGTGCTCGCGCAGCTTTTGAATACATGACCATGCTCGGTGTTAACCCAGCACAAATGGAAATGTTAAGTTATGGTAAAGAAAATCCAGCCGTACCTGGTACAGGTGAAGCGGTATGGGCACAAAATCGCCGTGATGATTTTCGTGTCATAAATAACTAAGATATTTATGACGCAAGATTTGCGTTAAATACTTTCAAAAACTTTTCATGGTAAGTTTATCACGGCTTACCATGAAAAGTTTTTTGTTTTAATACTAAAATATAAAGGGATAGTTTTGAAAATTGTCATACTTGATGCAGGGGTAATAAATCCCGGTGACTTAACTTGGGCTGGTTTTGAAGCTTTAGGCGATTTAGCAATTTTTGCACGCACTGAGGAAAAAGATATTGTTGATATTGCCTATGATGCAGAGGTCATCATTACTAACAAAACCCCACTTAGAGCGCAAACCATAGAAAAATTACCAAATTTACGTTATATCGGTATTGTTGCAACCGGATATGATGTTGTTGATATAAATGCTGCAGCTATGCGCGGTATTCCGGTTTGTAATGTTGTGGCTTATGGTGTTGACACTGTGGCTCAGCACGTTATGGCATTATTGCTTGAACTTACACGTGGTATAACAGACCATAGTAATAGCGTAAAAGCCGGACAATGGAACAAGTGCGATGATTGGTGCTATTGGTTGCGCCCCATGCGTGATTTATCAGAAATGGTTATGGGCATTGTAGGCTTTGGCAATATTGGCCATAAAGTTGGTCACATGGCACATATTATGGGCATGCAAGTTCAAGCTTATAATCGTTCACCAAAATCATGCATAGAGTACCCATGTGACTTTGTAGATTTAGAAACTATTTTTAGTAGCAGTGATGTTATTTCACTGCATTGCCCCTTAAATGAAGAATCACGTGAGATGGTTAATGCCAAGCTTATCGCAAAAATGAAGCCAAATAGCATTATTATAAACACAGCACGTGGAGCTCTTTTAAATGAGGCTGATGTTGCTACCGCTTTGCATAATGGTCAACTTGGTGGATTAGGCGTTGATGTGCTATCCACTGAACCACCAGCTCAGGATAACCCATTGCTTACAGCACCAAATTGCTTAATAACTCCGCATATAAGTTGGGCTACGCGTAAAGCGCGTGCCAATATAGTGCGTCTTGCTGTGGAAAATTTGCAAAGCTGGATTAAAGGCACTACGACGAATGCTGTAAATGGGCATTTGCTAAAATAATCCCCAAATTGCGGAGAAGTAATGAAACCTTTTTTTCAAGGTAAGATTGATGTTTTTTGTGCTATCTATGCGGTGCTTAATGCTTTGCGCGTTACACATCATATTCGTACCTTACAGGCCAGAGATATTTTTCATGACACGCTAATGGGTATAGCACAAGATGCTAAAACTTTTCGTGCTGTGCTTGAGCAGCAGACAGATTATATAGGCTTAGTTGATGCAATGCTCAATGTGCAAGGTAGAAAATTTCCCCTGCATATTGAGAAACCTTTTGAGAAAAGTACCAATGATAACGCCCCAAGTAGTGAGGCAGTGTTTGAAAGCATTAAATCATGGCTTGCACCCAATGCATTTCAAGGCGGTAGTATTTTTCAGCATGTACCTGAACGTGTGGTGATATTTCGTTTTTTACGTTATCTCATGCCGGATGCTCAGCCGGTAAATCGGCACTGGACTACAGCTTATATTATGAAGGGTGAGGAATTAGAGTTTTTTGATTGCAGCTTAGAGGAAAGTGCTATTTATAGTCTTGATAAATTTAGTTTTGTTACAAGAACAGAGCATATTAATAGCCGGTGTTTATGCTGCGTTGAACCACACAGCATACGCTTTTTAGCACCACGTAAATAGCTGTTGCTATTCACGTGATTCCGATTGTATGAATTATTACTATTAAGAAGTTAGTTTAATATATTAAAAGGATACAAGTATCCTCAGAGTGCTGACAAAGTCAGCACGACCCGATAAATCAAGAGTAGGCGCAATTCA